>DATFBL010000115.1:0-26470 GCA_035253865.1 Nitrososphaeraceae archaeon | reverse complement strand
TGGTGCGCTGTACCCAATCGAAGTCTATTTAGTTTCCGGAAATATTAGTGGTCTACAGGCAGGGGTATATCACTTCTGTCCCGGTGAGTTCTCTCTAACGAGATTGAGAGAAGGTGATTATAGACTGTTTTTATCTGAAGCTGCGGGATTTGAACAAGCAATAAAGAATTCACCATTCACAATAATACTTACCTCCATTGCCTGGCGAAACGCTTGGAAATATCAGGCTCGTTCATACAGGCATTGGTTCTGGGATTCAGGTGTGATTGCTGCGAATCTGATTGCCACAGCTATGTCCTTTAGTTTGGATACCAAAATGATTACTGGATACATAGACAAATTTGTAAATGAATTGTTATGCCTTGAAGAAAATAAGGAAGCTTCGATTGTTCTGGCACCAATTGGAATTGGTTTGTCAAAACAAGAGGCTACCAAAATTCAATATCCTTCTAGATTTGTTCCAGATATCGTTCCTATTTCAAATGGCAAAGAAGTTGAATATGACCAGATCTGGAAATTACATAATGCATCGTCACTCAATTCAACTGATGAAGTGCATCAATGGACTCACTCTATTAAATCAATGCAAGAAATTAAAGGAACAGAAGATGACTATGTAAAATTATGTTCAAAATACATAGAGCCCATGCCAAACAATTCACAATCGCTATCTGATGTAATACTCTTAAGAGGTTCGAGCAGAAAATTTTCGAGAGAACCTATTACATTCGAACAACTCTCAAACATCCTATATAGTCTGACGCGACCTACATCTTCGGATTTTGGTGAAAAAAAATCTCTAATAGATATTTATTTTATTGCAAATGATGTAACTAACATCCAGAAAGGAGCATATTTTTTTAACCGAAAGGATAAGTCCATTAATCTCTTAGAAAATAATATTAGAAGAGATATGTCGGGATATTTGTGCTTAGAACAATCTCTATTTAGTGATGCAAGTGTTGTATTTTATATCATGTCTAACATCAAATTGATAATGGACAAATTAGGAAATAGAGGATATAGATTATGCCAATTTGAATCAGGCATATTGGCGGGGAGAATTTATTTATCTGCTTATAATGAAAAAATTGGTGCTTCAGGCTCCACTTTTTATGATGACGCAGTATCCGATTTTTTTTCACCCCATGCGAATGATAAGGATGTCATGATTGCTGTCGGAGTAGGCGTCACAGGTTATAGATCAAAACCCGGTAAAGTTCTAGCTGGTAAGTTCTCAAGAGAGGAACTATTATGATGAGTCGATGACCCAAATAATCATTTTTCAAAAAATTGTGTGGAAATTGAAATTCCATCTGGAATCCTTTTTATCATAGAATATCTTGAAGGAAAATCCAACAAAATTTACAAAGTCTTGAGTCTGTCTTCTAACTTGTACATGAGACTGAGGTCTATGTCTGCGTAGGTTTTCTTGCCCACTTCGAAAGGATCATCCATATCCTTTATCAGTAGTATCAGGCTAATCAGAATTAATGAAATGACACCAGTCATTATGATACCATCAGTAAAACGATCAATATTCGTGAATAGTAACGTAAGTATCGCTGCACTTACAGCTAATTGTGCCACACTGTACGCGGCAGGGATGAATGTAGTTTCCTTTATTGTCTCGATGCGATTTGAGATTCTATCAATTGTGGCAAGCTCATTTCTCAGCCTCACAATAAATTGTGGAGCCGTTCCTTTATGTGCAAGATATACAATTTCTTCATCTATCTCATCCATTGCCAAATTTACGTCCCTTTGTTTCCACACATTGCTTTTAAAATTTGAATTAACGGTAGTCAGCAGTTTTCTTATTTTTTCGCGTATGGCATTTATCTTTTCATTGTCGGTGCCTGTGAGCCTAACATCCTTATAGAGAATAAGAATCGAGGCAGCTAACTCTGAGGGAATTTTTTCACTCTCCTTATAATCAGATAAAGTCCCTGCAAGAATAATTGCAATTATAAAAATTACTCCACCTACAAACGCAGTAACAAGAGGACTTATGGCAACAAAGTCTAATTGAAAATGGTGAATAGCTACTTTGGTGACAAGCAACAACGCAACAAATCCAAATACCTTTAGCAGTATAGAATGTCGTAATAGCATCAATCTATTGACTTACCATCACTCTGTTTAGAAGTCTCGTTATAAATTTTTTATTCGATGACGATCAAATCCGTCTGCAATACCTAAATTTGCTAATTTCATGATGCTAGACATTATTAAGAAAATCAATTTGCAGGAAGCTTAGAATAATAACTGTGATGTTGTTAGGAGAATCTAGTACTATAATGAATGTAAGATGTGATTGGGCAAAAGACCAAATCGAGATAGACTATCATGATAAAGAATGGGGAATTCCGCTTCACAATGACAGAAAGCTATTTGAGTTTTTAGTATTAGAGGGAATGCAGGCAGGTCTAAGCTGGCGTATTATTCTAAATAAGCGCCAAGAGTTTCGAAAGGCATTCGACAATTTTGAAGTCGAACTAGTTGCTAATTATGACAATATGAAAATTAAGGAACTTTGCCTAAATCCATTAATCATTAGAAATAGGAAAAAAATAGAGGCAACAGTTAGCAATGCCAATGCTTTTATTAGAACCCAAAAAGAATTTGGCAGTTTTGATACCTATATTTGGAACTTTGTAGGATACAAACCTATTCAAAATTCATGGAAGACATACAAGGTAGTTCCATCAACATCGGTAGAGTCTGATATGATTTCCAAGGATCTTAGAAATAGAGGGTTTAGGTTTGTAGGATCGAGAATATGTTATGCAATGATGCAAGCGGTAGGAATGGTCAATGATCATACCACGGGATGTTTTAGATATAAGCAATTAAGAAGATAGTAGATTTTTTATTTAATCTTATACTATGGTTTACAGTTGGATTTTTTAGTATTCTGGAATAACTAGATATACCGAATAAGTTCAAAATCAGGTAGTTGAAAGATATCATCCTTTCTATCCAAAATACAGAAATTGAAACTCTTGGAAATTTGAAGGAATTGTTTGAGTCAGATGGTTATGTAATCGAGACTACTTATGTTAAAAAGGACAAAATACCCAAGGAACTTGAAAAATATGCAGGAATAGTCATTTTGGGAGGGTATATGTCTGTATATGAACACTTACCTTATTTGAATGAAGAACTAGTTCTGATAAATAATGCCAACAACCTTCATGTTCCTCTATTAGGAATCTGTCTGGGTTCACAACTGATTGCCCAAGCATTAGGTGGAAGAGTGTATAAGGGTAAACAGAAAGAAATCGGATGGTTCGACGTCACTATAAATCAAAAAGGAAAGAACGATATCTTCAAAGGAATAGGTGATTATAACATGAGGGTCTTCCAATGGCACGGAGACACTTTTGAACTTCCAGGTTCTGCTGTATTATTGGCCTCATCTAGTTTGTATCCGCAAGCATTTAGACTTGGTAACTCTATTGGGATACTGTTTCATCTAGAAGTAACATCCCAGATGATTCATGATTGGACTAAAGTTTATGGATCTGAAATGAAGGAAGTTGGGATAAGTCGAGATGACATTTTAAATGGAAAAAATCCTGAATTTGAAAATCTAGCAAATTACTGTAGAGTAGTGTATGAAAATTTCTCCGAAATGATAACTGCGTATAGAAATGCGCTGGTTTGATACGGGTCATTATGATGATCTTAAGGTCTTGAGTATATTACAGACAGTAGATTAGGTTATCAAAGCATTGAGACTCATTCCAAAATTATCAACAAAGCAGCACTGAAAAAATATATAATAATTCAATTTATTTAATAATTTATGATAGTAATTATACGCTTTATTGTATTTCTAAGCTTCAATTATCTGCAATAATAAGTTTTTTATATTTAATCGTATTTTCTATGTGAGAGTGCCACTCAGTGATGGTTGAGGAAAATAATAAAATCGCAAGAAAGGAAATTTATCGTATTTCTCCTAGCAAGACATTTCCCTGGTGTTATGAATATTATAAACGAATTAGGTTATTTCCATGGTGGACTCGATATAATATCGGTCTAACAGAAGAGGCGTCCCACAAAGACAAGATTTTGGAATTGGCTGCAAAAATGAATTTTGATAAAAAAGTAACATCAAAAATTATTAGGCATGCAGTATATGAATTTTCTAAACATGGGTTAGGATCAGATTATCCTGGCTATCACACAATTAATCATAATCTTGAAGTTGCTTTTATTTCATTGTTGTCAGCAGGAAACCAAAAATTAGAAAATAAGATTACTGATAAAGACATTAAAAATCTTTTTGTAGCAGCGCTTTTTCATGATTTTGACCCAAGAAAGGAATTTGAAAAGCCAAATGAGGATAATATTGAACTCTTTATTAGGAACGATGAAAAACTGGGCAAGCTTATCCGTTTGTTTGGTATAGATCTGAATATAGTCATTGCATTAATACATAGAACAACATACCCTTTTGCAGGGGTACAAAAGGAACATGCATTAAAAAGAATGCATGAACTATTTTCCTTGGCAGGTATTCAACATAATGATACTAAAACAAGAAATCATTATGAAAAGCTAGGGTTGTACTTGTCTATATGTGATCGAATCGCTGGATATTGTTTGGGTGATTTTAATTATGCTAAGGAGCTCGCAAGACGTAATGCAAGAGGTATTGGATGGCACTCACAAGTTATTAATGAAAAGTCCGTTGAATTTTTTAGTATGCTTAAACAAAAGGAGGATAGGGATACGTTTGAGAGGGTAATACACAGTCTACCAGATGCATTGAGGAAAAATTTCTTTGATAATGTTGAAGGTTTTAGAGAAGCTTGGGAAAAGGAACTCGAGATAAAGGCGTCGTTACGTAAAAATGAAATCAACTTGGTAACATCCTTAGAAAATATTATGGATCCGAAAAATAAGATGACTAGTGATATGTGCGATATGATTATGAAAATCCGTTATGAATATTGCTCTCCTACAAATTTATTTGATAGAGACTTTCGAAAATCACTTTACGACCCAAAAACTATACTAATCACACTTAGAATTAACAGTAAAATGGGAGAAATTGTTGGGTATGTAAAAGGTGGACCCTTAGAAAAACATAAACCCAAATACGGCTTGTACGAAGAAAATTTGGGTAAAATGAATTCAGTGCATATGGAATCTCTTAGACATGGTACCAACGATCACAATTTGGGTAAAATGAATTCTATTTTTATGGAATGGATTGCAATTAGAACTGGATACCTGGGAGAAAAAGGAGGTCATATGCTTAGATCGGAATTTCTAAGAGAAGCTAGAAGACGCGGTTACTCGTATGTTACAAGCTACTCTAAAAGGGAACTAATTACCAATAGGAAGAACAAGGGAGAACCAATTGAGATAGTTCAACAGTACGACGCAGCTATGATTGATTACTATAGAATCGACTTGTCCCAATTAGTTGAATCAATTTCAATAAATTGAATTTTGTGTATCTACTTTAGTAACAAATTATTCTAATTATTCTAATTACTTGCTATATGTTGGAATTAGATATGAGTTCCAAGAGCTAATAAGATCTCTATGGTGGATATCTATTGATGTCATTGCTTCTGTATAGATTTTTATATTCTCTTTTGAAATATCAATTGAATCAAGGGTAATTTGATTCCAAATATCACAGGTTTTGATAATATTTTCTGTTAACATAATGACTTGGTTTTTAATTTGGTCGGTATAGAATACGGATCTACTATCAAAGTCAGTCCAACTAAACTTGATAAGACTACTTTGAAAATTAGCAAATGTCTGAATTATCATCCTAGTCGCCTCAAGATATTCAGCTTGAAAATTTGAAACTGATTGAGCATATCTAGGCTGAACTTTTGCAATTTCATTTGTAATATCAAATAGACTATTTTGTATGGTCTCAATTATACCTTGGATGTTCGAAGCGTCGTTGTTGATAATCTTTGATGTTTTTGGTGGAATTTGAAGTCTTTTTCTCCCAACCATTTTTGACCATCTAGTGGTAGTCTACAGATAGTTTATAAACATTTAATCGCAACCAATCCAAGTTTTAAACTTAAAGTGATAAATCCTTGTAATGATTATTGTATTTTGAACGGATCCATTTTAATAACTTGAAGGATATAACTGGTATGTGTCCTTTCCAAGTGATATTTTTGCAAGAATGTTTACTGATAAGCGTACACAACTGCTATACCCTAAAGAAGATGTTCCAAGCCACGATGTAGAAGACATCGTGCAAACAAACATTTTCAATGTTATGCTTACTAGAAGATCACAGAGAAAATTTGAAAATAGAGATGTTGAAGAATGGAAGCTTGAAATGATTTTTGCAGCTGCAGATACGGCGCCTACGGCAGGCGGATTTCAAGGTTTTGAGATATATCACATAAAGAATCAAGAAGTAAAGAACAAGCTGGTACAGGCTGCAAATAATCAACCATATGTAAATGCTCCAGTAGTACTTGTATTTTGCATGAACCCTGATAGGGTAAAATTAAATTTTCCCCCAGACACGATCAAAAAATTCTCTCAACAGGACGCCACACTTGCAGCTGCATATTCACAATTGGCCGCACATGCTTTGGGTTTAAGCTCAATTTGGATAGGCATGTTGGATGAAAATAGGATAAGGGAAGTGCTAAGTACGGACCTTTTCCCATCATCAATTCTTTGTGTGGGATATCCAATAAAGATGATGGTACCTAAACCAAAGAGGAATCTCAAAGATTTAATTCATGAGATCTGATCTCCAATCCTACCGCAAGGTTCTGATAATTTACGAATTTAGATTCTAAAAGATTATCCTAAAAGGTAACAATGTGAACACAAGAAAAATTAAAAGGACTTTCGAATTTTTGAATGTTATCTATCTTGAGTAATAAAAACTAGCATCTTAAATTAATCAAAGATATCCTTAAAGATAGCTGCAGAATCTATTTAACAGAGTCATCATACTGCTTTATTTCATTTCGAAATCTTGTTAGAAATTCTTGAACTCTTCTTAATTGAAGATTTATAGAAATAATAAAACTCTCAAGGTCATCATCATTTTGCCTTTTATCATCCACCACTACTGTTTCGCTAAGACTTAAGAACGCATCTATATAGGACAAGAAATCCACTCTCAACTTGTTGTCACTTAGTTTGTCTCCTATTTGTCTGATGGCATCTTCTATTTCACGAATTCTGTAATTGGCTATTGGCATGAAATTCTGCTTTATGAAATATTGCAACTGTTCGTTTGTCGTATCTCCAGAGATATAATCGGTCAAATATTCTTTTAATTCAATTTCTTTTTTCTGGATGTATTCCAAGTGGTCGATGATTCTTTTACATTCAAATGTTTTTTTGGACTGTTCATCCAATCTTCTTTGTTCTAACAATGAATCCACCCTAGATGTCATAAATGAAATCTTCGAAAGGAGCTCTTCGGCTAATTTTGAAGTTTTGGCTTGAATTTTAAATACCACGATAGCAATTCCAATCCCTATTCCTAATTCGATGATTACGGCGACCCAGTTAGGTATGTCAAAAGCCAATTCAGATAAGTGAACTCAGCTTATGAATTTATATTTTACAATTTTGTTTCTTTGAACATACTATTTTAAGCATTAATACTTTAAAATACAAGGAACCTAACATCAAGCTTCGGCTTCTGCTCAAATTTAATAAACAACAAGTTGTTTAACTTAATATGAGAAGAATTTACCTTTACTATTCTTTGGTAGGAGTAATATTTATTGCGGCATTAATTTTTTTTATTGTAAAGGAAGAATCCCGAGTTCCATACGCACTAGAAGTTGATGCTACTAAGGATACAACGGATATAGCTGGTACATTCTACAGAGTAAGGATCAATAACATAGGACTCAATCCACTCTCAAACATTAGCGTATACCTGGGCAAAAACGACGTCCAATATTTAGACATCCTTGCACCGGGTCAATCATTTTTCTTTTATCCAAAACCAGAAACAAAATTAGAAAAGATTACCATAAAAACAAAAGAAGGAGTCAACATAACTACGGATTATCGTACTCCACTTAAGGGAATCGGTTTACCAGGTAGTGGTAGATAATTTTAATCCATTAATTGAATGACTTAGCCAATATGATCTTATGATTCTACTAAAAATAGTAAAATAGGGATTCTTCACAATCTAAAATCATGTGGTTGATGACTCAAACCTGGGGTTGCATACCAGAATTATCTCCAAACTGTATGGACATGACAAATGCGTCCAGTACTTATTTGGGGATTATTATTGGAGCAATCATAGGTGCAATTATTAGTTGGTGGATTTTCAATAGACAAAAGAAGACTTCTGATAAGCAGGATTACACACTGAATCGAATAGAACATCTAGAAAAGTATAATGAAAAATTGCTTGAAAAGATAAAACAGGCTGAAGAGCGACATGAAAAATTTCTTGAAAAGATCTTGGAATTGAATAGAAAGATTGATTCTTTGATTGAAGGATAATGGATTAGTATGCATGTTGCATTAAATTTCATGATTTGATAATTCTGTTTAATAATCGGAATTGCTACATCAAAAAAAAGATGTCATTTATTGTAATAATATATTGCTACAAAAGTGATCAAACTAGGATTTGAAAACGAAAAATTATTTAGATTCAGCTTCTGTCTTATCTTCTATTAGTTTGTGCCTTTTTAGGAACTTATAAGCAATAAATACAATCAGTGCGATTATGACAAAATCAATTATATTGGCAATTAGATCTCCGTATTTGAATTCTGAAGTGCCTCCAGAAAGAGTGGTAACATTAGCAGACATTTTTTCCAGAGACGCTGGAAGAAATAGACCTACTGTTGGATTAATAATATCTTGAACTAGTGAAGTTACTAGTCTAGATGCTGCTAAACCTATGACAAATGCAATAGCTAGACCAATAATACCAAAAGTCTTAAGAAATCCAAAAAATTCTTGTGTAAATGATTTTGATTTGTTGTTACTCATACATACAAACTTTCCTGAACTAAATGTATGAAGGTTAAGAGTGGTTAATAAATACTCCCATTCTTAATATGTTAAAAGAAAAAAATTTAGGAGATTCCCAAATTAGGGAATGACGATACGGCGATGTTTAATTCACCCTGAATTTTCCTAATCTTGTTTGCATACTCTGTCATCTTGGTATCATCGCTTTGTACTTTTGCGATACGATACCCTTTCCAAGCTTTTCTCAAAGCTCCCCAACTTTGTCCAACAGTAAAACCCTGGTTACTTACACTTGCTTGAACCTGATTTACTGGTTGACTTGTTGTCATTTCGTTTTCTTGAATTGAGGCTAATGCCATGCACTTAAGAGAACAGAAATATACTTACAACAAATAGTCAGTTTTTTGAAATCATCTAGTAAAAAAAATTAGAACATTAGCTAACCTCAATTATGATGCTAGAACCTGAAAATAGAGAATGTATAGCCCAGTCCAATAAATTGAATATATCTTAATTATCGCAAATATTAAATATTGTATATAATTCATAAAATTTCAATAAAAAATTTAAATAAATCTTCAATTTTTCGTTAAACCTTTAAATAAGCTTATAGAATTATTAAGCAGTTGTCTATCGATAATAACGATGTCTCGAAAAAAAGATTTCTGAGCAGCGCCGGTTGTGCATTGTGTGGTAGAATATCGAAAAATAGCAGTCCAATTGAAGTAACAATCGATGGAGATAGATACCTTTTTGATTCCCAAAATTGTATCACCATTTTCAGGAAACTGACAAATCTGTATGGCCAAGAATTTAAATCCATTAGTGTTGGAGAACAATATGATTACGATTCTAACTTGAAGACATATGTTGTAAGGGAACATGATGCATTGAACAAAGAGAACCAGAAAATTGACAATCAGACTTTTCAAATTATAAGAGACCCAGCAGCGGTTCAAGAACTTGCATTTAAATTGGCTTGGTCAACAGAATATGAAATTTTGGGACTGTTTTCAACACCAAATGCTTTCCACAGACAGGAACGCATGGGTATATTATCGAAATTGCAGCAACTGAAAAAGAATAATGACAAATTAAGAATAAGAATCCTTACTCCATTTGATGATCACATAGATTCAATTTCAAAAAGAATGAAGGTTGAATCCGACATTAACATCATGAATCTTGATGAATCTTCAAGAATTAGAGCTTCCTTTTTACTAGTTGATAGAAAATTTTTTCTATTTGTTGGATTGAAGGATGATACGAAAACATACTCAAATGAGGCAATCGGTGCATCGATGTTTTCTTCTGTAAGATCGACCGTTATTTCTTATGTTACTATATTTGAAATAATGTGGAGGCAACAGGAGCTATATCAGCAGTTATCTAAATTCCGTCAGCGCATAGAAACATATGAATTAATTAATAAGCAATTAACTGATACAATAGTTGACCTGAAACATCGATTAGATTTTTAGTAAAACTATGACAAGAGCAATGATTGACAATTTACAGTGATGGTGAAATAAAAAAAGTTCAGGCAGGTTGAGTTCCTTCGAAATATTTCCAGTATTCAGTTTTCTGGCCACAGCCGTCGCATACGTATATTTCACATAGCGTTGGTTTACTTGATTCAGGTGTGACTTGAACTGTATCTTCCAGCGAAAATGAGTCAGACGAACACTTTCTACACCAGTGACTAGATGGTAATCCTGACGATTTTGTCTTTCCGTCTTCGCGAAGACTAACAGAATTTGAACTAATCATCCCGCAAATTTCAAGATCGATAAATCCAGAAACATAAACAGTATTTAAAGTTACTATTATTGGGAGTAGAAGGACGATATTCTGTTCACGTATCTTATTAATCATTGGATGATATAGGACAAATATCATTAATAAGAATATCCATGAGAACTTATCTTAAGTATCATAAAAAAGAGAAAAATTGCATCTAATTGATTGAAATACTGATATCCTGAACCTACTGGTTACCAAATTACAATATTTGAGTTATTTCAACGAAGACCATTTTAATCTAATTGAAACGTATTGCAAAGTGCTTTTTGAATGTTTTCTGTTTGATTTGACTAATGTGGCAAAAATACCTAAGTAGTTGGATGATGTATAATATGTTGGTGCACAGTGCATCTTGTTAGTAAAGGTAGACAAGATAATAGAAGGAAACAAAATAAGGGTTGTTGAACTTGATATTGATAATTATGGTTCTGTCATACCCTTAAGGGAATTAGATTTAGGGCTACCGGAGGACGATTCTGTAATCAAAGTTCTATCTTCAACTGAATATGCGGCGATATTTACTGAGGGCGAAATTGATAAAGGTGCCGATACTATAATTTTGGCTAATAGTGTTTCACTCGATGAACTAAATGAGGAAAAAAAGAGGGCAATTGACTCCATGAACAAGAAATAGGAAAAAGTGACATTTGCGATAATGTGCGAAACAGTTGCCAAATACAACCATGATATTTGATGCCATAATGAAATCCACAAGCAATTTCTTTGATTTTGTTCAAGAAATCCTTTTGTTGTCCAGGTTTTAATTATAAACATGAAGAATCAAGATTTTCTAAAGAGAGAAGACCTAGAGAATTTCCTTACTCAAAATAGAATAAGGATTGATGATTATATTACTAAGGCGATGGACGTATCGACCGAGATTCATAGCGGCATTAAACGGGAGGATAATCAGTCACCGTTTCTTGAGACTCATATCTGGCCGGTTACAAGGGATGTAGTCAACCACTATCTCACAGTAAATCGTAACATAACTGGTGTCGAAATAGTTTCATCGATATTACATGATGTGATGGAGGATAATGGTAGAATACTCGATCTGTACAAGACAAAAGAATATGGTTTTGATGCGTATCTCAAATATAGATTTGGTATTAGGGTCTATGAGATTTGCATGGATCTAAAGATAAAACCTCTTGAAAATTATTCCGGTGATAATGATGAACAAAGGCAATTGGCTAGATTTCATGACTACTGTAAAGGATTGAGCTCCGCTGACTATGATATGAAAGTCATAAAACTGGTAGATAGAGAAAATAACATGAAATTCATTAGCAATATGCCTAAATTAGACAGAAATCTAGTAAATAACAAAATCAAAAGATACTTGCGAGAAGCTGAAGATTTCTACCTTTCTTTTGCATTGTTGGAACCAGCGATGAAAGACCTATATCTAAAACTCAGAGAATCATATGAAAATCTAAAATTGATAAATAGACCATAATAGTTTGGATGTTATCATAAGGACAAGCTTTCAAATAATCATAAAAAGAAAAGGGGTAGATTAAGTTACTTTACTTGTAAGTCATTGATTCAAAGTTACATTTGTTGCATTCGATGCTAGTGAAGTAACATTAATTTCCGATGCAGGCAGTCCTGATACTATTTGACCTCGAATTGCACCGTCTTTAAATTCCCCAGTGTGAACATTTACATACACAATCCCATCGCTCATCAAACCTACCAGTTCGGATAGTTCTTTACCAGCTAGAGGCCCTTGAAGTTTATCATTTGTTATATTTCCAGTCAAGGAAATGAGTGCGTTTTCGGCATTTTGGGCAGATTCTGGTCCTGACAAATTAACTACAACATCGCCGTTTTGTCCCGCAGTTCCATTGTGTATGTGTGCTCCTGTAATTTCGTTCAAACCGCTAATGTTAAGCCAGTAAGACACTTGTGTACCATTTTCGTTCGTCTGGAATTTTGCCAAACCAGTAGCAGGAGACTGTGTTGGAGGAACTTCATCATTACCAGATAGACTTGCAGAGAATGTCTCACCTTCCTGTGCTCGAATCGAATTAAGTGACAGGGACATTGCGCTGATTGATATGATTGCAGCTATTATTGCTATAATAGGTAATTTGTTCTGTTGTGACATTAAAATATGATAGCATCATTACTATAAATACTATCTATTATTGATCATATTTTCGATAAATCAATTTTGAGTATGTGATTGGGTTGTTTTTTTTGTTGCAAGTAGCCTTGCGAAGACTTGCTGAATAATTTTGAAAATCTTGGAAAGAAGATTCAATTTTTCGTTTTCTGCTGTTATGTCTGAATAATAATCAAGTTTGATTTTTCATTGTTTGTCAATACTAACTTTCCACTCGACTCAATCACAAATTACATCTTCTACCGTATTGGCACATTTTCTGCATATAGAGCCATTACCAAGTAGTTTGGTACATTATACATCCATTACTTCTGTGAATACCTACAATAGAACTTTGTATTCCGTAATAGTCTTTGCCAATCCATGTGCAAAGTGTATTACTATCGTTTTGTTCTTGACTGTAGAAACTTGCTAAGAATAATAGAATTAGAGTTTAAACATATAATTTGTCATATATGATTATTTCATGTTGGGCAGTCCAAAAAGATATTATTAAAATATTTTGGTCGTTTTTATAGTAACTTACTGTAAATCGATAAATAAAAGATAGAAGTAATAATGCTGAATGGTAACAATTATGCAAGTCTACAAATTCGTTGCTGTATTTGGAACAATGGGCTTTATTGTAGTATTTATTTTGTTTCTGGCATTCATGCTATCAAAAATGAATGCCTTCATTCAAAATATGATAATTTGATAATTCATTATAGAATTGTTGATATCATAATTTATTCCTGTGAAAATATCTTATATATTGAGTC
Source organism: Nitrososphaeraceae archaeon (assembly GCA_035253865.1). Lineage (GTDB taxonomy): Archaea > Thermoproteota > Nitrososphaeria > Nitrososphaerales > Nitrososphaeraceae > TA-21. Next base: position 12,796 of record DATFBL010000115.1, on the reverse strand, counting down.
CGAATAGTGTTATGTATTTTTCAGAATGATAATCTAATAAAAAAATTTGAATTATTGTGTTTGATTCTGAGCTTGTGGTAATGGCAACTGGAAGAATGGAAATCCACTGCTGCCCAGTGCATAAGGCATTTGTCCATTCCATTTTGTGATAGCCTGCCATTGAAGGTATTCTGGGCTTTCTCTTAGTTGTTGAGTGATAATATTTATGGCCTCAGATTCACCACTTGCCCTGGCAGCATTTGCTCTTGCTTGACCTTCAGCCTGGGCTACTGTTTGGTTTGCGACAACCTCGATAGCCCTTAGATTATTTTGTTCCGTAAGAAACTTTTGAAATGCAACTACTTTTTGTTCTATTTGATTAGAAAATGCATCCGAAAATCTGAAATCAGTGATAAAGACATTTTGTACCTGGATGTTATTACTCGAAAGTGTACTTCTAATGGCATCAGCAATTACACTTTTTGCTGTTTCTCTTTTTGTGATTAATTCTTCTGCATTGAATTTGGCCACACTGGCTTTTACCGATTCTTGTATAGTTGGAGATATCACACGGTCTGCATAGTTAACACCCAATATTTGGTAGATCTTGTTTGCTTCCTGTGGATCGATTCTGTAGTTTAACGCAATAACAGTTTGCACTTCTTGCAAATCATTGGAAGCTGCCGTTGCTTCTGCTTGGAATTTTTGAGTTCTTACCTCCATTGAGACAACCTGTTCAACAAAGGGCGTAATGAAATGTACACCTTCTCCTAGTACCCTATTTTCAACTGCTCCAAGATAAAGGACTACACCACGATGACCTGCTTCTACAATTACAATTGATTCGGCCAGTACAACAATGATGATGATTACAGTGATAACTGCCGCGGCAATTTTTATTTTATTCGTGGTCGGAAATCGTGGAGCTTTATAATATGACATCCTTGCTAGGTTAGAAGTTGTAAAGTATTCTATATATATTTAGGCTTGATTGCATTCTTGCATTTTGCTTTAATCAAAAGAGAATAAATTATTCTCCTAAAAGAAAGATAATGCTAACGTTCATCGATATTTCCTGATCACCGGCAATTATTGGAGTTGGTGCTGAAGCATCATCCATTTTAGAAGATTCAGCAGCGTACAACGATGCTCCGGGTAAAAACGGAGTGGCCTGATCAATATTTACCGACTTTATTCCAGATATTTTAACTCCCAGCGCTGAAGCCGCAATATCAGCTTTCTCTCTTGCACTATCAATTGATTCTTTTAATAATTCATTCTTGATTCCTTCAAGTTTCTTATCTGACACGCTAAAGTATATGCTATCTACATTATTGGCACCTGATGAAACTGCGACATCAATCCATTCCGAGGAGCCATTGACGTTATAGCTATCTATCTGTATTGAATTTCTAACTGTAAATCCAACCAATTTACCTTGATCTTTATCTATGGTGTAGTCGCGATTTGGAGTTATTGTAAATGACGATGTGCTTGTTTCATTTTCACTTACGCCCGCTATTTTTAGTCCATTGATTATCTTATTCATTAGTTCAGAATTTGTAGCCAATGCAGCCTTGGCTTTAGCATTTGTTGTTTCTACGCCTAATGATATAGTAACTTTATCGGGTTTTGTATGGGTTATTGCGTAACCAGTTACGGATAATGTCTTATTATCAAGCATGGTGGTTTGAGCATGTAGATTGTAATCGTTGGTATTACTAGAATAAATTATCAAACAAGTAGTAATTGCGATTAAAAGTGTCATTACTACCATTTTTATTGAAATTTGCTTTATCATGATTGAAAATTACCTTAACTATTATAAAAATAACAAGTATAGTTTCTACGAGCTAATTTTTGACTGTGTTGCACCTAAATTTCGATGTCGCAGATCACACATAATTGAAGTATTCTAGTTCATTACGGTCCATCTAATAGCAGTGAATAGAAAATGACAAATCAGCATAGAGAGACTATTGAGATGTAAGAAAGTTTTATTACTTCAAATCTGGAATTATGGTAATGAAGCTTTTTCACCGTACAAGATTTCTTTGTGAAATTGATAAGCTGAAATTTGATACGCATGAAGAGTTGATAAGCCATATGAGACAAATTCATCACTACCCTATTGTCAAATGCCATGATTGCAGAAAGGAGTTTATTCGCGAGAAGGATAGACTGCATCATGTTAGAGAAGAACATGAAAGAAAGGTGGATTTTAGAAAACACAAGGATTCTTAAAATAATCCTTTAGTGTTAAGAAGTTAAATTATCTTATTCTATAAACTGTTCCCTTTCCAAGAAGCGAGTTTACAATGTTGTTGGCTGAAACTTCTGCCATCTTGGATCGTGTCCGAAAAGTAGCACTTCCTATATGTGGTAACAATACAGTTTGAGGCAAGTTGATTAATGGATTTGATTTGGAAATTGGTTCATCCTCATACACATCCAAACCGGCACCAGCTATCTGTTTATTTTTTATCGCTTTGATCAAATGCTGTTCATTTATGACTTTACCTCTAGAGGTATTTATGAGAAAGGAGGTCTTTTTCATTAGCTTGATCTTTGATTCGTCAATCATATGAAAACTTGATTTGTTTAATGATACGTGTAAAGAAACAAAATCACTTTGTTGTAACAGTTCTTCTAATGGAACATAAGAAATAGAAAGCTCTGATTCGATTTTACGGTTGCGGCTATTACTGTGATAAAGAACCTTCATCCCAAAACCTTTAGCACGTTTTGCTACAAGCGTTCCAATTTCACCCATACCAATTATTCCCAAAGTGCTGCCATACACATCATAACCAAGAAAGAGATCGGGTGTCCATCCAAATTTCCAATTTCCATTTCGTACATGACTGTCCCCATTTACAATATTTCTTGCAGCAGACAGAATTAGCGAAAAGGTGAGATCAGCAGTGGTATTAGCTAAAACGTTGGGCGTATTTGTGACAGTGATATTTCTTTTTTCTGCCTCTTTAATATCTACATGGTCATATCCCATACTATAGCAGCTAATTATTCTAAGATTGGATCCTGCTGCATCCATTACATTTGAGTCAATTTTATCACCTAGCATGCACAATAATGCGTCCACATTCTTGACATTATTAATTAGAACTTCTCTGTCAAGTACGTTCACTTCAGGATTCATATTGACCTGAAAGTATTTTTTCAATATTGATGGTCCGGGTTCTGGGATTTTTCTTGTAATGTACACCGAATATTTCTTGGGGTTATCCATTAAATAATTGAGATTTCTGAATTGGGTTATTAATACGATATGAATTCTATTTTTATCTCAGGATTTCGTTACTTAATTGCTACTAATCTTTATCTTTTGAAAATAATATCTTTAACAAAATAATTCCCACATAATATGGTATATTATAAAATGCAGCAAGTGCAGCTATTTGGGAACCAAAAAATTGTTGTGCAAAAACAGTTACCAAGATATTGTTTACATAGCTCATGGCAATAAGCCCTGAAATTTTGTATTTCGTTGAAGTGTCTCTATTTATGAAATACAACATGTAATAACCGGTAATCGCAAATACTACAAATAGTAAAATAGCAATTACAGTTGTATAAATAACAAAGGACGATTCAAGATAAAAATAAATTGAAAAGTTTGAAAATATTGCAAAGTTAATCATATCCATTAAAATAATTGATAAGGGCAGTGAACTCTTCCTAATTTTCGTCGCTAATGTGGGTAAATATTTTTTTATCAATCCACTAGTAACTAATGGAAAAACTAGAGATACAACAAGCAACAAGATCATATCAAAAATCGGAATAGAAAATTCAGTATTGTAAAGTAAATATACCAACATAGGTAATATGAAGGGTACCGCAAGTGATGTTACAATTACCATTCCCACAATAATAGGAAGTTTGCCTCCAACATAATTGGTAACAAAGGGAGCACCAAGTCCTGTAGAAATTCCGGATAATAGAAGCACTGAAAGTGCATATTTTGGACTCACTTGACTAGTAACAAGATACATTGTTACTGGTATCACAATCACTTTCACAATTGATAGCATAAACATCAATTTAGGTTTCTTAAAAGTTGAGACTAGCTCTTGGAATTCTAGTTGAATAAGATTGAGAAACAACAATAATCCAAGAATTACCAGGATATATGGAGAAAAGAGCTCTCCTATTGAAGGGAACAGGATGCCAAAAATAGTTGAGAGAAGAATCGAAATTGAAAGTATTAGAAGGATTTTAGTATCATAGCTGGTCACTACACTGATAAACTGTTACATTAGCATAAATATTTATCAATTCATCTTAAATTAGAATAAGGAAAATGGTATATCTATAACGGTAGGTCTTCCATGCATCTACTATGAAATAATAAATATCGCACTTTATCAATAAATATTGTGACGAAATACTTCCTTATTACGATAAGTACATTGTTACTCATTGTTATAACATTGAGTTATACGCCAGTGCTAGGACAAACACGAGAATCCGTATCCAATAATACAATGATTACAGTTACCAATAGTTCATTCATTAAAGATGCTCTTGACTCAGTTCATAATGAAACAATTCCCCATTATGTTAAACTCTCAGAAAATGAGATAAATCATGCATTAGTGGATCTATCAGGCTGGATCGTATTAGATGGAAAGTTACACAAGACCTTCGAATTTGTTGATTTTTCCACATTGTTTGAATTCATGTATAAAGTAGCAAACGTTTCCCAAAAATTAAATCATCATCCAAATATGACAGCAACTTGGAATTCATTGACATTGGACTATGATACATGGAGCTTAGGACATGTAATTTCGAATCTAGATGTTAAGGCAGCTAAGAATGTAGAAAAAACATATCAAGATGGTAATTATGCAGATACTAAAAGTTGATTATTTTGACAATAAGATATGGTATAAAGATATAGTGCAAAATTATTAATTTGTCATCAATCTATCTTAATTTACCAATTTATGCTTGAAAATTTCACATAGTCTATTAGGATCTACACGATCACCTTCGCTAATTCTAATAAGATAAGATTTGTTTCATCGTATGTATGTTTAATAAGGAATCCTGCAGAGGATGTGGTTTTTGTTTGACACCGTTCGCAACCTGTAATATTTGCCAAGAATATGTTTCATGGATATGTTGTAAATCTGATAAAATTGACGATTGTATTCATAGCCATAACTATTGTAGAATTTCATTGAGAAGAAAAATAGAATCAGAATTGTTCAGGTCATTTTTACTTGAGGTGCAAATTAATAAATGAATACTTTTGAACTGGAAAAAATGAGTTTATTAAAATCAATCCCTAGCAAAATGGAGAACAAAGTGGAACAGTCTGCATATTGCATAGAATATTTGAATCAACCCTTTTATAGAAATTTGAAAGACATGGTAAAATTACAAATTAGCTCATGTGAAAGACTACTCATTAAAACAAAAGATATTGAAAAGAGAAACGTTATCCAAAAGGAAACTTTAATTTTGAATTTGGTTTTGGAGCTGCTGGAATATTGAAAGAGGAAATAGTAAAAAAAATAATTATATACATCCTCAAGATTATTAATGCATAGTTTCCTTGAATAAAAATACAAAGCTATTACTGATACTTCGTCACGCAAAATCAAGTTGGGAATTTTCAGGAATATCGGATCACGATAGACCTCTAAATAGTCGAGGTAAACGGGATGCTCCTCGAATGGGTAGAAAGCTATTGAAAGAACAGCTAGTTCCTCATCTAATAATAAGCTCTTCGGCAGTAAGAGCTCACTCTACCGCAAAGAAAGTTGCCAAGGCTTGTAGATTTAAAGAGGAAATATTGATTGATCCCACACTTTACGACTCAGGACAATCAGAATATCTTAATGTATTGATAAATCAGGAGGATAGGCATGACATAATAATGTTAGTTGGACATAATCCCATTTCAGAGCAATTAGTTGAAGTATTGACAGGAGAAATCGTTACCATGCCGACATGTGCAGTTGCGTGCGTAAGACTGCCGATCAGATCATGGAGGCAGATAATTTCTCAGACAAAAGGCGAACTCCTTAATCTATGGCGTCCAAAGGAATTGCCTGATGACTGATTCAGATTTGAAGATTTAGTCTCTCAACGAGGATTGCTTTCCCTTTTATCAATGTAGTTAGTCAAAAGAGTAGAATTCCTAGGTTGCTAGTTGAACATTCAGATTATTTTTTGTATTAAGCCTTTTTCTCAATGTCTGATTTTTGACTTGGACATTAGAAACCATGATCTATCAAACTATTTATTCTTTGATAGTTCATTTAGCACCCTTTTTGCAGATATTTTTTAATATTCTAGGGCTTAACAACCACTTGAGTTCCCCTTTAGGTATGTTACTCTTTCTAAGGAGCCTTATTCTCACGATTCCCCCTTTCTTCAGGAGAAAATTGCATGGGCTAGATTTTGATTTATGAATAATGTCATTAACCATTTCGCCCAACAATGGTTGATGTCCAACAATCAAAACTGAAAATTCCTCTCGAAGTTGTGAAATCTTATGGTATACATCAGTCTTTTTTCCCTCAGGGGCTAACTCATTCCATACCTGAACTTTACTGCCAATATTGAAGACATCGGATACTATCATAGCAGTATCATATGCCCTTTTAAGTGGACTGGTAACAACCAGGTCAAATTTTAATCCAATAGCTTTTAAGGCTTTGGCAATTTCAATAACCTCAGCTTTTCCGGCGGATGTCAAAGGACGAGTTCTGTCGCTTGACGATGATCTTTGTCCTGCCTCGCCATGTCGTAAAGCAAATAATTCCATTAATTTCTATATAATTACTTACAAATAAACTATTTTCTAGACATTTCTATATTAACTTCAAAATGGATGAATTACAAACCAATCATGTTTGGAGTCGAAAAAATTGAATGATTAGAACCCATAATCATGATTCTTCGACATCCGAATTTGAATAGGAATTTCCTCTAACTTGGCAACGTTTGGGTTCGGATTTCCTGTTTGAATTTCTTGACTATCTCAGAGAGTGGTATTTTTTTACCTCCAACCATTTTGATATCAACGTGTACTTTATTATTACTAACATCAATTATGTTGTAGGTATCATCAAAAACACCCCTATATCTCCACGAACATGCAGTTCCAGCGTATACAATTAGAAGTTTTCCCAAATTCCACATCCATGGTCTATGTTTGTGACCGCAAATGACAAGGTCCACACCGCTTTCTAAGCAGGCGCGTAATGCATCTCCTGCATCTGAAATTCCAACTACATTAGTATATCCTGTATCAGGAATAGAAATTAAATGATGATGCATACAAACAATCTTTAGTCTAGGAATGTTCTTTTCTTCCACAAATTCATCATATTTGCTCAGAGTATTCTCCATCCATAATATCTGACTACGCCCAATTTCTCCTTCATCCCAATCAGGTCTCGCAGTATTCACAGTAACTAATATGATTTTACCGTTATCAAATTCATGTACACGTTTCAGAGAGGAAGGGAAGAATTTTTCAAATACAAGATATCCTGTGTGACGGTAATCATGATTGCCAGGAAAAATGATAATATCCTTGCAATCGAATTTCTTGATCTCATCTTGTGCTTTTTTAAGTTGAAATACTAGACCGTCGTCTGTAAGATCTCCAGATAACACTATCAGGTCGGGTTTTAGATCGTTGTTAACCTCCTCTACAAGTGTATCAAATGCATCCTGTTTGAATAGACCTCCAACATGAAGGTCTGATATTTGTACGATTCTCATATTGATATAAAGTCAATATATTACTTAACCAAACAATTTCACGTATTAAGCTGCAATTGTGCCTCATGAATTTACCAGAGAATTATGGTCTTTGATATGACGAATCTGGAAACCATATCTTAACTGGATGCTTAAACGCGGGATGAACCATAATCATTTCACCTCTCTCAAGTCTAGCTATGTTTCTCTTAACTTGCTCATCAATCATCGAATAATATGGACCTGCCAGAAGTTCGGTTATCCCTAACTTGCCAATCACATGAAGTCCTATGTTTTCTTGAAGTCTAAAATCTGTTTCACTCTTAAATTGCTGTGCAGATAGAAGGATATTGCAGCGAGATCTACCTTCAATCACAAATCTCATTATTTGATCAGCCACAGGATTCAATCTTGACATATGTTGAGACTTTGGAACAAATCGATTAATCTCATCAAGGAAAATGACCATATATTTTGGAATTTCAGATTTTTTTTCAGCACTTGGTCCTTTTTTGATATTCGACTGGGAAATACTCGACTCCACTTGATTCATTCGACTTGCATGACCTATCGAATACAATTCATTAATGCTTTTGAATACATCGCCTATAACGAATGCCTGTTCTTCTACTGATGGTATCGCAGATACATCTATTACAAAAATTTCATTAGCTTTAATTTTTTTGATCTGGTCACCTAGATAGATACTTTTTTTCTTTTGGTCTACAAACAAAGGAGATTTTCTAAATTGATGGATATGGCTAATAAAATCTTGTAACAGCGTTCTGTTGTAAGTAACGAATTTTGGATATTGGTCAAATTTAGTCAAATCTGTCCAGTTGGAAATTGTTTCTCCAGAATTATCTCTAATGGGCCACATCTCATGAAGATAGTTCGTTATAGATGAGATACCGCCTAGATCCAAACTTCCAGAAAATAATAGATCGAGCCTATCATAAATATCTCCAAGTTCAAAAGAATAAGTTTTGAAATATTCAGGAATGTGTACGGAGTTTGGCATCCCGTCAGTCCCTCTCGGAAGAAAATATGTTACGTTATTGAATGCCGAAAGTTTCAAGTCTAAAGTTCGAAATGCCTCTTCTGTATCATTCTCAATATTCTTGGCCTTATTATGAAGATATAGAAGATCATCGGCCTTTGTGTTAAAAATAATTGCAGAGATACTATTACTTGATTTATTGCTCTTACCATTCTTATTCTGCAATTTCTGATTTAAGGATTGTAGTAGGAACAGTGTATATGATGTCTTCTTGTTACCTGATATTCCTGTCGCGTTCATATGTGCCGTATCGGGTCCTGCTAAATATGTAATGTCCAATGAGACTGGAATTTGAAGTCCGTTACTCATTTCTATAATACCCGCGGGTATTGGAGATTCCATATCTGGAACTCCCAATGCATATAATACTTCATTCTTCGTTGAAAATCGAACACTTATTCCTGTTGGAACAGGTAAATTTATAGGTTTGAGTTTGCCCGATTTCATTTTAATGCCAGTATTCCCTGTTACAGCAACACTTGCAGCTATTATCCCATGTTTAGTAGATGATGTCGATGGCAATGCCCTTATATCCTGAACCAGACCGATCGTTTTAGATTTGAAATTATTTACAGTAACAAAATCGAATGTGTTAAGTATAATCCCGGGCTTTACAACAAACCAATATCCATCTATTGTACTTGGATACGAATCTGCTGCCAATGTCTTACCAATGGATTTCAAATATACACTTTTCCTTCTTGGGTTCTTAGAAATATTTTCTGTATGCGATTTCATTTCCACAATATGCAGATAGAACACAAAGAAAATAACCCTTTCATTTTACAATTAATCGCATCACTTGAGACAATAGACTCCTAATTAAATATGAAGAATTCAAGATCTTTTGCAATTTGTCAAGGAAAATAGTTGTCATCATTTTAATAAAATTATCATTTAGTGATGAAGAGCTAAATTATTAGTAATTCTGTATATTCTGCAGATAAATATCAATCCTCTTTTGAAGATCCTCATTTATTTCACTTACTGATCTATTGCCATTTATTGAAATTATATTGTATCGCTTTTGCATTCGTTTAAATTCTTTTGATAATAATTTTTGATACATTACGAATGATTCTAGCATGTTATCTGATAGTCTAAGATCAGTACCTGATTCATAGTAATCTAAGTAGGAATTCTTTTTGAATACCCTGTGTACTAGTTCATTCGGATCAACATCTAGATAAAATACTATATCTGGTTTTAAAGCAAAACCATAAAGATTTCTAGACCATGAGGTACTTATACCTCGGACCGCTTCCCTCGCCATAAGAGTATAAATGTATCTGTCAGAAAGAACAATGTATCCTGCTCTTAATCCAGGAATGATTTTGTTCTCTAATTGATCGGCAAAATCTGCAGCATAAAATAAACTTATGGTCCTTCTTCCTAAAACAAAATTTCTTTTTGCTTCTAAGATTCCTTGGCCTATCAATTCGGAACGCCTTAGCCCGGCATTTAGCACTGCATGACCGTCAGCTTCAAGCTTTGATGATAATAAGTCAATTTGGGTACTTCTACCCGAAGCGTCGGGACCTTCTATTATAATAAATCTCCCTTTCATTTCAATATCTTCCAAATAGGGAATAGCATGTCCGTAAAATTCTGTTTTTCTGAGATTCTTACCTTTTAATGATCTTATTGTTCTATTATTCATCGTACTATAGGCCTCCTAGTTTTTTTCGCAAATTGCAATGGTAATAACTTCATGACTATTGATCTCAAAAATCTCTGCGACTCTTCAATTTCCATTGTGCCATCTACGATGGTAAAATTCTCCGAGACTGATAAGGATTCGTATTGGTCAATAATTCTACTCTGGAAAATTCTGTAACTCTCATAAGGATCATTACTCAAATTCAAATCCATGCCTGCCTCATAATACTTTAGTCTTGGTCTCCCGGAGAGTATTCTATCTACAGCGACATCTATGGGTACCTTAAAATAAAATACAATCTCAGGCCTTATTGCAAATTCATATATTTTTTTAACCCAATCAGGATTGCATCCCCTGACTATATCTCTTGCAAATGCAGTGTAGACATATCTATCGGCGAGAACTATATAGCCAGCATGTAAAAGTGGGAGAATATTCCTCTCATATCTGTCTGCAAAGTCAGTTGCATGTAGTAAGGAGAAAGTGATTGGGGTCAGCCGGCCACTCTTTTTACCTTTTTTAGTAATCTGTTTAACAGTTTCAGATGAATTCCATTCTGTAAAAAATACTGGTATATTCCTAGAAATAAGCCATTTCTCTAGTAACCTAAGTTGGGTTGATTTTCCAGATCCATCGATACCTTCAACAACTATGAGCTTACCGCGTCTGTGAATGTTTTTGGCAATATCATTAGTATTATGTGACATAACTATCAAGTCTGAGATTTTATTGAAATAATGTTTCCGCTTGAACCCTTAAGTCGATTGATCCGGTCTGGTATATTATATTGTACTGGAATATCAAAAACTTTGCTGGTTTTCTCAATTACTTGTTTTAATAAAGTACTTGGAAATGATTTCTGTGTTGGAATTATGGTGAAATTCATGCTTTGGTTGTCTGTTAATTTAATCCTTATCTGAGATCTAGTCTTTATGATTATCCTCGCCAAGTTGAGCAATACAGCTATCTTTTGGATGGATCTTAGATTCTGTGGTTTTAGCAAATTACTATATTTGTAAAACAGCTCTTCACCGATTCTGATTTTCTTTGAGTAAATTATGGACAATGCTAGTATGACTTGTTCTCTATGTGTGAGACGAGGATAATCCTCATCTAATACTTGATAGAAAAGACTATAGTATTTGTTTGAATTAGGCAGTTTTCCTAAGGTATAAAGTGCATATGAAAGTATCTCAACTTCCCTATCCTTCAATAAGCTATGATAAATCATATCACGCGTCATATCATCTAGCCCAAAATTTGAAATATCATGCTTGTGAGAATGATAAGAAAGTATTCTTACAATCTCTTTTCCTAAAGCATCAATATTATGACTTTCGAGTGTGTTTGGGTTTTGAATATACGAAGCAAGAATACCTTCTCGTATGCCATAACCGCTTATAACAACTTCATCAAAATCAAATTTCTTCATAATACCATGAATCAGATGGATTCCGGCAACTACTGTTTCAACCCTGGTGAAATCAAAGATCCGTCGAGTGGCTATTTCAGTAGGATTTAAGGAACTTAGTTCCTTGCGAAGAGAATCAATAGTGATTGATGATAATCTATAATTATGGATCTTTTCAAATGGAAATCCCGAACACTTTTGATCATATCTTCCTAGGGCCCGTAACGTTCCGCCAGATCCCACGAGTAACGTATCTATTCCGACTCCATAGCTTTTCTTGGTTGGAAGTGTATCCAGAATTCTTTGATCCATATTATCACAATCCTTTTTTGAGAATGAACCATCTTGATTAGCGAATGTTCTTGATAATCGTAACGCTCCTAATGGAAGAGCTTGTGCTTTCTTAATATTAAAATTTTCAGAATAAACTAATTCCAAACTTCCTCCTCCCAGGTCAAAGTACAATCCGTTTGGTATACAGGTCGTCATGGAGGCACCTAGGTAGGAATAATAAGCCTCTTCCTCTCCGTTGAGAACCCTTACTTTAAATCCAGTTCTCTTAAGTACCTCATCGATAAAATATTTACCATTTCTTGCTTCTCGAACTGCACTAGTTCCTACACAAAGAACCTTATTTGCAGATTCAAGTTTTATGATATCGCGAAATTCAAGAAGAACGTCTATACTCTTGAGGATCGATTGTTCATTAAGACTGTCGGAATAAGCTAGGGATTCTCCAAGCTTAACCTTTGTGCTTTCTTGCTGAATACCAATGAAAGAATTATCCTTTCTTACTTCATAAATGACCAACTTGATTGTGTTAGAACCAATGTCAATAATAGATATTTTCAATGATACTCCTTATACGTACGTTATGATAATGTATATATTTTTACTATATGAGTATAGAATAAGTAGATCCTATAGATTCTTCAAG
>DATFBL010000114.1:0-25777 GCA_035253865.1 Nitrososphaeraceae archaeon | reverse complement strand
TGAAATTAATCTGTAAAAAATGTGGGAAGGAATTGGATGCTTCTAAAGAAGTACCACTATGTAACGACTGTGAAAGAATACATGATTAAGAATCATTCATTTAATCTATTAACTTAATCCCATTATACAGTTAAGAAACTGGTGGGCCAATAACAATGGTTGGCCGACCAGGCAGCAAGACTAACTTACACGTTAAAGCCTATTGGCCACTAATTCAAAAAAAAAAAAAAATTTCTATAACATTCTTACCATCTGCTTAAATAAAAGATCTCATCATACGTAACGCTCTAAACACACCTGATGGGGCCTGGTTGTATCTTGTTCATCCAACCAACGTCCCCATTAGTTTTAAATTTTACGTTAAAGGAAATAATGAATTAGGTCTGATGGGAGGTATGAAATGATACAACCTTGTGGAGAAAGCGCTACTTGTCCTCCCATCAGTGTGAGACTTGTAATAATATTCGTAAAAATATTATAAAAAATTTTCTAAATAGGCCAAAGAATAATTTGCTGTTCACGTAGACTTTGAACCACAGTGCAGTCAGAAAGAATTCAAATTTTATTTACTACAAAAACAATAACATTTAATGAAACACTCAGAGGCTATAATCGCGATCATTATTTTTGCGGCGATGACGTTACTACTTATTTATTTTACTGAAAGTACTTGTCATGTTAAAAACCCTTATTATGCTACAGATTGTTCAAATAATATTTTGTTCTACCCAAAAATTATAGTAATCCCCTCCCAGTAGGACACTTGTTATTTTATATCCTTTCCAGCAATAATGAATTGTATGCGAGTAGAACAAATATTATCTGATGAAATTAAGGAATCCAAAAGATGGATTGATAAAGCCGAAGGCGTTAATAAACGAGATTTAGTTAAGAGAATTGAACTTATCAATTGGGTTTTAGATAATATGAAAAATTCAAACGTTCCTATTTGTGAATTGATGGAAAGCAAAATGAATGAGACCGTCTTGAAAATAAATAAAACCTATACAATAGAGGAGGCGGATATACTGCATAGTGAATTGAGAATTTTAGATTGGATATTTTATCAAGTTTGCAACGATCAACAAAAGAGATTGTCGACCAATCAAGGATACCAGTAGCGTTACTTGATCTATAAAAGGTCATAACATTCAGTGAACGAATACTCCCGTGAGTGTAGACAATCTAAATGTGACATATATTACCGCAGCTAGCGCGGACAGCGGCTGTTGTTGCAGTTATTGGTCTATTCTTATACCGGCAAGTCCTATGGTAGATTGACTAAAGGCAGAAGAATTGAGGGTTCTTGAGGGAATGAACAGGGATATTGGCCACGGGTTTAAAGAATTTAATTTACTAGACGCCGAATCTCCAAAAAATGACGAAAAAAAGGTCCATGCAGGTAAATTGCGTGCATTGAATCTCAATTCTTATGATGATATTAACTGGTTTTGCTATTTAATTAGACATGGACAAATAAAAGACCAAAGATTGGTAAATCCTTACAAAGGTCAGATAATAACACGGTATCATCAGCTTTTAGCCCATCTACCCAATAAATTTGTAAACGATGGATCCTATCCAGAACTCAAAAGTCTCTATCAAGATTTCATAAATGGTCGTCCACCGAACATTCATGATCAAAAACATCCATGTATTTTTAAATTAAAAAAATTCTTCCAAGTGAGTTAGAAATTCTAATATAATATAGACTAGATAAATGACTAATATTGGCAAATGATAATGTTGAGGTTCTATTTTCACTCTATGATATATATGATAGAAACAGAGATGCTATTCTCTGGTTCCTTGAAGATTTCAATGCAAAAAACTATCAGGAATATAAGCAAAAATATCATGGTACAAGCAAAGACAGGTGCCATTTCATACGTGTTTGTGGTTTTTTTGAGCTTTCAGGAACTTTAGTAAAAAGACAACTAATTGATTCTAACCTGTACTTTGATGTTTTCAACCCCACTCCTTTCTGGCAGAAGGCAAGACCAATCATAGAAGAAATGAGGCAGACAAGGCCATTTATTTATGAAAATTTCGAACTTTTAAATCAAATGAAACTAGAGTGGGCCCAAAAGAGACCAAAATCATAAAAACATTCATGAAATGTATTAATTATGAAATCACTGACAGAATAATTTGTTACCTTGTTTTTTATATTTATAATTGATAGTACTTGTTAGGTAGTGTAATGAAAAGATTATGTCTGTGCATATAGGTTGTTCGGGCTGGAGTTACTCCGACTCTGTTGAAAAAGGTGGATGGTTGAAAATATTTTATCCTAACACCAAGACAAAAAAATTGCAAGTCTATTCACAGTTCTTTAGTACAGTGGAGATGGATGCAACATTCTATGAAAAATTCTACAAATTCATGACAAAGGAAACGTTCTCTTCTATATCTAAGGCATCACCTCCTTACTTTCAATTCTCTCTAAAAGTTCCCGAATCTATAACTCATGAAAAAAGTTTGGATGTAAATAGAGGGGCAATAATCATTCTGGAAGAATTCCTTGAAAAGATATCTCCACTAAAGTCCACTAATAAATTGGGCGCTCTAATTATTCAACTGCCACCTAGTTTTACAGTAAATGAATTTAGAAACATTGAAGAATTCTTAGATAGACTACCCACAGGATATGATTATGCTGTAGAATTCAGACATCCTTCATGGAATACTGAAGGTCCATGGGAGTTATTGAAGCATTATAATATTGCAGCGGTAATGACTGATTCGCCATCAGGGGATAGACTACAATTTCTTTCAGAAGTCATAGCTACTGCTAATCATAGTTTTATTAGATGGCATGGAAGAAGTGCAAAACACAGATACAATTATCTTTACTCTAAGCAAGAATTAATTCCGTGGGTTGAAAAAGTTAAGAAGTTATCTTTGGAACATCTGTTGTGAGAGGTTATTTTAACAATCATTACGGTGCGAAAGCCATTGTAAACAGCCTTGAATTTAGGGAATTACTTGGCGAAAGACTATCTGGTGGAGGTAGTGAGATAAAGGAAAAGATTGGTGATTTTTATAGAACAAAACAGCTGGTTCTAGATAATATTTACCTCAGGAATGATGAAATTAATGATTCACATAAGGCTAATTGATATTAGTAATGATATCTATTATAGATATAATCTATTCCGCTGTCAACTTTAGACCAAATGGTTCTGTAACAGAATTACATGTTTCTGTCAATAATTCACAATATCTCTTTGCATCATACACCGTCTTTGACTTTATCAACTCAAAAGGGACACTTCTTTTTCTTGAATTTTTTCTATAATAATCAGTTATTACATATTTCAAAATTTGCCCTGCTTTAAGTGATTTGCCTGTACTATTTAATTGTAGTAACGCATCCAGTTCTACTGTATTTCTATTTTCATACTCATATACATTTTTAGATATCCTCTTTGTTATAACCAAATCATTTATGGGGACCTTTCTATTTTTCAAAAGTTTTAGATACATTTGAAACACATCACTTACTCTTGGCATCAAATTTCTAACTTCTCTTATCGAATTGGCCTCTGACATTATGTTCAAGATGTTTTGCTGAACATTTGAAAAAAATTCTGCAGTATCATGTCTCCTTGCTTCTATTCCCCTCATCTTTATTGTTCCATCTTCAAAGACACCAAAATAACGATTTGCTACAGGAAGTATTGTATTGTTTTTTGAAGGAACAAATACAATCCATTTGTATATACCTTCAAATGAAATTGGAAATCCAGTTTTATTTTCTATCTCGTTTTTCAAATTGTCATAATCATTTTTGTTTATTGTATCTTTCTTTTTCTTTATCCATATAGAATCAACTATGGCATGTAGGATCTCAAATCCATGTGATTCTGCTATCCTTATTGCTTGTAATAAAATCTGTCTGTCAAAAGCACATACTGCAATATGCGCATCTATCCTACCAAATTTAGCATTATTAAAACCAAGATAACCAAAACTAGTCACCAAAACCCATTTTAGAGCAGTTTGTCTTGCATCATAAATTTCTTTTAATTTGGAATCAGTGGTTGAGTTTTTCTTGTCTTTATATATAGCTCTTTTCTTTAGTAATATTTCTAGTGATATGGGAACTATGCCTCTTCTTTTTTCACATATGTGATAATTTAGTAATTCCGGAACATGTAACTTGGAATGAGAACAACAGTTACAAATTACAGTCTCAGCAGATATGTTTTTTTTAAACATTATGGTAGGATAGAGCGAAACAAAATCAAGTTCAGCAACATTTTCATGCACACCAATAATTGGTTCAAATATCAAGCCACCGCGATCAGCAGTTAAAAGATCTCCAAGTGACTTTGGATGTTCTGTAAGCGTAGGTTTCCATGGAATAAGTATGTCATTTCTTATTGCATTATAAAATTGTAGACTGCTCATACATTTTCCAATAGATGCTCTAGATGCTGTATGTAATGGTAATCTACAAATTCTCGCAAGTTCGTACAATCCTTGAAGGCCAGATTCATTTAGAACAAAGGAATTGTATGTATCAATATGTATTCTTCCAAATAATTTTGCAGCTGATGGCTTGAAATACATCCTACCATAAGCAAAATATGATGTTCCATCTTTTTTAGATCTGCGTAAAGGTATACCCTCTCTATCTAGGATTAAATCTACTTGATTGATTTCCGATCTATTCCTTAGATAAGGAAATGTAAATGAATCACCATCCTCTGTGAGAATGAAATCTGGATTAATTTTTTTTATTTCTTTAACAAGCTGATATAAAATATCTATTTCAGAACCCTGAATATGAATAGTATCTTTTGTGTCACAATTTTGTATAGTTATTGATGCAATTGAATCAGTAAATCTGGGTATCTTTCCTTGATTTACTTTTGGGAATACCTTTAGATTTATGTTATTAAATGGTGGTAATCTATATTCTGTAGACCAGACGTTATCTTCATTACGCATCCAATTGAGTTTTGAGTTAGATACATGAACTTTACATTTCATAAGCGGAAAAATATTATGTTCATAAAAATAGGATTGTTCTGGTAGAATGTCTACATTATATAGTCGGAATTGTCCAAATCTTCCCATTCTCTCGATTTTTTTTGCTAATTTTAGTGAGTAAGTAGAATCCTTTAATTTCAGTTCAAGGATTTGGGATTTTTTGACATCAGTTATCAATTCGTATCTTGAAGGAAAATCATATTCTTTTATCATAGAAAGTATTTCATTGTTCTCTATGAGAGATTTTAGCAAAAACATGTCAGCGGCAACGTAGATTTTAAGATTCCAGCTCTTATCTTCAACTCTAATAGTTGTAGGAGAATTATCTTTTTTTATCCAGAAAATCATATTGCCATTTAAAGTATATGCATCAAATAACCAACCAGATATCATTTCATTCTATGAAATTAGATACAATTTATCAACTGGGATGCTGTGACACAAAGTATATTATTGTAATTTCTTATTATGGATTTTTTTACACGCTGATAAACAATTAGATGCAACATTATCCAATCTTTCAATTTTGAATTATATAATAAGAAAGGATTCTATCAGGCAGGGAGGGGTTAAAAACAGTAACGAGTAATATTATGGAAGCAAGTAAAACCAAATAACAGAGCAAATATTAATAAAATAAAAATAAAAAAAACATGAATGTTCTAATATCTAAAAATCAATCTGTCCAATTTTACCATTTCGGTAATCTTCCAAAGTTTTGTCTATTTCTTCCCGAGTATTCATAACGAATGGGCCGTACTGAACTATTGGTTCATTGAGAGGCATTCCTGCGATAAGCAGTACATCAAGAGGAGACTTTGCACTATCCGGTTCTCTTATTGAAATAATGTCACCATCATTTTTAAACACGATGAGGTTTTTTTCTCCAACAGCTGTTTTACCTTTGCCAAAAAGACCTTTACCGCTAATAACATATGCAAACGCATTATAATTTTCAGGAACGGACTGCACAACCTGTCCTCCTGGTTGCAGGGTAAAATGCAAGTAAAGAATAGGGCTTAGTGTATTAATTACTGCCTTCGCGTCACGGTAATTTCCAGCAATAACTTTGGCCGATACTTTACCGTCTGGAGTACTGACTTGAGGGATTCTCGTGGAAGGAACATCTTGGTAATCGGGTTTGATCCATTTGTCTGTTTTCCGAAGGTTGATCCACAGCTGAAATCCATGTAACCTTCCACCATTTTTAGCAAATTCCTTTTCCGGCATTTCAGAGTGAACCAATCCCGAACCTGCTGTCATCCATTGAACATCCCCCGGTCCAAGCTTCCCAGAATTTCCCTGAGAGTCCTTATGTTCAAATCTCCCCTCAAGCATGTACGTAACAGTTACAAAACCTCTATGTGGATGTTCTGGAAAGCCTTTACTTTCATATGGTAATAAATCCAATGGACCCATCTCGTCTAACAGTAAGAAAGGATCTAGATTTCGAACAGAGCCTGAAGGGAAGGATCTATGTACAACAAAGCCATCACCTTCTGGAGTTTCATTACTTTTTGTCACAAGTTTTATTGACCGATAATTTAAATTCGTTTCATCAGAATTGTCTGTGACATTACTGCCCTCTTTTCCTAGTTTTTCCTCTTTCATATACCATATTAACTAATATCATATTTAAGTAAGGTTATGTTGTATTTTGTTCTAATATGACTAGATGAGAATTCTCCCCGTAGTAGCCATTTGATACATTTTCAAGTAACTTCGTGCAGGCATTCTTGCCATGCATAGAAAATATTTCCATGAAATTCTGACAAAAATTCCAAAGCATTTAGAATTTAATTAAAATCTAGTCCAGCACTATTGACACTGCTATAGGATTAGTACCCCTAATCTTGTTAAATGATCTAATCAGTGTGGTTAGAAACCCGTATTTCTTATCAATCATGGAAAATACAATCGACGATTCTTTCATATCAGCAAACTTTGCTTTTCCATCAAACCATGTTCCTTTAATATTTCCACGAATATCGCATGGTGCAATCCTAACATGAGGATTGTTCCTGATTCTCTTTACCTTGCCTGATTTGGAATCCGTTCTAAAAAATATAACCCCTTCGTAAATAATGAACCAAATAGGAGTTCTAACAGCAGATCCATTTTTCTTGAAAGTTTCAATGTTGATGTACTTGAAACTTGATATTTGAGATAGCTTGTCTTCAGACATGTATGTTACTTAGAACATAGAATGGTCTTATTAGTGAATCTTTTGAATATTATCTAACTCTATCATTTGAAGAAATAGTGAAAAGGAAATTGTGCAGAATTCAGATCATACTCGTAATTTAATGTGGATGAAATAAAATTTAGACACTCCAAAATAGAGTTGATGAAGCCTTTCTACTGACTTCTTTTTTGGCTGAATTGACCATGGCTGCTACTATATGTCTTGTTTGTAGAACTTTTAACTCAAGCGCCCTATTGCTTTTTTTAGATCCTCAAATACCATTACTGGATGGAACTCAACCTTTGCACCAATGTCCTGAAATAATGGTTCAGCAACACTAGGTATCATGTCGACACTATCAATGTTAACTATGAATGCAAAGGTTCTATCGCCCCCTGCCTCAAAAAAGTAAGAAGCCTCAGGGTTAACTTTCTTCATATAATCTTCTAGATTTTGCATAAATTTTGGATTCTTAACCATCTTATTACCTACCTCTGTAGGTATTTGCGCCCTTACTAAAAATCTCACAAACCTATTTACATTTCAAAGTATAAAAATCTTTGAACTCAATCTAGATTTGATAAGCTTTAGTCATACTAATAGAAATTGATTCTACTTGTCAATAAGTGTCAATAAGCAGAAGTGGATACGATAATTAATGGACTGGAAATTCAAATATTGAGCTTGTTGCTGTCTCACCAATGATATCAGTAGAATAGTTAGAATAAAGGTAACGATCTATATTAGCTAGATTTAGAAACATCGATATATTCCGTAAAACTCCACGAATTGTTTGTGGATGATAATTTTCAAAATATAACATAAAGTACCAGCTATGGGTTCTAATCTACGAAACTTTGTTAGCAAGAAGGTGATATAACGGACTATGTAATTGAAGACACGAAATAGAGTAATCATGCCTAAAAATCGAATATCAGGTCATTTGCCATCAAATCGTAAATTCAATATAGGCAATTTTTGAACTATACTTGATTGCTAGACGATCTCACCAAGGATAGAGTAGATAATGATAAACCCAGACTTGAAGGACTAACTCATACAGTAGATAAACTGCAGTTTTTTGACAAGGAGACATTCAAAATACTGGCATCGTTTATTGATGAAATTAAGATACACAACACATATCCATTATTGATTTCAGACAATCTCCTTCAGAGAAGAATTTCATACTATCATGAACTTGATATCAAGGTATCAACAGGAAGTACCTTAACAGAATACGCGATATCCGGTAACTATTTTGACAAATTCATAGACGAATCGGCGGAAATGGGATTTGATATTATAGAAATTGGTGAGAATAATATCGATCTTAATATTGATAAAAAAAAGAAATTCTCTGATGCAATACTTTCTAAAGATTTGGAATTTAGATGGAAAATAGGCAAGAAAGATCCCAGACATCAGCTTGGTATTGATAACACGCTGGTGAAAGTTGAAGATGCACTTAATGTTGGTGCTAAAAAAGTGACATTGGAGGCAAATGAGGGCGTAAGTGTGGGAATATATGATCAAAGTGGTTCTGTAATATGGAATTATGTTGCAGCGCTTACAAACAAATATCCTCCTAGTACATTTATCTTTGAAGCCCCATTAGCTTCTGAACAATCTGCATTAATAGCCGAATTTGGCCAACGTGTAAACCTTGCAGAAATTAGTATCGACAATATAGCATCAGTAGAATCTCAACGACGGGGTTTTCTTTCAAAATCGTCTTTTGGAATGTCCTTCACACACAAACAGATAGACGGCAGTCCTGCTTCCAAGTTCATTTATTATATAATAAAAACTAAACATCCAATTGAACAAAGTGAATTGATTAGTCTTACTCAACTTCCTAGAAGGACAATACAGAGTGCAATTGAAGATCTGAAGAAGCATGGATTTATAATAGAACGAAACAGTTTTGATGATACTCGAAGAAAAGTGTATTTTCCTCTTAAATCAGAATGGTTGTAAGCTTACAATTCTTTTGTTTAGATAGAGTTTTCGAACTAACTTTACTCTTAAACTGTATAGTTGCCGGTATTGGAATTATGCTGAATTTTTCTTTTCTTGTTAATTAGAGTGCAATTTACGCGTATATATTCAAATTAATTGCATATTTGAAAGGACTCAAATATCCCGCACAAAAAATGAAACTTTATGAATAAAAAAATACTTGTTTCAGTAATTGGCTTACTGCTCGTAGGAGTGGTTGTACAGCCGTTTATTTCAAACCAAGCATTTTCGCAAGAGAAAAAAGTTCTAAAAATAGGATTCTTTCCCAACATTAACCATGCACAGGCAGTGATCGGTATTAGTAATGGAGATTTTCAGAAAGCGTTGGGCAGTGATGTTGAAATAAAGAACTTTCTTTTTAATGCGGGCCCGTCAGCTATTGAAGCATTACTTGCAAGGCAGGTAGACGTCTCATATATCGGACCAAATCCGGCGATTAATGGTTACGTAGTTTCTGAAGGAAAAAGTCTAAAGATAATTGCCGGTGTGTCAAGTGGAGGAGCAGTATTTGTCGTGAGAAATGACTCTGGTATCAATTCTGTAAAGGATTTTGCCGGAAAGAAATTTGCTTCTCCGCAAATAGGAAACACACAAGATGTTGCACTGAGAAAATACTTGCTTGATAATGGGTACAACACTAAGGATAAGGGCGGAAATGTAGAGATACTTCCAGTTAAGAATCCCGACATCCTCACTTTATTACTAAAAAAGGAGATTGATGGGGCCTGGGTTCCTGAGCCGTGGGGTGAAAAATTGATAAAAGAAGGAAACAGTAAGCTCTTTTTGGACGAACGTACGTTGTGGCCAGAAGGGAAATTTGTTACTGCAAACATAATTGTTAACCCCGAATATCTCCAAGAAAATCCTGAAGTCATAAGAAAATTACTAGTTGCACATGTCAATGAGACGCAATGGATAAATTCCCACAAGCAAGAGGCGTTAACGATTTTCAATACTCAACTAAAAAGCCTGACTGGACAGACTATCCCAGAAGATCAGCTTTCTGAAGCTTTCAACAGGCTCGAACTAACTTACGATCCTGTGAAACAATCATTATTCGAGTCTGCCAGCGATGCTTTCAGTGTTGGATTTCTTGGAAAAACAGAACCCGACTTATCAGGCATTTATGACCTTACCATACTAAATGAAGTCTTAAAATCTAAAGGGCTCCAGGAAATTGACGGAAATTCTGGACTGGATAATACAACGACTCAGACTAACGTTACCAGTAATAAGAGCAGCAATTCGTTGCAATAAGACCATTATAAAAGAGTACAGATCAGGGACTTACAATATAGGTAAGGTATTAGAGTAACAGAAGTGATGGAAGGATGTTGAGTTGTTAGTTTGGATCCAGAGATACTCCGCAAGAATTAGGCCCTGCTTCCAAATCGGGCATCTGCATGTCATCAAAAGGTAGAATTCTTTTGTTGATTTCAATAATTGTCTTGTAGTTCATTGGCCGTGATGGCAGGGTGTCGGTAACATTATGAACAAATTCATCTTCATTCATAGAGAGCAGTTTTATTTTTTTCTTTATTGAACCTATTGTTTCAAATATTGGTTCTGCATGTTTTAAGACTATTGAAGTTGCATTAAAGTGGGCAGGAAGGACTAAAGTATTTTCCGGCAAATTAACTATTTTTTGATGATATGTTTGGTATAACAGTGCAGCATATTTCTTGGCTTCTTCTCTTAGGTCGGGTCTTCCTACACTATCGACAAATAAGGTATCACCAGTGAATAAATAGGAATTCTGGGGCTTATCGTCTGTAGCTTTATTTACATAGGTTGCCAAAAGGGACATGCTACCGTTTGTGTGCCCTGGTGTGTAAATGACCTTGAGTGATATTCCCGGTGATACTTCTAGATTATCTCCGTCTTTTATATAATGGATTTTAATTTCTGTATTTTCACTATTATATTCTTCTAAAGAGCTAAAACAAGCAAGAGGTTCTACATTTCCTCCTTCAGTTATTATTTTGGTTAACTTTGCTACTCCCGAAACATGATCGGCATGCTGATGTGTATCAACTACTTTTGTTAATTTTAGCCCATTTTCCCTAGCAACATCCACAAAAGCATCATATATTTCACGACTTGGATCTATGACTACTGCGGTCTTATCTTCTCTTGAGGATACAATATATCCCATACATCCTTTTGATATTCTTCTTATCTGCCAGATTCTGAATGGAGCTTCTATTGGAACCTGAACTTCAGCAACATCGTAAACCTTATTCCAGCCCGCCATTCCTCCCCTTACGCTTTTTACGTTATACCCTAGTTGATTTAGCAACCTTGCTGCCATCATAGACCTGTTTCCATGGGCACAGAGCGTAACGATTTCTTGGTCCTTTGGAATTTCTTTTAGCAAATTGGGATCATTCATGAACAATCTATCAACGGGAATTAGCTTGGGATTTTGATGATTTTCATAGGATAACTTCCAAGCCTCATATTCCTGGGGAGTTCGGACATCCAGAATAAACACATTCTCGTGATTATCTATTTTCTTTTTTAATTCCGTAGGTTCTATCTCTTGATTATTTCCAGTCGTTTGGCCGTTCATAGATGATAGTAGAAAACTTATCATATTTGTAGGTTTAAATTCTGGCTACAATTGAGGTTTAGAGCATAACTGAAACCAAATTCAAAGCTCGAACAAACTATTCATTGATGCTTATCAGTATCTTAAAATTCAGCATTTTTTATTTTATGATTAAAAAGTCTTGATTTATTTTGAATGCTACCAGAGATCTTAAACAAGATCATATCCTAATTAATCGTCTTGGAAAGATAGCAAAGAAATGCTCTGATTTATTATATGGCAATGTAGATATTCCAATAGAAGATATCAAAATAATTTCAATGCTTATTCTCGAATTTGTAGATAAATTCCACCACGGCAAAGAAGAGAAAGCTTATTTTCCGCAAATGAATGATAAGAATAACTTTTCTCAGGATATTCGAAATTTCTTGATAGAACATGAGCTTGGCAGGCGCATTGCAAGAATGCTATCACAAAGTTTAGAATCTTGGGATGGAGGGATTAATGCAAGAGAACGAGTTGCAAGATTCTTGAATGCTTATTCAGTATTCATAACCATACATACTGAAAAAGAAAACGTATTTTTCGATTTAATTGAGAAAAAAGATGGACTCTCTGAAGAGGAACATTCCCTAATGTTGAAACACTTTGAAACTTGTCATAATGATGTTGGGGGTAAAGTTAGAGTGGAACAGATGATAAGACTGATATGGTGTCTCGAAGAAAGACAATGGATGAAAGGGTAAATTATCTCTTATAGCAAGGAGGATTTACATCAAGACGCCGAAAATAGTGTAAGACATATAAAATGCAAATAATTACTACTGATAATGCAAAAAAGGAGAAAGTATTGCCTTTTATTATTTTTGTTTATGTCCATGGTTCTATCAGTAACCTCACTAATCAACCAAGTGCAAAGTGCTTTCGCACAAGACCAGTCGAGTAATAATACAGAAGCAAATACAACGATGAATAATGATAAAGTCCAAGTTCAGACTTTCGAAAATCTGAGTAATTTCTTTGGTACTCCAATGTTTTTTGAAACCAGTCATAATAGTATAGGGTCTATAACAATTAGTGCGAATCCTCTCAAGACTCGAGATTCCTATAATGCTACAGGAGTTTTGAGAGATGTTGGGAATGTTACAGACAGGGCTACTTATGTGACAACTCAATTATCAGATGGTAAATCAACCAGTATCGGAAAAGGAAACTTTACCACTTCTGATGGCGATATAGCCAATTACACAGGACAGGATGTAGGAAATACAGACAGTAGTGGAATTGAAACATACAAAGGTATCCAGATTTTTAGTAGCGATCCAGAAAGCAAACTTGGTTTCTTAGATAATGTAATTGGAATGTATGTCTACAAATACTGGCCAAATGGCACAACAACGGGAACTATCTGGGAATGGAAATAATTTAGAGGTTTTCCGCATTTTTCTAAATCATGTTTATATTGAAAGGCTTGTACAAGTGATAATGATTGGATAAGCAAAATTATGATAATTCCAAGGCAGAAGAATTTGCCTCAAAGATGTTTCAGGTCCTAAACAGTGGAATGCTGTCACTCATGATCAGCATCGGCTACAAGACAAGCTTGTTTGATATTATGTCTGAATTGAAGCCTTCGACAAGTCAAGAAATTTCACAAGCTACCAAGCTTAATGAACGATATATTAGAGAATGGCTAGGTGCAATGGTAACAGGAAAAATTATAGAATACGATCCCTTAACAGAGAAATATTTTCTCCCTAAGGAGCATTCTGCGTTTCTGACAAGAAAATCAGGAATTGATAATTTAGCTGTTTTAAGTCAGTATGTTTCACTAATGGGCAATGTAGAAGACAAGATCGTTGAATGCTTTAGGAATGGCGGTGGTCTTCCATATTCGGAATATCCAAAGTTTCAACAGTTACAAGCAGAAGAAACTGCAAGAATTTTTGACAGCAAACTAACCAATCAGATATTGCCATTGATTCCTGAAATTAATAATCGTTTGAAGGATGGAATTAAGGTACTAGATATAGGGTGTGGAGGAGGGCGTGCCATCAATCTAATGGGAAAGGCATTTCCCAGATCCAAATTTACCGGTTGTGATATTTCTCATGAAGGAATATCATCAGCAAGAGAAGAGGCCAAAAATATGGGACTAACAAATGTTCAATTTGAAATTAAGGATGCGTTGTTAGTTGAGGAGCTAGGTAAGTTCGAACTTATTACTGCGTTTGATACTATTCATGACCAGGCTCAACCTACAAAGGTTCTAAAGGCCATATATAAATCTCTGAAAGATGACGGTTTCTTCTTAATGCAGGACATAGCAGCCTCAAGCAAGGTGGAGAAAAATATCGATAGTCTTTTGGCTCCCACACTATATACAATATCTACCATGCACTGTATGTCGGTTTCTCTTGCCTTCAATGGAGAAGGTCTTGGTACTATGTGGGGTAAAGAATTGGCAGTAAAGAAACTTACTGAAGCTGGATTCAAAGATATCATTGTGAAGAACGTAGAGGGAGATATCATGAATCACTACTACTTGGCAGGAAAATAGCATAATATTCATTCTCTGCGAAAAGTAAGAGCTTGAAAGTTCAATACAGGCCAATTATTCAGCGATCATTTTACCTATCTGTTCAGCGATTCTTTTTCAGCTCAGAATTCTTCAAGCCGCATGACAGACATTTATATGATATTATTTTTTCAGTCTCCTTCTCGCGTATCAATTCCTCTCCACAGCACGGGCACTTCATTGTTCACTGATATTATGAACAACTGTAGTTTATGAATCCTTTTATCCGTGGTAGATAGTAAATCAGGTTCAGATTTCTAGATATTTTTTAGTTCCTTCAAAGCAAGTAAATAGTAGTAATCAAATAGAGCAGTCATAGATGTAGTGCTGTCACAATTCATACTCAACACGAATGAACCAAAGAACTAATTTATAGACTTCAGTTTCGTGTTTATCTCTTTTATTAGGCAATCAATGCGCTCCATATGACTACCAATCCAATAAATCTTGTTACACTGTCTACATTTATAGAACACATTCTTGGAATTCAATAATCTTTCTGGAATTTGATACCTTATTGAATTCTTATCAATAATTGTATCCAATAATCCGTTACAGCAAGTACATAAATGGGGCACATTTTGTAAACTGACAGAATCAATATCTAAAGACCTGAAAATAGTAACAAAGTTTTCTACTTCGGATCTTTTATCCGTTAGTATTGTGTCTATCCCCTTTTTCTTACATCTTCTAAAAAGGACCCTGTCATTTGTTAAAACAGTTCTGCCATAATATTTTGGTGAATTCAAAATAACCATGTCGTCAATATTAGGATCGTAAACTGTATCAAATCCAAATATTCTTAATTTTCTGGCAATTTTCCCGAGCATGGCGTCAACTATGAACGAATATTGATCCATATCCATTATGAAGTACCACATCATCTGATATTCTTATACAAGATTTAATCTTTTATATTTTCAAACTTCCTATAATATTCAAAAATTATGGATATAAGGATCGGATGAATCAATTGAAGTTTGCAAGCATTACTGCTTACTATCATCGTTTTACTTTATTCTCGTCAAGTCTGATTTTTATTAACATTCCAGTAGGTATGAGTAGAGCTAAAAGCATATACTTGGTTGTATCATTCCAAAATGCACCAACCACGCCTATTAATATCCAACTCAGGATAATAATTAATACAACCTTCTTTGTGTTATAATCTTCAAATACTCTCATTTTATTTTGCCTTCAATTTCTCATAATTTGAGCGTGTCATTTAATTCTTGTGTGCTGAAGCCTTCGGGGAATAATCATGGCCTTGAACCAACTCTATGCCTTCACCTAAAGAGGAAATGACGGTGACGCAATCAACTAATGTTTTCGTCCGCTATCTACGTCACCTCCGTAAATAATCAAGAGTCTAAACTGATTACTGGTCGGAAGAATTAACAATCTCTATTTTTTTTCATTTGCATGTAATATTCTACAGTTTTTACAAGCAACTTCCAGGCAACATTATACAATCGTGAAATAGATAATATTTCATCAAAACCTTTTATCCAATTGTTCTCTTTACGATTTCCACTTTCTTTTTTCCCATTCTGTTGCCATCGGTACAAAGGAACTGTTCGATCCATAATTCATAACATTCAACTATTGAATTTAAATCACAATACACCAACGAGGTAAGGGGACACGGCTTGATGGTTTCATCTACAATTATTAACTGGATACGTGGAATGGTAACAAAATTCCGAATTATTATACATAACATTTTTCCCTTAAATCTTAAGTATTATTACATCTAATAATAAGGTCATGTCGAGACTAAGTAACGAAAAAGTGGTTACCTTAGGCGTGTTTGTTTTAGGATTAGCCGCTACATCTATGATAGTAATTGTACCACTAGCGTTCGCGCAAGAGCCTGCATTTACACCTGCCGCACAATTATCGCATACTAAATCAATTCAACCAAATGCTACTAAGTCAGTATATGTTCCTATGGATTCCAACGACTACATCAATGGGGGTATTACACACAGTAGCACTAGAAACAATGCTGATGTGATAGTCAATCAAGATGGAACTTACCTAATCGTAGCAGCAGGTCAAGTAGGAAAGACTTCAGGTACTACAACTTGTAATGTTGATTTGTGGCTTAGTCAAAATGGTGAATTTGTAGCAAATAGCAACACTCGCGCTTCAATCAATGTAAAAAATGATACAATTGTTCTGGTATCACAAGCAATTATGCCATTGAAGGCCAATGATGTCATAAATACAGTAATGTCAGTATCAGCTGCCAATCAAGGTTGCGGTCTCATCAATATTGCACCACCTGGTGCACCCAATATTCCTGCTATCATATTCTCCATTGTAAGGATAGGCAATTAAGAAATTGTGAACTGCTTGTTTCCAACTCTATTTGTTGGGCGTCCTTGCTACGGCATCTACTGTATAAGTAACAGTAAATGGGTCTCCACTAGTCTTGTGAAATACTAGGGCGCTTCCAGTAAATTGAAGTGAACCCGTACTTATTGGCGTATCCGTAACCTTTAGGGGAGTATCTGTAAACATTGTCATGGTTGAAATCGCAACTGTCTTATTGATAGGCAGTGTAGCATGATACGGTTCTCCATGTTCGGCATCTATGGCAGATTGGGGCTTGTAGAGATGTAATACTTCAATTTCAATTGGCTTGCTTGCAGTAAATGTTACTGTACCTGTCCAAATCTTGCTATCGTTTCTTAATGGTAAAGCGAACACTATCTGATGAGGTATTTTACCATGAGGCGTCACGGTAGGAGATGCTGGATTTGACATTGCAGTTTTTTGACCAACAAATCTTTCTTCAGATAACGTGATGTTAGACATATTAGCTGTTGAAGCATTCAATTGAATTTGGGACCCCATTGCAGCTAAAATGATGAAAAAAATGACAATTGATTGAAATACAATTCGTACCAACTTCATACAAGTCCAAAGAAAAACTGAAATAATAATTGTTTCTATCAGAATTGCCAATTTTCTATAAACTTGCACTAGAATTACAAGAAATAGAAATCCAGTATCTTGATTTATTTAAACTTCAAATTCGTATTTCAGCTAAAACCAGATATTGTCTAATTGTGTCCTCTTACGAATGGCAATATGAGTAAAGTCTTCATTTTTATTTCTACATCCATGCCAATGTAAGATAAAGGATGGAACGCAAATAACATCACCTTTTTCTATCATGACAGTTTTTTCAATCTCTATCTCTGTTTTAGTAATGTCCTCAGGATCAATCATTATTCTTTTGGCAAAAACTACAATACCCTTCCCTTCCGTAGCTATCAATACTTGATCTGATGCATGTATGTGAGGTCGTGTTTTGCAACCGTTTCTAAACGTCACATGATACATTTCCTGTTCATTTGAATCATTCTTTTCAAACACATTCTTGATTATGAAATCCCCGGTGAATTTATCCTTATACTTTTCAGTTGGTTCTGGCTCCATAGACTCAAAACTTTTCTTTTGCATTATTTTCTCTTGTGATATTCACTTATAAAAACTAGCGTAGGAACACAAGGATCTTCGATTGCAATTCCTATAAATCAAAATTTCTAGAATCACATCGGACCATGAGGGCCTTTGAAAGCACTTTTTTTAGAGTGGAAACGTCCATGTTCTAGTTGATGATGTTACCATTTACTCACATATTCAGATGCTTGTCGAGAAATGATAATGTTCTATCCCATGCATCTTTAGTTTCATTAGGGGCATAATTATCGCCAGAAGGATTTGCAAAAGCATGACCAACTCCCTTGTAGATGTGTATCTCATTTGGGATGCTGTTTGCATTTAATGCCGATTCAAATGCTTTTACCGAGTCAACTGGAATAGACGTATCTTGATCTCCAAATATACCTAATACCGGCCATTTAATATTTGCAAGAGTTGCGTTATCCGTTACCAAACGACCATAATATATGATCGTAGCTGCTAGAGGATGATCCTGACTATTTAGTGCAAGCTGTAATGACTGTCCTCCTCCAAAGCACCACCCAATTGATACTATTTTATCTGGATTAACATTTGGGAGTGAAGCAAGGTGTTTTATCGCTGACTTAAGATTAGCAGTGGCCAAATCTTGATTATCCCTAACGGCTTGGGTTAGCTCGGATGAACGGTTTCGATCAGTAGTAACTTCACCTTTGAAAAGATCCACAGCTAACACAACATAGCCACTCCTAGCTAGAAGATTTGCCATGTTCTTGATATTGTCATTTAATCCCTTGTTTTCATGGATCATAACTACTCCAGGAAGAGTGCCGTTGTTATTTTCAGTCTTGTTCTCGTTTTGTAGAATAGGATAAACGAGATATCCATTTGCCTGATCATGATAATTTACTGTTTTATTTTGTAACTCAACGTCAGCATTAGAAGCATCTAATCTCGTAAGATCTGTAACATTCGTTACTACATTAGAAGATTGGGCTGCTACCAAATTTACAATATTACCAGATACTGCGGCCGAACTAACTAGAACAAATAGGAAGAAGATACTTGGATATATTTTATTCACAAATCAAATAACACGGTATCGCTTATATTTTTTATGCATACATAATACCTCTAATGACAAAGTCGTAATAATACATTTTTCTTGTAAGATTTAGAAAAATTGGTAAAAAATGAGCAAAATGAAATGGTATGGAATTTGCTAGATAATACGAATAATCAAATTAAATTTTCTCCCCATCATTCATACGATAAAAATGCTCAAAATATTCCAATTATTCTATTATCTTTCTTTTATTGTAAACTAGATTACAAGTAATACCCAACCTAAAATCTTGAATTCATATAAATAGAAATTAAGTATAGGTTATCCGATTTGGTAACGATAATATGTATTTGCATTAGCCGCATTGTCAAAAGCTATATATTTGAATCTAGATTTCAGGACCGATTCTTTTTTATAATGCAACATACAAATTCAAAACGAACTTGTATGAAAGAAAATTTTAGTGTATTGAGAACCGGTGCTGCTGGGAGTACACTTATCGCAGGAATTTTGCATCTTTCATTGGTTGCGGGTGCGATAGACAGAAACTTTAACACGGGTATGTTATTCTTAATCGGGGGCTTGGCTCAAGTATTTTGGGTTCTCCCTACTCTCATGGGTTGGAATAGAGCATGGTATTATGTAGGCATTGCCGGGACTTTGACCTTCATGATAATTTGGATAGTTACGAGATTTCCAGGCAACCCAATTAATGGTAGAGGGGGTCCAATTGGCGAAACCGCAATTGCAGTTGAAATATTTCAGGCCGCATTTGTCATATTGAGCATAATCATCTTATCCAGAGATCCAAAGTTACGAAAATAACGAAGTAGAAAAACATCAACGTTTTTCACTGGATGTATAACAGAGAATTACTTTAGTGCATCAAATGACAGGTATGTTCAATACAATGCTGGCAAAATACAATCCTCACACTAAGCAGTAGAATATATTCTACTTTATAGTAACAATAATACAATCACAACATGATTACTTGTGTATAGTTGTGAACGGTATTTTTTATGATTTATGAATGTGGGCCTTTATTTTTTCCTGCATCTCAGGTTTGAGAACATCCTCACGTGTGTATCCGTGATCTTTGATTGCATGGTCTATCAAATTGTCCATTAGTTCTTTGTCTGATTCGCCCTTTCCAACGAAATCGCAATCGACTCCAACTTCTCTACATGCCACCGTTAACATGCATGATTATAGAGTGGGAATGATATTTAAGTATAAAACAACCGATTTAGATTTATTTCAAATTTTCATACAACTCATAATAAATAATAAGTAACTGGTATTGAGGATATCTCAACTCCAAAGACCAATAAAATAAATTGCCCTAACATTATAATTCGAATCTTTCTAATTTTCAAGAGAGGATAAATTGGCCGTAGCAGTACTAGGACTTGCCGGGGGTTCCTCAAGATCAAGATTTACTGTAATTACATTTGAAATAGGAATTCTCTTTGTAGAGTCTGTGAATGTTATATTTGCCAGTATACTTTGAATTGACTTGTCAAGAAATGTCGTCTTTAGTACTTCTACACCACCATCACCTTGCGCAGTAAACCCGCTTGGGATAGACGTGGTACGAATTAGCGATCCATTTGGAGCATACACTTTCATGACCGCATTTATGATTTCATTTTCTATTGATTCATCCTCAATAGTATATTCTACTCCTACTCTAACCTGATTCGCATCGGTATTTGTTAGAGGTACAAAGCTCGAGTTGCTGACAGAAATGGACAATCTCTCGCTACTCTGTGCGCCCGATTGTGCAATACTGGTCGGTGAAAAGAAACTGAAAAGTGATAGGGTCACGACAAGCAAGATGAGAGATTTTGGTGAATAGGACATTGTTATTTATTGTTATTTAATGATTTATCTTCTCTAAATAAAAAATCTTTCTTATCGATAAATTGTTCAACGGTATATTTACTTGCTATGATTAGCATGAATTCATTAGAGATCATCAGAAGCAAAAACTTCTACTACCTTATTCCAGGCCTTAGCCAAATTCTCAGTATTATAACCTCCTCCGCCTAAACCAATAATTTTCCCACCAGTTTTATCATGAGCAATCCTATGCAATACTTGGGCGGCATATTCATGTGATTTTTCAGAATATTTCAAATGTGTTAACGGGTCTCCTGATAAACCATCTGCTCCACATTGGAAAATAATGAGCTCGAAATTCAATGGTTCAACAAAATTTTCAATTTTTGCAAAAGCTGATAAAAAATCACTATCAGTAGCACCAGGTTGTAGAGGTATATTTAACTTAGTACCTCTAGCCTCTCCCAAACCAGTTTCTGATTCAAATCCAGTTCCTGGATACAGAAATGACCCATCTTCATGAATATCAGCTATGAATAGATCAGGATCGTCTTCAAATTCGTAGAAGACACCATCTCCATGATGAGCATCAATATCAACATACAGAATTCTCTTTAGATTAAGGTTCTTCCTTGCATGCATTATTGCAATCCCTATATCATTAAAGACACAAAATCCGCCAGCCGCATTTCTTCTTGCATGATGTAGACCCCCAATTGGATTAAATGCGTGATCTAATCCATTTGTTTCGTTAATTACAGTTTCTAGTGCCAAGATTGTAGATCCTGCGACATACAAAGATGCATCAAATACCCCCTTAAAAGAAGGTGTATCTCCTGAGTCAAGATATCTCGTTCCAGTTATTGAAGATTCTTTTACAAAATCTATGTACTTTTTTTCATGAAAGGATGCTACAGTGCCTTCATCTGACAAAGTAGGTGGCAGTAGTTTCAATTTACCTTCATGCATAGTTTCTAAATTAACAAGTGTTGACATAAATGCTTCAAGTCTTTTAGAATTCAAAGGATGTTTCGCGCCAAAGGAATAAGCTGAAAGTTCCTTACCTACAATGACAGCTGAGTTACACATTATTTAATCAACCAAAACATACTATTAGTAGATTATCAGGATAATAATAATTAGAATAGATTTTAGTCCTTTAACTGACATCAAACAAGGTTATCAAAAAACAACCAAATCATGATAACGGATGGATGGGAAGTATCTAACATTCCTTTACAAAAATGCTTTATAGTACGATTCCGTTTTATTAATTGATAAAATTGTGCTACGATTTTGAAATTCCAGAGAAGATAAAACAAAAAAGTAGAATTGACTTAGAAAAAGAAGAGCAAGAAAAGGAAGAATTAGAGCCAATTAAGGTTCCCAATTAGATTAATTATTTTCTTTCACTCTTTTTTGTTTAGTAATATTCAGATTCAATTCTATTAATCATCCTTAAAGTGAGAATTAGCTTAAATAACGACTAGACTACTGTATGTAAGTTTGGTTAGAGTTATCAAAGTTTTTGATTAATTCGTATCTACTTTCAAACTTATCATATCTTACAGATCCTAGTTGAGGAAAAATTTTCAATGGATCTTCTGCAATAACTGTTACCATACGTTCTTCACCAAAGAATTTTTCACAAAGTTCAACACTCATTTGTCTAACTTTATTCTCATCTAAAATTCCAAAACTATGTAAATACTCATGCAAAAGTACGGTAAACACATAGGAGTTGTATTGATCATTGGAAGATGAGTATTTCTTTACCTGGTCCAGCAATATGCTGTTAATGGCAATTACATTTGAGCCCAATACATGATAAGCGCCAACTCTTGTCGGCATCATGTGAAGCATCAAGCTTAAACCTGCTCGTTTCATTTCAAACACAGAATTTACAGAGTACTTTACAAACTCAAACACTTCATTAAAATCCTTCAAACCTTGAAGCTTGTTATTATTGTTGATTTTGTCTTCTGCCGTAATGATTTTTGTCACTTAATCTGATTCAGATTATCGTTTTAGACCTATAAATCAAAGCCTATCGATGGTTCATCAGCCGCTAATCTGACGAAATTAAAGCAATCCAGCATATTAATTAGGTAAACATGTTGTACCATAACACATAATTTATGGATACTAAATGGAAGGGAGATCCTGGTCTGCGGTCCAGAATGGTTTTGAGCTTTTTTATTTTGGGCGTTTTGTATGTCATATTCTTGAGCATACTTCATTATCTTGGAGTAGGATATATCCCACTTGCTTTAATTGCCTCTGCAATGATTTTAGCGCAATGGTATTTCTCTGACAAAATAGTTCTGTGGAGTTCTGGTGCTAAAATCATATCTAGAGAGGAAAATCCTAAGCTACATGGAATTGTAGAAAGACTCTCCACGAACAATGGGCTTCCAAAACCTAAAATCGCAATGGTCAATTCTAATGTCCCAAATGCATTTGCAACCGGTAAGAGTCCTAAAAGTTCGCTTGTCGCAGTAACTTCGGGGCTTTTGAACATATTGGACGATGATGAGCTGGAGGCCGTAATTGGACACGAACTAACTCATGTTAGGAGCAGGGATGTTTTGGTTCTGACATTGGCAAGTGTATTTTCTATGGTGGCATGGTATCTGATGCAATTCGGATTTTATGGCGGATTGCAATCCAGAGATAGAAATTCTGCGGGATCTGGAGCAATTGTATTGCTAGTTGCAGTCGTAACCTGGATAGTAAGTTTCCTGATTATTAGGGCAATTTCAAGGTACAGGGAATATTCTGCAGATAGGGGTGGGGCTATTATGACTGGTAAACCTGATAAATTGGCCACTGCTCTTCTTAAAATAAGTGGGAAAATCAAAGTTATTCCACCCAGTGAATTGAAAAATGTTCAAAAATTAAATGCATTCTTTATTGTTCCTGCCCTCTCTGGTAGTTCTATTGCTAATCTATTTTCCAGCCATCCGCCAGTGGAAAACCGAGTTCAAAAACTGAAGGAAATGAAAAGCGGGATTGAATAAATAAATAAAAAGAGTCGATGGAACTGAAACAGTTCGCATCAATAATGCTAATTGGTTTAATTACTGTATCTAGTTTCTTGTTCTACTTTAATGCCCTTAGTGCTATGTAGGTCCAACCGGAACTTGTTGATTCATCACATGTACGGTGACGATATCATCATCTTCTCTGTCAACCGTATCGCGAACTTTGAGTTTGAACTCATATGTAATTTCGCCTGATGGTACTTCTGGAGCCATAAATGATGCTTGTTTTTCATCATTGTTGCTTATCTCAAATGGTTGATCATTTACCTTGGCGCCGTTTACTCGGACCAATTCCCATTCAAAATCAACAAATTTTTTAAAAGCACCTTTGCTGTCAGAACCATCTAGCTTGACTTCTTGATTTTCGAATGCTTTGAAATCATCTCCCGCGTCAGCTCTTAATCTAGGATATTTCCCAGCTTCTGCCGTACTCCATGTAAAAAGTTGCGTTGCTGAAAATACTAATGCAAACATCAGCAAAACAGGTACGTATTTGTTCATCCTCATAAAATTCTCTACCTCCTATAAATAATCTTTTCGGTGAATAATTTCATCAATCTTGTGTATCCTTTTTGACTAAAAAATCACTCTCTGTAAACCCATAGTATTAATATAAATATTAAAAGGAATGCGCGATTCGATACTTAATCTAAGAACATGAAGTTGCCTTACCATTCGTGTAACGTATTTCGTCCGAAGCTGCTTGAAGCAGGAAATGCTTAAAATTGTTTGAGAATTTCTAATAAATTTGTAGACATTACTGGAATTCATGCAATGGTTTGTCCTTGTGTAGTTCGATTTTCTTGTTAACTGCCGTTTTGTGTTTTTTCAATATGTGCTCATTTGCACAATTATCATGCATTACACCAATTTCACAGAATTCACAGGATGTAACAAAATCTTTGTCTTTTAAGATTTTCTTGCAGGATTTACAAAGTTTTGTTTCTATGTCATGAACTGAGAGGGGTTTTAGCCAAGAATCGCGCCAAAGGACACTCACCATTAACAAACAACTTTGAGTTATCTTATTTATTTTGATTGTATTAGATCCATGATTTCTTGGTTGCGACTATTCTATATTCTTGAAATGAAAAGTGAGGTTATTTTAATTTTTTATGTTGATATTTTATTAACCAACTAATCATTTTATGTTGTATAAATATTAGAGGCATCAATAAAGCTTCGGCTGGGAATGGTTCTCCCTTGGCATTTATGGCGTTACTATATCTATGGCAATCATTTAACATTTGTAAAAATAATCCCCTGTCAGCAGAACATAACGTATCAGCAAAGCCTTTCCATGATTCTATTTCTCGTATTAGAATGTCGTCATCTGGAAACAAGCTCATAATCCCACACTTTTAAGTTAAATCTATTTTTCCAAATTTTATGTCAGTTTTATACAATTGAAACAATTTTTTGTAATGATGAAATACGATGGACATTAGAATAGCTTGTATTCTGACAGGTCTGACGCATTGATAAGATGCAGTATTATACAGACGCGCAAGTAAGAACATTTCGTCAAAAATCTTCTTGTCTTCCTTGTCAAGTAAATTCCGAAATTGTTTCCATTTTCGCTCTTCCATTATACTTGAGATTCTAAATGATGGAATTGTTCTACCCATTATATCATCTACTTGTTAGAAACTATTAGTAAGTCATTTTTGGATATAACGTATTTTCTATTAATGGTAACACAATTAGTAATATGCTTGGATTCATTTATTTTCATGGTAATTCGCTCACTGGATTTGCTTTGAATAATTTCTATACTTTTATTAAACAAAGGAAGTAGAGTTTTGTAATATAAATCTGAAATAGAAAGTAGTTTATTTAATAGTATTGAAGTTATAAACAAGACATTATTTTTACGTGCTAATTTAAATATTGCATCCATAATTTCTTTTATTAAAAATTCAGCTTCCTTGATATCTATTTGATCTTGATCAAACATATCAAACAAATTTGGAATCAATATAAATTTAGCATTGAATTTGTGAATCATCTTTGGTAAATTATAGACTATTAGATGCACAAGCTGATATAA
>DATFBL010000113.1:0-19379 GCA_035253865.1 Nitrososphaeraceae archaeon | reverse complement strand
TAAAATCTTCCTTCCTTAACATATTAGCTGCCATGGTGGTATGGTGAAATCTTCCGAATAAACCAGTAAATTGCAAATCAACAAATTTTATTCCTTCCTCCTTCATTTTAAGCAAGACATCATCGCTGGTATATGTGAGGGACCCAAATTCTCCATTAACAATTTTATAAGGCAATCAGAACCGATTATATTTTTCTCATAATTAAGTTTTAAACTGGAATATATACCGGCTTTGAGCATTAGGGTTTTGAAACTTTTTTACATTGTTAAAAAATTTACTTGATTAAAATTTTAATAAACTGGTATTTAAATAGAAATTACCAAAAAAGGTAGAATTTATTGGCGGAAATAGACGATAATAACAACAGCAGAGATTCCGAGAAAAAGATGGAATTGGATTTTATTATGGAACTATTGAAAAAGGAAACACAAATTCCAAAGATCCAGGCAATATCACCGGATGTTTACAAGAAAATTGCACAGTTGATAAAGGAACTTTCCATCCAAAAGTATGAAGGGCTAGAATTAGATGTACATCACGAGCTGATAAAATTACTAGTACTATCAACAAAATCATTGATCGAATTAAGAACTCGGAAGCTTTTAGAAAATTCTAATACAAATTTGCCTTATCCTTCTTTGTCAACTGACGATTATTCCAAATTAACTGATGAAGAAAAATATATTTTCGAAGAAGAAAGGAAAGTATCGCAAAGAAAAGATTTGATCATGAAATCTCTAATCGATGGAAATGTGAATAATTTAGATTCCATTTCCAGAATCATAAGGTCAAAAATGATCATAATAAGATTCTTGGAACCTACAGACCAGTTTATGGGAGTTGATATGACTAAATACGGTCCATTCATAAAAGAGGACGTTGCGATTTTACCTTTTGAAAATGCACGATCCTTGATTGAAAGAAAAGTAGCAATTGAAATAAACGATCTGAGGTTTCATGTCAAAGAAACATAGATATTTGCTCCAATCACTAGCTGTTAGTTAGTCTTCTTGCCTCATAATGGTGTCGATATAGATCAGTATATTCTACTAACTATTTACCCAATTATAGCATTTTTTGCAATAGCTATTATTGGCAAGAAATTTAATCTTGGCGAGGCTTTTAGGTATTTTTTTCAAGGTACAAGTTGTATCGTGTTTGCAGTTTTTTATATAATCCTGATCCCAAGAGGAGGTGCCCAGGGCCTTGCCATAATTTTGATAATGTTTGGAGTCTTGCTATTTTTTATGGCGAGAAAGCAAAAGATATCTCCAAAAGATCAAACTCAATAGAAAATAATAGAATACATATCTTGATAGCTCCTAAAGGTTTTGGCTAAACTTTCGAATTTTTGTTGTATTGTTGAGATTGAGAGTACCTTCTTCTTCTATATTCAATTAATCCCATTAACTGATACCCGTACTCCAAATTGTGTTTGACATGATTGATTCCATGTGAACCGTGTGGGACAAATTTTCCATCTAGAACATTTTCCACATAGGTCTTTACCTTTCTTATCGAAATTGTAGCATGTTGAAGTTGTCTATCATTAAGTTTTCTTCCCAATTCCTTTTCAATTTGACGACTAAACTCGTCTGTTCCGATCAATTTTGAATATTTTTGTAATTTGTTATAATTTACGCACAAATCAGTTATTTTCTTGTAATCTTGTTCTGGGATTTTTGTAAGCAGGTCGTTCAGTTCATTCTTTTTCCTTCCGGTAATAACACTAAGACTATTGACAAGATCCTTTTTGCTCAGAATATTTTCCTTTACAGTAGCTGGTACCAAAGGTTGAGTAGATGGAATATCTATTGATTTCTTAGTTTCAATATCGGCACTTTTCTGAATATCACCGACAATTGGTTCAGAGAAATCTAATTTTCTATTTACAGCATCAGTTTTATTTTTCAGATAATATCTTTCCAAACCATATAGATTTACCCTTTCGCCACTGATATCAGAACCTCTTCTAATAATTGAAATGATATTCAGAATGATTTTGGGGTAATAATTTTTTAATTCATTATCAACGTTATCATAATTTTCCATTATGTCTTTGTATATACTAAATATTGCATCACTAACTACTTTATTCATTAGTTGGTTTTCTGAATTAACATTTGATCCATATCTTTTGTTATCCAAACCTCTTGCTCCGATTGTCAAAAAATCACAAAGTTCAGCATTTGAAAAAACGTATTTATTTTCATCACATGATACAACTATTGCTTTCATTATATTTATCCAAAAATCATCATTGTTTGAAGTTTCCAGATTCTTAACCAATGACGATGTGTTCTGTTTTATCTTATCGTCGGTTATTCGTAATTCATCTAATGTTTGAGAAAGTACTCTTTCTGGATTGATGCTATTATTTCTATTTGTCAATAGTTGGTCACTGTTATTATGGTATAATACTAATTATAATATTTCTATTTAAAGTAAATTCTGACTAATTCACGAAATCCGTTATCGATAGGATTTCTTTTTGATTCTACTAATTCGCTCACATTTGACATGTACATTCCAAAGTTATGATATTTTTAATATTTTCCCTTTATTTTTTCTAATCAACTCCGTGATCTGCCCTAAAATTTTATTGTTTAGGAGTTCAACTTGCTCTTCATTGTTTCCCTTTGAAATTAGTTGAATTCTTATCGTAGGACTGTTATCAATATATCCACGAGGATGCGTTTTCAGATATAATCTGTCATTTGGTGCTGAATCAACTATTTTTGTTAATCTGGAGGATATCATGGCCTCACTAATACCCTTAATAAGGTAGTTAGTCTCCATAATCGTAAAATCGCCTATTTCTTGTTTTATTCGAGGTAATATGCATTTCGTAGCTATCGCTTTCATTTCAATTGGAACCCCGGGCAGACATATAATTTTGGTTTTACGAACACAAAGGAGTATCCCAGGTGCATTACCCTCAGGATTTTCTATTGGAGTGGAGCCTGTTGGAATTATTGCCATTTTCAATCTAGCCTTATTTATCTTCACTCTTCGATGTCTGTGTCTATAGCTTTTTTTTACCATATCCAGTGCAGTACTGTTCAATGTCAATTTTTTTTTCAATGCTTTACCAATTCCTAGTAGAGTCTTATCATCATAGGTTGGACCTAATCCACCGCAAACAATTATCCAATTAGGGTTCCTGTTAAGGGAATCTATTAAGGCAAGCTTAATTTCACTTAAATCATCTCTAACTACGATTACTCTTCTAACGAATCCGCCCATTTTTGTAATTTTCCTTGACAACCAATGAGCATTCGTGTTTAATGTTATTCCTGATAGTAACTCATTGCCCACACATAAAATATCAACACTATACATTAGAGAATCTTTTCTTGGTTAATAAGCAAACATATTTTGAGATTAATAACTATTGTGACAAGCCGCATATTTGAAATGCAAACATAATATATCCAGCAATTCTTGTTGACTTTCTAAAGGGATAAAAATTATTGGTGTCCTTTGGCATTAATTCATATTTTATTGAGGCTGCTTCTGTTTTTGATATTGTTAGATGAACTAGTTGATTCCCAAGTAAGATTTCCCAAGGCAGTTGTATTGCAGCATCTTTTTTTGTTGCAATCACACAGATTACTCTTTTTGAGTCTGTTTTATCTAAAGTTACTGAGTATTCGTAGTCATCATTTTCTTTAAATGGATCCTCAGTAGTAAATGGATCAATGTCAATATGTTTCTTGATTTGTTCTCTTAAGGAGACTGACAACTTGTTCATGATTGCCAAATCTGTCAAAGTCAGTGTTTTTAATTGATTTGGGCTGGGTAATTGTACTTCAGTTGTTGATAACATAGGTTAAAGAACTGATATGTTGATCATTATATAATTTTTGATGTTTATAAGCGCTTATGTGCCCAACATTTATAGAATTATAAAGATTATCAATAATAAATCCAATGCCGGGGTACCCAAGCTAGGTAAGATGTAAGATTCCCTAAAAGGGGTCAGCCTCGAGATCAAATAATCATTACCGATGGGTGAGCTGATGTTCGTAAGAACTCGTGGGTTCGAGTCCCACTCCCGGCGCTCATTCGCGAATTATTACAAAATCATCATATTGCGAGTGAGAAGACTATTCTGAATTAAGTAAACAGATCCGATATACTAATGCCAGAAGACAAAGATTCAAATTTGCGCAAAGCTGGTTGCTTTAGTACTTTTCCATTAATAGGAATCACAGGATAATGGATCTAAAAACGCTACCAAAAATCAGTGCTTTATTATCCTTCTATAATCCTTAAATAAAATTTTCATATTTCAATATTATGACTGTAAAATTATTCATTATTGCCGCTACAATACTGATGTTAGGATTGACTACAACAACAGGCGATCTGAGTGCTCAAAATGCTACTACAGATGCCTCAAATGTTGCGGGCAATTTCACAGTATCAGCCAATCAGAGTGCTTCTGAATTAGGAAAAAACGTTTCTGCAGTATTGAATAATGCAGGGGAAAAAGTGGGTTCTACGCTAAATGAGCTTGGACAAAATATGAGTGGTGTTGGATCGGAAATCGGTTCAGAAATATTAAATGAAACAGAACAGACCGCCAAAAAAGTTGGTATAGGAGCTGCAGATGTACTAAGCAACATTAGCGGCGAGATTAAAGAAGGAATAGGTGACAAGTAGGAAAAAGTTGGCCAGGAGAGTTACAGCTGTCTTATTGTTTGTGACTCATGAGATGGATACGAACTCTGACATATTGATAGGGTTGAACAAAGCTTTCGCTAGCTGAGCCCATCAGTTTTTACTTTAATTTGAAAATTTGAGTTGTCACGTACCGGACATGTAAAGTTAGTTAGTCCCCCATGACCCAAATTGAAATAGGATAGGTTCTCTAAAATGAGGTAAAAGTCAAAGTAAAATTCTTGAAATCCAGCAAATTCCTGAAGGATGAAACTATAATCCTTAAATAAAAATTGGAGCAATTGAAGCTTAATGAATAAAGAATTAATCATTATCGGAGCTATGATCTTGATGTCGACGATGACTGCTACAGCAGGCAATGTGAGCGCTCAAAACGCTACTACAAATGCCTCAAACGCAGTTGGCAATGTGACTACTTCGGCAAACCAAACTGCTTCTGAATTAGGACAGAATGCTAGCGAAGCGACCGGACAAGCAATGAATCAAACAGGAGAGGCTCTTCAAGGTATTGGTGAAGGCGCAGCGAGTGTTGTTGGAAATATCACAGAAGGAGTACAAGACGCAGTAAATGGTAGCGAGTAAACAAATGTATGCAACCATTTGAGCTCTCATATTTTTTATTATTTGAAGCTCAATGCGATACCAACGCAGTTTTCATTAACTTATTGTTGGTTCAGCAAATATTTTTTTGACTAAGATCCTCAGTTTATTCGTTATTACAGCTACACCGAGACAAGTTTTTTGGCAATAGGAAAAATATAGAATTATCTGCACTGCTGGTAGATGTTTCAGCCACACTGCGCGATTAGTTCATTTTCATGAGTGAAACATACATGTTCTAGTTTTGTATAGTCCTGAAAGGAATATCTGCAACCGCACTGATATTCTAGCACTTTCTTCCTCCTGTATCCGTTTGAAGAAACTAACTTCGACATGACATATTAACATTGAACAGATATATCAACTTTAAACGATCCTACGCCATTGGCCTTAATTTATCATAAGA
Organism: Nitrososphaeraceae archaeon; assembly: GCA_035253865.1. Classification (GTDB taxonomy): domain Archaea; phylum Thermoproteota; class Nitrososphaeria; order Nitrososphaerales; family Nitrososphaeraceae; genus TA-21. The sequence goes on along the minus strand of DATFBL010000113.1, from coordinate 13,686 downwards.
TCAGATTCATATACATCAAATTGCATCAGAGATAAGGAAGTGTAAAATAGATTTAGACTTGTTTTTAACTTTTAAAGCATCGAGAAACAATATTTTCCAGCTGTTTTTGGTGGCTCTTTTCTCATTCGGTTTGATAGCATTTGGAATTTTTGTAGAATATGTGTTTGGGACAACTGCTAATGATAATTTGAACTTTAATTTTGTTGCAGCTGGAGACTTTGGCTGTGGCAAGAATGCGAATAGGACAATAACAAATATGCTAGTTACAGAGCCAGAAGTGGTGATTGGATTAGGTGACCTGTCTTATCAAAAAACTGCAGATTGTTGGTTTCATGTTGTTTCCCCATTAGATACTGATGGTCGACTAAAAATTGCAATTGGTGATAACGAAATGTATCCTGCAAAGTTTATTGAATATATGAACCATTTTAACATGGATAGCCCCTACTATTCATTTGATTATGGAAATGTTCATTTTTTATCAATGGCAACAGCCAAAAATAAAGTGATACCGTATAATGAAACTTCAGAACAATACGCGTTTGTAAAAGATGATCTGGAGAGGGCGCACGAGAATAAAAGTACTAATTGGATAATTGTATACTCATTTAGATCCTTTTATTCTTCTAATACCACACACCCAGGTCTTGATGAATTGCAGGACCTATACCATCCACTATTTGATAAATATGGTGTCGATGTAGTACTGCAAGCACACAACCATAATTATCAACGAACCTATCCAATCAATTTTAACGAGACGAGAACGTTTACTCCCATAATTACAGATAAAGAAACAGAAAAATACGAATATGACACTAAAGGACCCATATTTGTAACAATCGGTACTGGAGGGGAAGATCTTTATCCATTTTCCAATAAAGCTCCTTATGTTGTAACTCAATTTCTGAGACATGGGTTTTTGAATATAGAAATTGTGGAGAATGGAACAAGATTAGATGCGAAATTTTATGAGAATAGGGAAAACACTGACAAGGATCATTTCACAATTAAAAAATAGATCTCGATAGTATTACACCTAATAAGTTTGTTGAATTAGGATAATAACCATTAGTTTTGTTCGTGTCATTTCCTTACTAAAATTCTAAAACTACTCATTAATTACTCATTAATTACATCTTCGAGTAGATACTTTGGTATTTTAGCCAATTGCTCAACTTTCCAATGACAGCTCCAACAGAACCCACAAACAACACAAGCAAATTGTGTTCTTGTTTTACACGATTTGCATTCCTTGTATTGCAATTCAATAGTGTTTCTCAAATACTCGTGTTTTTGATATTTGCTTTTTTTCCCGATCAGTCGGGAATTCATTTCTATCTATGTAAACTATGGTGAATCGGAGATATAACTCTTTTTTTATTAGTATACCAAAATACATATCGTTCTTATGGGATGGTTAAAGAATGTTTAAAGGGAAATTGAAAATTTTGTCATGATACCACCATACCACGATATGCGATATCATATTGTGGTAATATTGTACTCTCTTAAATTTACAATACAGGCTCATTAAAGACAAGATTATTGTTCAAGTGTGAAATGTACATTCTAAAATTTACCTCAATAACAAAAATAAATTTGAAGGAATATTTTAGAATTGGATGTTATTTGAAAAATAATCTATTTCCGATTATTTCCATTGTCTTCGATCGCCTTCTAATAAACCGGAATCACCATGTATTCTATCAATATGTTTGGATAACTCTTCGTTATTGCTAAATTTCGATGCACAATAAGGACATGATACTTGAGGACTATCTGACATGATGATAGTAATCTGGATCTGTTCAAATTAATTCTTTTGTTTACTTTACATTCAAAGATCTTAATTGGTTGGATGCTCTAGGCAAACTCTAGTGCCTTTCATAAAGGGAGATCAAATCATCATCGGTTACAATTAACCACTCTACTAGTGTCTCATCTAATTTATGATATCTCAGATGCTCTTTTCGCTTTTCTCTAATTATTTCTTCCTTACATATTCCGCATTTCATGAAAAAGATTTGGCAGTGTTAATGGCAAACTTCCATTTTAACATATATATCACTAGTGATATAGTGCCTTCGGATACCAACATTGCATACATTCAAAATGTGATCAGAAACAATATGTATATTTGATTTATAATACTGAAATTTACAGAAATTCTTAGACGTTTAAATATAAATAATAAAAAAAGAAAGTAAAAAAACGTAATTTTTTTATATTCTTTGTTCTTTTATTGAGGTTTGCAATAATTCGCCAATTTCGTTGTGCATTTTCAGGAAATTCAATCCTTTTTCTGTAGTTTTGTAGTTTTGTGAGCCTTCTAAATATTCTAGCAAATTATTTTCAATAAGTACAGAGAGATATTCCCTCAATTGAGCATAGCTAAGGAAGGCCTTGTACATGATTCTGGTCTTTGTTGCGCCACCATTCGCTGCTTCTAGGATCATTGCTACAATTTCTGTTCTGCTTCTGTATTTCATATCAAGATACACCAAACTTATTTATTTTAATGTATTGGCACAATAATCTATAACATAACTACATTGACAGGGCATTTGATTGGTTTTCTCTTAAGAATCTGGATATCTGGATAATTTAACCTAAAATACGCTTGAAAAAATAGGAGAAAATGAGATTATACTGTTTGGGCAATATTCAGTTACGGATAACACTAAGTCGTATCCTTAGTAAGTACTTCATTTAACCAATTGCTTTCTATCTCATCATCTTGAGAATTACCAGATTCGGTAGAATTCTGTTCTTTAATAACCTCACTGTCACTTTCCATGTTACTAATCTCAGTTTCCATTTTCGCCTCATCAATATGTTGTTCTTCTGTTTGTGTTTGATCGATGATCTTGTCTTCTGATCCATTTGTGACTATCTCTGAATATGGTTGAGTAATTCTTGAGAGAAAGCTGTTTATCTCATCTTTTTCCAGTTGAATACGATCTAGCAACTCAGTAGAATTTGTATTGATTTCATGATATGTTTCTTCAAGGATATCATTACTCCTGTATTGCAACTTCGCATCGAAAATAATCGTTTTTATTGTTGTGCCTTGTACATCCAGCTCTCGCAATCTTAGATTCAAGGTGTTTACGACCTCTTGTTCGTTACCTTCCAAGTCAACCAATCTTTTCTCATATATGAGATGCAGAACCTCAGCATCGTCTTTCATTAGATCGTTTTCTTCTACCAAATTTTGAAGTGCTTTAACTCTCTTGAGAGTAAGATTTTTCTGTCTTAGTAATTTTTGCGCTTCCATTCGCCACTTTGGTATAAAGATCACATAGTCTCCCTGGATGAGTAATTGTTCATACGACAGCTTTTGCAATCCAGTTGAACCACAATCCACACCTACTGACTCAATAGAACCATCGATATCTGTGACTAGTCCGATTACCTTTCCCACATAGGCGCCGTACATATCTTTTACCTGCTTGCCTACAAACTCGAGCTTAATGTCGCTCATGAGATTGAATTACAACAAGGATATAATGATGGCAGTGTTAAAAATAATCAATAATTTAGTAGATGTTTTAATACATGATGTGCAGTGAAACGCGTAATTACTATGAGCTGGAAAAAATAAGTATAAGGATTATTTTCTATTAATATTATGAATTTCAACACTGATTATGATTTTTCGGATAAAGAAAAATCAATACTTGATCAACATTTTTCTAATTCTGATAAGCATGTCTTTGCGATTACAACTCCTAGACAGGTCGACAGAGGTGCGCTGATGTCTAGATATTCTCGATCTGACAAAACAATGAGAAGAATATTCTTGGATGAGTTTGCAGCAAATCCAAACAGAGGAAGCGAATTCTACAACAAGATATTGTCAGAATATGGTGACGACTCTGTTGCGGAATTGGGGGAAGCACAAATTGCTGTAGAGTGGATCTCCAATATTGCAGCGAAAAAAATTGAGGATCAAAGAATCGGACTATCTTATTTGGAAAAATCCTCTCGTTACATACCTTTTGATAAGAAAATTGGTAACATGTATAGATATTATAAAGATGACAAAATACTTGAATCAAAATATGCCGATCTCTATATAGAATCGTGTGATCACTCATTTAACGTTTATAGTAAGAGTATCAATATAATGCAGAAATTTATCTCAGAAATAGAACCAATCGATGATATCATGTATTTCGATTCAATTTCAAAATCAGAAAAACCTTTCAGCAAATTATCTGACGGCAAGGATATAGAATCAGCAAAAAAGGTGTATCATAGTACGGTGAGATCTAAGACACTTGACATCTTACGTAATCTACTGCCAGCCTCCACTCTTACAAATTTAGGTATAACTGGAAATGGTAGAGCATTTGAATATCTTTTGACACGCTTATATTGTTCTGAACTAAATGAGCTCAAGGATTTAGCACGTATATTAAATTCTGAATTAGACTGTGTGATACCTTCTTTTATTAAACGAGTAAATGAAAAACATGGTAAAGCTCTTCAGTTGTTTATGATAAATACCAATAAGGAAATAAGCAAATTGACGGATAAATATCTGGAGGATATTAGACCTGATTCTTCTCCTATGGATGTAAGGCTAATTGATTATATGGATAGTATTGACGCGGAAGTAAAAGTTGTTTCTGCAATTTTATATGAAAATGCACAAGGGCAATCGCTACATGATATAACAAAATTAGTCAAATCATTTCCGCAATCAAAAAGAAATGAAATTATCTTGGCTTATACAAAATTTCGTGGAAATAGAAGACACAGACCGGGAAGGGCATTTGAGATGGTTGAATATTTGATCGAGATGTTTACTAATTATGGGATGTTTCGAGATTTGCATCGTCACAGAATTCTTACAATGGAAAGACAATTGCTTTCTACGAAACACGGTTATGACATCCCCAAAGAAATTATTGATTCGGGTATGGAAAAAGATTTCAAAGATTGCATGTATCTTTGTAGTAATACTTATCAGACTATTGCAAAGACAATGCCAGTTGAAGCTCAATATGCCGTTAACTTTGCTTATAAATACCCATATTTCATGAAGATAAACTTGAGAGAGCTTTACCATGTGATTGAATTGCGTACCACAGCGCAGGGGCATCCCGATTATCGCTACATATGTCAGCAAATTTTTGAAAAAATTAAAGAGATACATCCAGTTCTAGTGAAAGGGATGAAATTTGTTGATATGAATCAATATGAGCTTGGAAGATTTGATACTGAAAAGAGAAAAGAATTGAAGAGGAGAGAATTATTACCTTCAAAAAATTAGCAAATGCTGGCAAGTAAATAATTATTCAAGAAATAATGTTTAGAACCATTTTTCCAATGATTGATTCTTATTTTTTTCTGAATTTTGAATTTTTTGTAAGCCCGAGTCAACACGATCTCGTGAAAAGCTTTTTTCTGTGCATAAGAATTGAACTACCTTGTCATAATCAACGGGTTCAAATTTAATATCATTAGTAGTAACATTTGCAACTTTTGGTTTCAAAAAAAGTTCCCTAATTTCTTCATATGGAATATCAGAAAGTTGTTCTTGAAGTTGATCAATGTTTTCCAATCTTGAATATTTTTGTATTAGCTTCAATGCAGTTTTTGGCCCTATTCCTGGTATACCTCCAATATTATAGTCCGTTCCTATTAGGATTCCTACGTCTACAAGCTGCTCATTCGTCAAATTGGTTTGATTAAGAATATCTTCCAGATTAAATATTTCTAGAGGAACATCAATGAAGGCATTTCTATTGGGAACTTTCCTTTTGCCACTTATTGTAATATTTCTCACAAGTCGTTTTGCACCAAATAGAATGGAATCATAATCTTGACTCGCGCAAATCTGTACCAATTCAGAATTGGTTAGCTTTGCTGCGGTCGCCTCTCCTTCTGATGGAGCCTGTATTGTAGGAATTCCCAATAAAGAGAGCAATCTCTTTGATTCTTCTATCATTTTATCAGTTAAGATTGACGTTGCTTGACTGTATTTTCTTGCTTCTTCCAGTTTGCCCTGAACAAGCGCTTTCTCATATTTTTCAGCTGCTATCTGCTTGATTTGATGTCTCCGTTGGATTTCGCCTGTTTTTAATGGACTAGATACACCATCAAAGACATAAACTAGTTTGATACCTTCTGCAAGTAAATTGATATTGCGATAAAAAAGTCCACTCAAATGGCTTGTAGTTTCTCCTTGTGAATTAGTGAGGAGTTCTCCTGTACTTCCACGAATTGTTGCTAAAAATTGATGAATTGTATTGAAAGCGTCTACTGCGATTATTTTGTTTGAAAGATCACTTAGCTTTATGCTAGAATGTGTAAGGATTGGTTTTAAATCTAGGCCCATTAATTGGGATATGATACACAATCTTTGTATTATTTTTTTTCCATTTACTTTGTTCGATGCATGTGTTTATGAATTGGATGGGATCTGGAAAAAAGTAGATAAGGTAATTTGTATTATTGTGATTCTCACCTATGAGTCTCCTTATGAACGTAAGCACCGTGATAAGTGTGTTGAATGTTGGTGTCCTGCTGACATTGTTAGTGATTTATGCTAGAATATATAACAAAACTCGAGCGGTATTTACGATAGGTCTGATGTTCTTTACTGTAATGTTAATGCTTCATAATTTAATAGCAGTATATGCTTACTTAGCTATGGCTCCTCTTTATCCGGACGATTTGTTGCCCTATTTTGTGGCAATTCACATAGCAGAACTTGTTGGAATTGTTTCCCTGTTAAAAGTAACTCTTTGAACACAAACATGATGTCACAAACATAACCATGTAAATCAATCAGTATTCTGTCTGCAGCTATTACAGTAATGTATTAAGGTTTATTATCAAAATTAAGAAAACTAAAAATTTATAAAAAATGGATATTGGGGTTATGGTTTAACCTTCTTCCCATCCCTTTACGAACAGACCACTCTTCTTTAGTGCAATAGGCTGACCTGGTGTATAATCCATTGGTCTCATCCAAAAGATTGCTTTAGTTGGGCAAACTCCTATACATGCACCGTCTGAAATGCATCTCTCAGGATAGAATACAAAAGCTTTACCTCTCTTCCATCCCTCTACTGGTTTTACCCTCAATACATCTGGACCAAGAGAAGTACAAATTTCGACACAAAGAGCACAGCCGATACAATGTTGTTCGCTAATATCTGGAAGTATTGCTACTGGCATTTAATTCACTGAAACAGAAGTAATGTCGAAACTATTTAAACACTGTGCTATTTTATAACACCGATATAAAATTCTGAATTGCAAGTCGAACTGCAATATGCAAAATATGACCAAAAGGTAGAAATTATATTTTTGAAGAGGTTTACACGTGGTTCGTAAAATCACAGTTCTTCTGCCAGTCATTGTTGGATGTGTAATATTAGGCGTATTGGGCTTGACATTCATTCCGGAGGGAATTAAAAATAGGAATATAGAATTCTCAAAAGGCACTATAGCTATAAACAATCATTCAATTAGCACTGAAATCGCTGAAAGCCCTGCCGAACGACAAAGGTGGTTGACTTTTAGAAGCGAGGAACTCCCTCTTAACTCTGCGCTTCTTCTTGTTTATGATAAACCCGACTTGTATTCCTTGTGGTTGTTGAATATACAATTTAATTTAGACCTAATTTGGTTCGATGATGCCGGCAATATAGTTTACATCAAAGAAGACGCAATGCGATGTATGAATGCTTTAGATGCATCACAATGTACCTTTAAGAACACGATAGCAGCAAAATATGTTCTCGCAGCAACAACAGGATTCATCGACTATCATAATATTACAAAGGATTCAAAGATAAAGTTAGTTTCAATATAAAAAATCAGTATTAATCACTGTTTAGTGATGTCTTGAAAATCTTTATAGACTTGTTTTATTTCTTCGATTGAAGCTTCGTCCTCAAGTGTACTAGTATCACCTATGATGTCAGAGTTTGTACTTATTGATTTTAATAATCTCCTCATTATCTTACCGCTTCTAGTCTTTGGTAACTTGTTGGTAAAGTGAATTTCACTTGGTGTAGCAATCGGGCCTACTGTCTTTCGAATGTGATTGACTAGATCCGTTCTCATTTCTGGGGACTCTTTGTACCCCGCCTTAAGTACTAGAAATGCCACTATAGCTTCTCCTTTTTCCTCATCGGGTTTACTGATTACAGCTGCTTCGGCTATTGCATCAAACGATACAAATGCACTTTCTAACTCCATAGTACCTAGTCGGTGACCAGCAATCTTGAGTACATCGTCCGATCTGCCCAATAACCAAATATAATTATCCTTGTCTAAAAGAGCAAAATCACCTGAATAATAATATCCCTTAAACTTGCTCCAATACGTATTAACATACTTGTCATCATTGTTCCACAGACTCATTAACATGCCTGGCCATGGTCTTTTTATTACTAGGTAACCTTTGTTATTGGGTTCAACGTCCGCCCCTTTTTCATCCACTATCCCGATATCTACTCCTGGAATTGGGTAAGTGCCGGACCCAGGCTTCATTGGTATCGTGTCAATACCCAAACATTGACTTATCATAGCTCCACCCGTTTCGGTCTGCCACCAGGTATCAACAATGGGGCATTTTTGTTTTCCAATTACTCTAAAATACCATAACCATACCTCGGGATTAATTGCTTCACCTACGGTACCTAAAAGACGCAATGAAGACATGTCAAAACTATTAGGGATTGACAGGTCATGTTTCATGTATATGCGAATTGCAGTTGGGGTGGTATACAAAATTGTGGCTCTATGTTTTTCTACTAGTGCCCAATATCTATCAGGTGTCGGATAATCAGGCGTTCCCTCATAGATAACACTTGTCACTCCGTGCATCAAAGGAGCATATACCATATAACTATGTCCTGTTACCCAACCTATGTCTGCAGTACAGAAAAAAATATCCTCATCATTAAAATCAAATACCCACCTTGCGGTAGCATGAATATGAGTAAGATATCCTGCGGTACTATGCAATACGCCCTTTGGCTTTCCGGTAGTACCAGAAGTATACAATATGTAAAGTGGGTGAGTACTTTCTACAAATTCGGGTGTGCAATAAGATTTTTCTTTCTTTACTAATTCATCCCAAAGTAGGTCTTTTTCATTCATTCTGATTTCACCAGTTCCTCTCTTAAGGACAATTACATGTTCGATGGATGGGGTTGTTGCAATGGCATTATCAACTATTTTTTTCAGTTCAAGTGTTTTTCCACGTCTTATACCTTGATCCGCTGTTATGATTACTTTAGATTTTGAATCATTAATACGATCGGTTAATGCCTGTGAACTAAATCCGGAAAATACAACGATATGTATCGCTCCTATTCTACTACAAGCCAGTAGGGCAATGGGCAATTCGGGAACCATCGGAAGATAAATGGTAACTCTATCACCTTTTTTAATTCCTAAATTACGTAAAGCGTTTGCAAATTTATTTACCTGTACATACAACTGATTATACGTAAAAGTATGAACGTCGCCAGATTCGCTTTCCCATATTATTGCAGCTTTATTTTTTGTACTACTGTTAATGTGTTTATCAAGACAATTTACTGACGCATTTAACAACCCTCCTGTAAACCACTTGGCAAAAGGTGGATTCCAATCTAGAATTTTATCCCATTTTCGATTCCATACCAAGTTATTAGCTTGTTGAGCCCAAAATTCCTCTATATTTTCTAATGCTTTGTCCCTCACTTCTTGGAGAATTTTCCCCTGGAGATTTATTTCCAATTCATCTTGCTCATTATCAAATTTTGCTGAGCTTTTCTGCTCTGTCATTTAAATGTGTAATTTGACATTATTTGTATTAAAAGGCTTCCATAATCTGCGTAATGAACCATGCATTTTTGATTGATCGATGAAAAAAATAAATCCATGATAATAAGGAATTGTAAATGTTGTTGGATTGGAATGAGCAGATTAAGGCTCATCTGATGTGGATTTGGGGTGGAGAGGATGGTTTTATGAAAAGGAAAAGAGAAGGCATGCTCGTTGCGACGGAAAAAAATCTGATATTCATAACAAAAACCAATATGTCCTACAGGGTTCATCATGTTCACTCAGAGCGACAGCTCATACGATTCAAGGAAAACAAGAATGTTTTCTTGCCTGTAGAAGGTTATGGCATTACTCAATTAAGGAATGATCTGGAGAAAAGCAATCAAAATATCGTATTTCCTTTTTCACAAATTTCAGATATGTATTTTCTGGAAAAAAGATGGGGTACGGAACTTAAGATCAAGGCCAACATTGAAAATAAGCAGAAAAATTACAACTTTGCAATAGTAAAGGGCTGGGTGAAATATCCTGCAAAGGATCCATTACAATTTCACCATGTGGATTGGAATCCAATAATAACTCTATATAAGATGTCTTGACTAATTCTATGTTTTGGTTTTAAAAGATATTGGATTTAAAGAAAGCAAATAAAATACACACTATAATAACTAAAGCTGTGACGGAAGACAGAATTAAAGATAACAAGTTATTTCTTGTTGGAGTTGGTCCAGGCTCATCAAAGTATTTGACAGATCTGGCAAAAGAAGCGATAAGAAAATCAAAGTATTTGATAGGTTACAAATATACACTGTCCATAATACGAGATATAATCATAGCTGATTTTCATCAGGTATATGAGGTAACAATGAAAGATCAGGACGATACCTACAAACAGGTGTTTAAGAAAATGAAAGAAAACGAGTTCTGTACAATTCCTTTCACTGGTGATGTAAACTTTTCAGAATCGGAAGTTGTTGACAGATTATTAGAAATCTTTGGTAACGATAATGTAGAATTGATGCCTGGAATAAGTTCTATTCAAGTAGCAGCTGCAAAAGCAAAAATTCCGTTGGACAAGTCGACGGTAATCAGTTTTCATGTTACTGAGAGTATTGAAAACAAAAAAAGAGAATTGGTAAAAGCGATTGAAGATAAGAAGAGTGTAATACTAGTACCTAGGCCCTGGATTAACAATGCAGAGAAAAATTTCATGCAATCAGAAATTGCATTATTTCTCAAAAAGGAGGGCGTGGATACTTCCAGTTTGATTGTTTGGGTTTTTGAATTTTTGACCACCGCAGAAGAAAAGGTGTTTAAAGGCAAACTGAATGAACTGGAAGGAAAGAATTTTAGTCCAATGTCCGTAATGGTGATTGATCAAGTTACGCGTAAAACATATTTAGAATTTGAATGAAATCTTCCTTAGGTTTCTTTGAATCGTGTATTATTCTGGGAAATCAAGACCACCAGATTGTTGTATTAAATCCCATTCAATATTTGCACTAATAAATAAAATTATTGAAACGATCCCGATTTCAATTCCCGTATAAATAAGATTGTCTTTAATGTTAGTTCTTTTCATTATGTTAATCAGTAGAAGATAACTTCTAGAGATAGCTATTCCGTATGAAACGAGCTCCATAATTCCAAATATTGTCAAAAAGACAAGTAGTGGTGGTATTTGTATTGGTAAATCTCGAGTTATTATCACGAAAATATTACCTGTACTAAATCCTGAAAAAAGACCAAACGCAATTCCGATACCCGGAATAAACATCAAGATTGATATTAGAAAATTATTGAAGAATATGCCTATACTATCAATATTTTCGATTTTGTTCTGAAATTGTTCTTTTAATTCTTGTGATGTGGATTCATCGAAAGTGATCGATGTGCCAATGGTAAAGAAAATTAAGAATACTATGATGCCAACTACAAGAGATGGAATTCTTCTTTTGAAGTTGTACGGCTGCATGTTTCAACCACAGTCTTTGCTTTTTAATAACCTATGCTTAAAACAAAACATTTTTAGCATTTATTATAGTTCCTTTCAATAATTAAACTTGGATTCAGTGTCTGTTGCATTGATTTATGCGATAAATAAGGGATACCAAGTTCATCCTGATGCTTTTGCCTTTCTCAAATCACTTGATTGTGATGTGGAAAAAATAATCAAGACAATAATTGATGCTAAAAATAAGTTCAAGATAAAATCTCCAATCTTGATTGAAGATATAAAAAATGCGATATCTACTGATGTAAATCGCACCTTTGATGACCCCGTAATAACCAACATGAATTCGAACCCAAAATCAGATAGCAATTCAGAGAATTACAAAATTATCTTTGATCCTACTTACAAGATAAACTCTGAAAATGACAAGGATTTTGTTAAACTATTTGATAGTCGTTATAGAAAAACTTTGAAAATATTGTCAATCCGTTCTGAAAGCAGACAAATAAGAAAAATAAAGCAGATTAAGGATCTTCGAAATAAATCCAGGTTTAATTCTTTGGATAATGATAATGAGAGTGCAAAATTTGTTGATTCTGTTTTTCTCGCGGGTTTAATAATGTCTAAAAGAAATAGAAAAAATGATGTTGAGTTTATAATTGATGATACTACAGGTAGCATACCTGTAGTCTGCAAAACACGAGATTTGATTAAGGAAGCTTCATCGCTTGTTTTAGATCAAATGTTATTGTTAGAGATTTCACTCAGTAAAAGAAATTCAAATGATTTTGTAATAAAGGATATGATTTTCCCAGACATTCCTGAACATGTTGCCCCTAAATCAGGAACAGAATCTTATGTAGCACTAATTTCAGATTTACATGTTGGCAGTAAGTATTTCATGGAAAAAGAATTTAATGATTTTCTAAATTGGCTATCATCAGAGGACGAGATTGTAAGAAAAATCAAGTATGTATGTATAGCAGGAGATATAGTTGATGGAATTGGAATCTATCCTAACCAGGACAGAGAATTGATTGATATGAATATGAACAAACAATTATCTTATGCGGCATCCTTGCTACAAAAAATCCCAAAGCGGATGCATGTATTCCTAATCCCTGGAAATCATGATCCCGGTAGACGAGCTTTACCCCAGACAGCTTTGACAAATTTGCGAGATTTTCAACCTCTTGAAAATTTCAGTATCATTGGTAATCCTTCGGTTGTTGAATTAAACAAAGTTAAATTATTGATGTTTCATGGCCAAAGCCTAGATGATGTTATTGCTACAGTCCCCGGATTAAGCTATTCCAAACCTGTGGAAGCTATGAAAATTTTACTAAAATCCAGACACCTATCACCAATTTATGGTAACCGTACACCGATAGCTCCCGAGTCAGAAGATATGCTAGTTATAGAAGATGTACCAGATATTTTTCATGCCGGACATGTGCATATGACAGAAGTAGGAAGATACAAAGGTACATTGATAGTAAATTCGGGAGCATGGCAAAAGCAAACAAAATTTCAACAAACCATGGGAATTACTCCAACTCCCGGAATATGTATACTGGTTAATCTAGCAAACCTGCAATCATTTAAGAAAGATTTCAATTAATTAATTAATTTGGCCTATAAAAGGGGATAATATCGGATCATTTTTGATAGCTTGTTTTACAGATGAGACTTGAATATGCAGTTTTATTCTTTGAGTTCTGCCGTAGCGGCCCTGATTAACTATATTAGTTGTTATTAATCCTAGTTGATCCAATTCGCCCACAATTTGTGTCATTCTTCTTTGTGTCAGCGCTTCCTGTTGAATTCGTGAACAATAATCTTGATAGATTGTGTAAATTTCTCCAGTACTTCCGTTCTTGGATTTTATTATTGCAAGTATTACTAATTTGGTATGTAAAGTTGAATTC
>DATFBL010000112.1:0-4209 GCA_035253865.1 Nitrososphaeraceae archaeon | reverse complement strand
CAAAATGATAATATTGTAATTTGTTGACATTTAGTGTATTACAATGGAACTGCTTTAGAACTGCATAACACCTTTAATGTACAAGAAGATATAGTCCTTGAGGTTGACTATTAATAGAATTCATGATAATCTTAGATCAGTTCAAAGTATCCCAGTCGGAGAGCTCATCGAACCGGCGGTCTTCGTTTCTCCGGATGAATCATTATCAAAAATTATCAGTACTTTGATTGAAACTAATTCTTATGAGGTCTTAGTAAAGTTATCTGACAGGATAGCCGCTCTAAGTATTAGAGATATTATAGGTGCAAAAGACATCAAGACAACAAGACCATCCTTGGTTGGAAAAATAATACCCGAATTAAAAAGAGAGAGTGCTGTTGGAGAGGCGGCAAGAATCATGAGTCACTATAGATTGAGAACCCTTCCTATAGTTCAAAATGGCAATGTTGAGGGCCAGATTTCTGCCAAGCGGATTGTTGATTTAATAAAGAAACAATTAGAAGAAAGCAACCTACGGGTAAACGCATCTAACATAATGACAGGAGATCCCATTGTTATCGAATCTCACAAAACTGTATCTGCTGCTAAATCAATAATGAAAAGGAGAAGAATTGATCATCTACCTGTAATTGATAACAATCAGCTAGTTGGTATCATTACATCATCGGACATCATGAAGTTGATGTCACCATCAGAAAGAATAGGTAAGAAGTCTAAAGGAATAGACGACGCGGAGGATAGACTTTCCATTGAAGTCTCAGGCGTTGCTAATGATGATGTAATAACTGCAAGTGTGGACGATTCTCTTAAGAGTGTGTGTGATAAGATGATAGGTGCAGGATCTAGCTACTGCATAATTAATATATGGGATGAGATTCAGGGAATTATCACTTACAGAGACATTGTTGCCATGTTGGGAGAACAGTTAGAAGAAGATATTCCAATGTTTATTGTAGGTTTGCCTGATGAACCATTTGATGCAGAGCTTGCAAAGTCTAAATTTGCCAATATCACCAAATTCATGCGAAAAATTCACCCCGATATAGAACAAGCACGTTGCCATATTAAACTAAGGAGAGTATCAGGGTCTAGGAAGAGGTATGAAATTGACGTACACATAAGATCGACTCATGGTAACATATCCTATACCAATGTAGGTTGGAACTTGGCAAAGCTGTTTGATGAGATGAATCATGCCCTGAAAAAAAGGATCGCCAACAAAAATAAGAAGATTCTTTAATATCGTGATACGGAACAATGACATAGTCAAGCTCAATTGGCATTATTGAAGTATTTTGGAATCATTTTCATTTTTTTCTTTTAGCGGGTATAGATATACGTTTGCCTGCTCATCATTAATTTTAGTCGAAAGAACCTTTATTCCATTTTCAATTTCTCCTCCATCAATTCCTGCTCCTTCTATCCCTAGTACATTGTGAGGATCGGTCCTAGAACGATGAGATATGAATTGATCCCCTGGATAAGGTTCAAGTGTAATCCTCTCTTCTGCTAGTAACCCTAGGTCCCGGACAGAATTTGACATGATACGGCCACCATCATTTAGAATCATGTCAATGCAATGTAACTTTCTGATTTTTATCATTGCTAAATACATATCAAAATCCATTCCTGTAATAATATATTCAATTAAATCTGATTCGGGAAGAAATTTTGAAGCATATTCATATCCTGATTTGTTTGTCAAGAATGTGATTTTGATTCCATGTTTGGGATCAAGAATTTTTATTTTATTGTCCCTACATAGCTCTGCGAATTTGAGTCTACGAAATGTTCTCTCAGATCTTACAACTACAATTTGACGAAATTCATGTCCTCTGTGAATTTTGTTATTCAATTTGAGCAGATCCTCATAGATATCTGGATTAGATTTTCTTATTTCGTTTCCAAAAAACTGCCAGTTCCAAATATGTTCTCTATTTATCACAAGATTATCAGCGCTAATCAACATGGCCCTTCTTCCCAGCAAGATTCTATGAGTCGATGCGAAGGTACTATCTCCTAATTTTCTTATACCGCCGGTTAGTGAAAGAACACCACCTCCTGGTTTGTCGTTAATCTTGTAAATGTAAATCGCTTTACCAATGTTGGCAGTTCTTGCAGCAATATAACTCGTAGCCTGATATGGGACATGCATGCTATTGATATACTCATCTGAGGCACCGATAACTATCTCTGGTAAAATTTGGCCTAAATTATATAATCCATAATCTTTTGACGGCGATATAACCTTCAGACCCCTTTTTATAAAATGCTTGTAGACATTTTCTGATATTACTCCCTTGTCTAGCAATGATAATAGTTGAGTTTTGAATCTATGGTTTGCTGAGGCCACAAATCTAGTTAGCGAAGGGGTATATTATCTTGTTTTAATAAAAATAATCGGATCAAGAAAATTCATAAACCACTTACCTTTACCACATAACAATTGACAGAAATATCCAAAGTACCCATTGTTTTGCTCTTATTCTTAGTTGTGATTGTTCTCTCCTTTACTACTGCTAATGCAGCCGAATCAAATGAAAAAGGAGCATATACGGACAATATAAGATTCATTCAATATCTCGACGGAAATACGGCTTTGCAGGAAATTAAGAATGGGAATCTTGATACGTACTACTTTAGGATACCTCTTGAGAAAGTGTCGTCCATTTCAAATGATACCTCTCTAAAAATCTATGAAAAAAATGCAGGTTCATTTGGCTTCTTATTGAATCCTGCACCATCAAATGGCTCAAATGTCCTAAATCCATTCCAATTCAAGGAAATTCGTTTTGCAATAAATTATCTAATTAATCGTGAATTTGTAGTTGATGAAATTCTAAATGGATATGGAAGTGTCCAAATAGATCCATTTGGTATTTCCTCTCCTGAATACGAAGCTCTTATTCCAATTCTGGAATCTTACAATTTCAAATATAATCCAAATCTTGCCAAGGAAACAATCGATAGAGTGCTCAGTGCAAATGGTGCAATAAAATTAGAAGGAAAATGGACATACAAAGGAGCCCCAATCTTAATCAAATTCATGATAAGGAGCGATGACTTGCCTAGAAAACTAATGGGTGAAATACTTGCAAATCAACTTGACAATATTGGCTTTACTGTGCAAAGAAACTATGGGGACTTGAACAAGGCAAACCTTATCGTCTATGGTACCGACCCACAAGATTTATCATGGCAAATTTATACTGAAGGTTTCGGTGGAACATCAGCCTTTGTTAGATACAATCCTGTTATTGCGGCTCAAATGTACTCTCCGTATTTTGGTAAAATGCCCGGATGGGCCAATCCGTCATTTTGGAACTATCAAAACTCTACACTTGATAAAATAACACAAAGCATAGAGTATTCAAATTTTACTACTCAGGAGGAACGTAATGAATTATTGAGACAGGCAGTGAGTTCTGGAATTCAGGAATCTGTAAGAATTTTTGCAGCTCAAAATATAGATCCATACGTAGCCTCCTCTTCAATTAAGGGGCTAATTAATGACTTTGGCGCAGGTATTTCGACAAGCAAATCGCTCATAAACGCCAGATCAGATAAGAATGTAAGCACAATTAATATCGGTGTAAAACAGATATATCAAGGAGCATGGAACGACGTAGGAGGTTGTAACGACATCTATTGCACAAATATCCTTTCATTAGTAACAGATCCCTCTTCATCTAGAAATCCCTACACTGGAGAAGTAATCCCTTTGAGAACTCAATGGACTAATGTTACTACCATGGGACCGGAAAAAAGACTCGCCGTAGACAGTGATGCTTTAGAATGGAATCCAAGAAATCAAATCTGGGAGAAGATTGGCGAAAATACTTCCAAGAGTAAGGTTACCTATCATATGACATATTCAAACTGGCACAATGGTCAGCCAATGAGCAAAGCTGACATAATTTATCCTCTTTACTTTCTTTATGAGTGGTCTTCTAAAACTAATTTAACTGATGTTACATTTGATCCAGAGTATGCTGCTCGGGCCGTCATAGCTTTGCAGTATCTTCGAGGTACTAAATTTGTAAATGATAGTAACGCAATTTCATTTGTTGATTATTGGCATTTTGATAACAAAGAAATAGCAGATTTTGCAACACTTTGGGCAGCATCGCCTTGGGAAGTTAACGCGGCAATAGAAAGATTAGTAAAAAATGGAAATTTTGCATATACTAGATCAGAAGCAACAGTCAA
>DATFBL010000111.1:0-4250 GCA_035253865.1 Nitrososphaeraceae archaeon | reverse complement strand
GGTAAACCAAGCAATAGTTGATTTTTGGAATAGTTGTGATGGAACAAAAACAATTACTCAATTAGCGGATCATTTTTCATCCAAACTAGGATTGCCCAGACAACAGGTTGAACAAGAAGTAGTTCAACTAGTCCAGCAATTACTAGAATCTGAATTGCTAAGACCGCAACAATAAAGATAGAAATATTGTCTTCCAAAGATAGTATCATTACAACAGCATCTAAATTTCAAAAGATAATAGTAGAATTAGGAATAGGAGATGGTCAATTACTACAAAATGTAGTCAGGCGTCGACAAAGCCCTGATACGTGCTATGTGGGTATAGAGATAGACTCAAAGCAAGTTCAAATTGCCCGCCAGAAGTTGAGAGAAAAAAATGTTTATCTCATAAATGAATCCTTTGAAAAAGTCGTTTTGTGTTTTCCTGATAATTATGTTGACGAGTTTATCTTTGTCCTCCCTTCACCAGACTATATCGACAAATCTAAAGAGAGCCGATGGTCTTTATTCTATCGAGATATCTTCACGAAATTGAAAGAAAATGGCTCTCTATTGATTGTAACGGAAATAATTAATGATTTACTTGAGCCTGTAACTGACTATGAATTTAAAATATGGAAGAATTGGTTAATAGGCAAATTCATTAGCTTTGGATTTATTATCAAGGAAACCTATGATGATAGTCCTAAATATTTTAGATCCCGGTACTTGGAACAATTCAGAGGAGATAAGTCAAGGATAAAAATAGTGACTCTTATCTTAACAAAACCTCATTCATTATCAAATTAGCTTTCATTAGTTTTTAATAAATTACTGTTATGTACTGTTATGTAGTAACATAATGTGTTCATTCATACAATTTCTTGAACAAAACATTGAGTTGCAATTACTGTGGATACACGGAACTGGATCCTGATGATTAAACCTCACATTACAATAAGTACAAAAAGATTCTAGTTTGGTAATTTCGTATTCAGAAAATTTATTTCCACAGCTTCGTTTCTCCTTAAACCATCTTACGTCCAAATTTTGTTTTTCAGCATAAGTCATAACAGTATCATATGCCTCGTAGTAACCTTGGGCATAAAATTCTCGATAAGATATCTTGATTTTACTTTTTCTACCATCTGCGAATGATACAATCCATTTTTCATATGGTATGGTATTTTTTTCATCTATCCCTGAAATGACTTCCCTTGCTTTTTTCTCATGTTTATTCAATTATTACTAGAATAAGCTATCCTTCAAAATATATTTTTAATCCAACCAAGTTATTCACTTGTATTGGAATATGTGACGCAGAAGTCCGCTCTTATAGCATTTGAGAAGTTTATATGAACCTGTTCTTCATAATTTAAGATTGGACAAGACCTGCGCATACTGCGGCAAGAGTTTTAGTGGAGAAAGCTGGCCCCATGTAGAAGGAAACTCTAATCTAGGTGTTTTGAAGATAGAGAATTTTTGCTGTGAAGAGCATAGAATTTTATTTTTGGAATCTAATCAGAATAATGTTTGACTATTTTCCAAATACCTGACCAAGGTTGTTCCGCATACTACCCAAGCGCCCTTTTCTACTTTCTTTCTTCTTAACATGTTCAAAACACTTATCGCATAAAGATCTCAAATTCGAAGGTCTGTTGTCTTTTAAAGAACCATTAATGTGTTCAAAAAAGGGACCATTACTTCCTCTAAATTTAACTGAACATTTTTGACATCTATGATGTGACCTTTCTAGCACGGTTTGTCTTATACTAAGGGTCAAGTTCTCATACTTTTTTTTATCAATATTTCCAGTGCCTCCACCCCCAAAGAATGACAATGATGAGTCTACCATGGGGCCAGAAATAACTCTTGCTATTAAACTCTCTAATATTATTTAAATAAAATATCAAAATCGGCCCAGAATATTCAGAGATATGGAGGTAACCGGTATCGATGTAATTTGGTAAATTTAATTAATGTTCGATTGTCGACTAATTAGATATGATAACTATAACAGCGTAGAGCTGATTTTACTAAAATAGAATTTTGGTAGTTGCAGAAAAAATTATGAACCCTTAGAAGGGTGTGACCAATTCAAAGGGCACTTCAAAACTGTCTAGTACGCATTGAGCTCCGGGTAAACAGACCACTCCATATACGATAATATTATTACACTCCAAGTCACTATCTTCGCTTTCTGAATTATTTTCGCATTTATTAATTTGTTGGTTTTCCTTATCTTTCTCATTTTCATCATCATCCGCTCTAACTAGCTGAAACCCACTGAAGATTGCAGTTGACATCAATGTTAGTGTAAGCACCGATACTAGAATAATGGTCATACTAACGTTTTTCATTACACTGATTTTTTACTTATGATATATTAGAAGTGCGTTACAACAATTAGTAAAAAAAGATGGGGATCTTGTTGCTAAAATTGAATGTGTTAATTTCTACTATAACAAGATTCCAAAAATAGTTGATCCTGTACACTAACAAGAATTAAATTTTCAGGATTTAAAGTGGACCGAGTGGGATTTGAACCCACGACCACCTACGTTTCCTCTGTAAATGTCGAGGTCATTTACATGCAAGGCAGGTATTCTACCAGACTAAACTATCGGCCCTATAGACACAGTATTTTTTTACATGATAATTTAAGTGCTTTTAATTACTTTCTGCATTTTGGTCATTATCTCAATACTAATATGTACAAACTCCTATGCACATAAAACTATGAGTAGACGGTTAAGAATTCCATGTTACTAAGGAAAAGAACTATTCTAAATCTATTCTTATTCACGTCGATTTACATGAACTATTAAATTAACTAGTTTAACTGGCCAGAAAAATAGACCTATTTTATTACTAATTACTATTAAGTTACCAAGTCAGCCAAAAGGCTCGAATGGTCTAATAGCATATGCCCGCCACCAGGTCTTTGATATCCATTGAAAAGAATCTTCCATTACTACCAATTCTAATAAAACAGATTCTCGTCCAATTCTTCGGGCCTAAATACTGAAAATCATGCAAGTCGTTAGTGCAGCACTTGATTGCCCAAACACAGCTTCTGTGTAATACTAATCTTGTTTGAAAGCGATCGAAATACTTTTAGCACATGTCCAAATAATTTGGGATATGTCCGCTCTGTTGAAAGATCGTGTTTGGGTTATGTTGTCAGAAGTGGCTAAGAGAGGGGTTTATCCCTTGCATGGATCTAGATTAGGAATTTTCAGAATACCTGTAGAAATAACAGAGCGTTCTGATACAAATGCCATTATTAACAGTTTAAAAAGTTCTGGATTTAAGATAGATTCGTACGCAGATAGAATCTATGTTTCAGACAGATGGACGGAAACTGGGGTTGATGCAATAACCCAAAAAGAAGTAGAGGCAAATTTAGAAATTACTGTGGAAATTGTCACAGGTGATGTTGTTGATATAATATATCAAATCAATCCTTTAGAATACTTTGGCGATCACTACTGGATTAAGAACTATAGACAAAAAACAGATTCCAGAGCAAAAATAATTATTGACACCATAATTTGGAATTCCAAAATTGGAGATAAACTAATAGATCATTACAAAAAATCACAAAAATTATCTGCTGAAGATTCAATAAAGAAACTGGATGAACTGACGCCACTAAAAAAGAAACCAGTGTCCAGAGATCCAGGCCTTGCTCAAGATACAAAATCCCAAGAAAACCTGTCGCAGCCTAAGGCCCAAGTAAACACTCCATCCATGACGCCACCTCCACAAGCTCCTCCAGCAATGACCGGTGGGAATACAACAATTTCACTTACTGGAACAGGAGATTCGTATTCAAAAGTAGAAGGTCCAATCGATCCTGAATTTAAATCAAAACGCCAAGTGACAGGAACCTTCCAAGGAATTAAGGTTTGGGGGCCTGTTGACGCGCCAGGACAGCTTGGTATCTGGGGAACTGAGGTTACGGTAGATTTCGATATCTGTGTTGCAGACGGTGCATGTATTGAAGCCTGTCCCGTAAATGTTTACGAGTGGCTAGATACACCAGGACATCCTGCGTCAGAGAAAAAGCCTTTCATGATAAGAGAAAAAGATTGCATTTTCTGCATGGCTTGCGAAAATGTATGCCCTCCACAGTGTGTAAAAATATTCCAAAAGGGGCAATAGCGTCAGAAGGCTTTGCAGTGAACCTATAAATATTTACTTGTACATTTTTACAATAGGTAGTGATAGAAGATAATATCAGAATTCAGTGGATTTTTGTACTATGT
>DATFBL010000110.1:0-4740 GCA_035253865.1 Nitrososphaeraceae archaeon | reverse complement strand
TCATAGTATTGGTGGATCCGAAAGATTTTGTCCATGCGTCCTTTATCCCGGCTAGCTTTAATAGATTTTTTATATTTTCTCCTGCAACTAGTCCTAATCCCCTGGGACCTGGAAGTATTTCTACTTTCACGCTGCCACCTCTTCCTCGAACATTGAATGGAATGGAATGTGGTTGAGTGCATCTACATTCCCAGCTACCACAACCCAATTTTACTGGGATTATGTGAAGATATGAATTAATTGTAGCCTTATCAATTGCAATTCTCATTTGAGACGCCTTACCCATACCGATCCCAAACCAACCTGCTTCGTTACCAACAGCAACTAGCGCACTAAATCGTGTCATTTCTCCGGCGTCAGTTTGCTTTTGTACGATTCCAACATGCACAACTTGGCTTTTAATGTCAGGAAGCAAATGTTTTACTATTTCTGATTCCTGAATACGCATACCATTTTCATAAATCTGTTCCATTGAACTAATTTTATTTTCTACGACCATCTGTCCTAATGCAGTGCGGGGTTTCCATACTGTGGCCTGCTCATCCCTCCTAGGATTACTCATTTCGACTCTCCTTTCTTCTTGGAGGCCTTGGTCTTGAAAGTTTTAGTTGTCTTATCGGACTTCTTTTCGCTTTTGTCACTTACTATTCTGTCTTTAACTTCTGAGAAATGATTCGGATATTTTTCTGGATCCAATCCTAATTCCAGATTTGAGGAAAATCTTGATTTATACAAATCATCATTAGACTTTATTTTTTTTGCATATTCTGCGATATGAGTACCTTGGATCCTTTCATCTGAAGGAAGAACTTCTTCCGAAATTGGCATCTCTAATCCCGCCTCAGACAAACCCTTCAGGCATGCTGCAATCTTTGTAGTAAAGTGCCTTTTACCTATGTATAATATTGCACTTGTAATCTTTTTTTGAATACATTTCTTACCCAACAAAAGACCAACTAGATAACATGAAGGAATATTTTTGCGAGAGCCTTTCCACCCATATGACAATAATTCGTTACTATGTACAGAGGCCATCACTTTGTCTCCAAGAAGTTCCGGTCTTATTAATTGGGCTGAAATGTTTTGATCACTGACATTGACCGTTACAAAATCCTTCTTACCAATAAGCAATTTTTCTCTCTTTCTGTAATTTGTCTTTCTTTCTCTTATTCTTCTGAATGTTGAAATATAAACCATAAACTGAAAATCCACCTGTCTATCCTATTTATAAACTTGACAAGATTATGAATTACTTATAAATCTTCATTATGCTGCTTTAAGCGGATTTGGATTTCGTTGACATTTTGTTTGCTACCATAGCGGCAAATGCACCGGCTCCGATTCCATTATCGATATTTACAACCGTCATACCCATTGAACAAGTTTGAAGCATTGATGCTAGAGCTGCAATCCCATTTGAGCCAAAGCCGTACCCTATTGATGTCGGCACTCCAATTACAGGTATATCAGTAATTGAGGAAACAACAGAACCCAAAGCCCCCTCCATGCCAGCTACTACGATTATTATGTCAACCTGGGAACCTATCATCTTGCCTACGGCTTTTAGTGTCCTGTGAATCCCCGCAATACCCACGTCGTATTCGACCAGAGTTTCACAGCCCATTACTTCTGCCATAATTTTTGCTTCTTCAGCAATCTTGATGTCGGAAGTTCCAGCACAAAGTATGCCTACCTTTCCATTCTTTTTGGGAAATCTGTGAGACTTTGATGTGACTAACAACGTGTTTATCCCCTTTTCAAGTGTCAGTTTCTCTTTTTCAAGTTTCTTACACAACCTGTCCATATAATCTGGGCTAACTTTGCTAATCACTGCAAATCCTTTCTTTGATACTGTAGCAACAATAATTTTGTTGAGGTCTTTCAATTCTTTTCCTTCACCAAGTATAACTTCTGGTATGCCGCTTCTTAGTTCCCGAAGAGGATCTATTTTCGCTAAATTTTTCTCCACATATTCAATTGAAAATAGTTTCAGTTCTTGTTCTGCTATTCGAACAGATATGTCGCCCTTTGCCAGTTTTTCTAATATTTCTCTGAGTTCCATTTCTCTGCTGTCAGTAAATTGATTCCAATGTCAAAGAGAAAAACTCTTTATAGCGTTTTTTACACTCTGCACTCCCAGATCAAAAACATTCTTTTCGCTCTCATCCAATTTTAGTTCAATTATTTTCTCCATGCCTTCGCGACCCAAGACGCATGGCACACCTATGCATACGTCATTATATCCATATTCACCTTCGAGTAATGCAGATACCGGTAGTATTGCTTTCTTGTTTTTTACAATACTTTCCACCATAGTTGATACAGCATTTCCAGGAGCATAAACGGTTGCGCCTTTCAATGATATGACTTCAGCTGCGATGCTTTTTGTCTTGGTTGCAAGATCTTTTGATTGTTCTGTAGATATGAATTCAGTTAGCGGTATTCCGGCCAAGCTTGAAAACCTAACAAGTGGAAGCATATTTTCTCCATGTTCGCTTATCACCATAGCTTGGACAGAGTCTCTAGATATTCCAGTAACTGAGCTTATGTGTTCTTTAAATCTCGACAAATCGAGCATTCCACCCATACCCATTATTTGTGTTCTGTTTCCACCAAGCGACTTTAATACGAGATATGTCAATGGATCAAGTGGATTTGTTACTACAATTATCTTCGAATCAGGGGCGTAATTCTTAATTTTCTCACATACACCTTTTACTATATCTGCATTAGTCTTCAGCAAATCCATGCGCGTCATTCCTGGCTTTCTCCCAACCCCAGCAACAACGATGACAAAGTCAGATCCTTTCATATCTTCATAATTGTTAGAACCGCGCGCGATAGTATCTATCCCTCGTTCTGCTAATTGATGGTTAATATCCATCGCTTCTCCCTGAGGTAAGCCTTCTACAATATCTAAAAGCAAAATGTCACCTAATTCTCTCACTGAGCAATTCAGTGCTACTGAAGATCCTACCTTTCCGGCGCCTATAACAGTAATTTTCATTTAACGATCAACGAAGTTTGAGATTATTTATAAATTTTCAAAAAAACAACAAATTCCAGTTATGTTTAACTTAAATCAAGCCTAGTGTCATGAAATTTCCAGGGATCCATCTTCTGAATAAAATCTAATTCCAGATTTGATGTAAATTGGTAAAAAGTACAATAGGAATTCAAATTTTATATAGTTTTCCTATTTGGAACAATAATCGAGTCGATCATCGTCAAAAACAGCACGATATGCATAATGTTTTTATGCACACACGAATTCTATTTTTTATGGAAGGATACTGTGTAAAGTGTAAACAGAAAAGGACTATGAATGATGAAAAGAAGATAACAATGAAAAATGGAAAACCAGCAACCCAAGGAATATGTTCAACTTGCGGTACAAAGATGTTCAGGATAGGAAAGTAAACAAATCCAATTTATCATTCCCAAGTAGTTGTGTTTTCCATCTAATTTTTTAATTATTCCTAGGACGTAAAATTTCTAAGTGAATCCTTTTTGCTAGTAACATATTGATTATTTGACTGTTCCGTATTACTTCCCAAAGATATTTCATTGCCACTTTCAGTTGGATTTGATTTTATTTTTGATTTAGATTCAGATTTTCTTGATTCAAAGCTATCAAGTTTTTCAAGTGCTTTACTGATTTCAGATTCTAAATTCTGTATTTTTTCTGCTTCCATCCGCAGTGACTTGTCTAAGCTACTTCTACTAAATGAATTAATTGCAAGATCTTGATCTGTGGTATCAAGACGTAATGGACTTGATTGTCGACTCGGCATTTTGATATTGTTATTAGAAAGCTCCTTCAGTCTTGTGTCTATAACTCTTATCTTGCCTTCGATTATGGAAACAAGGTTACTCTTTATCGAACTTAATTCGTAAAGATCTACAACAGATCGCGTTTTGTCGATTTCTTCTTCGCATTTTCTTAAATCATCAGCATACTTTATTACCAATCTATCAAACTCCAATTGACTCAGTTTTCCTGCCCTGAAAAATTCGTGTGTTTTTCTAACAGAACTAGTGATAATTGATCTTTCAACTTCTAGAGAATCCAATTCATTTTTCATCATCTCAACATCCGAGCTGGTTTTACTTGTGTCAAAGTAATCATCATTTTTGTTGCTATTTTTCTTCGGGCGTAATTTTATGATTCTACGTTTTCTAATTTGACGAAAAGCTACTGAGGATATTGCACCTAAACCAATTGAAAATGATGCAATAAGCAAATCCAATTTAAGGTAATAAATTACAACATACTGTTAAGTCTTATCCTTAGAATATCTAAGTTACTCTACGCTTTATCCAATCGTACTTTCGTGTTTTTGGATCCGGATAGCCACATTTACCACATCGTTTGTCTCTTTTGTGAAACGAATTATGACCACATCTTCTACATCTTATATGGGTACTCTTCCTCGTAAACTTGCCCATTGATGTTGTTCCTTTTGTCATCCCAATCTCTCCCCCAATCGAACCAAATTACATTATTACACAGGAGGTGGAGAAATCATAACAACGTTATCTCCCCTTACCACGATGGTCCCAATTTCATTTGATTTTCCTTCGTCTAGTAATTCCACTGAGTTGTCTAGTAACAAATTCATATGTTGATCAAAACCATGTAAATTCCCACGGATTACTTTACTTCCTTTAAGTTTTATGAGGACTATTTTGCCTAAACTTTCATCGAGTACTTTTACAGCCATATCAACGGACATCTAT
>DATFBL010000109.1:0-3067 GCA_035253865.1 Nitrososphaeraceae archaeon | reverse complement strand
CTATACGAAATTTGGTTATAAGGGGCTTGCCGTAGAATATCAAATTTTTCATAAAATTTGTAGCGGTTATATTGTAAGCATTTTTAAGTTCAATCTCTGCAGCATCACCAAAAAGGTCTTTCATAATCCCTAAACATTTGTTAAAAAGCATGGAATAGTGTTCAAAATCTATTGTTGACGGTGGATCTCTTTTTAAACGCAAATTTAGTCCTAGGAGTATAAAGAGAACTTTTTCCATAGCGCAGCGGTTACCCAGAGGTGTAGGAGTAAACTGCGAAAGGAATTCTTTGAAATAACTTATGTTCCATTTCTCTATTTTACCCACAAGTGTTGAATTAAGTGCAATTGAATATGCTTTAATGAGATTTTCTGACACATTAGACATCCTCTGAGTTTCCGGAATGTCAATTTCAATAAGCCTTGGAGCAGTTTTTTTCTCAGAATTGTGGTCAAACTCGTTAAGAATTGATTTTATCTTATCTACGACATAACCTAAAGAGTTAACAATTTCTTCATTCTTGAATCTATACACAAGATAACCTGAATTTTCTAATGCCCTCTGTCTTATCCTATCGTTTTTCTTACTCTGAGGCTCTTCATGATATGGCCCATCCACTTCAATAATTAGGTCCTTGTTGACAAGAATATCCGGAGTATAAAAATTACAGCTTGTATACCAAATCTCAGGTTCTAATTTAATTTTGATACCCTCAGAGTGTAGCGCTCTTGCTAGTTGTACTGCATATTTTGTGGGTTCTGACCGCTTTATCCTTGATTGATTATTGCTATTATTATTATTGTAAGAAATAGGAAAATTTGATGGATCATAATATGGATTTTCGCTTGCACATTTTCGACAATACTTTTCGAAGCTTAATATCTGCCTATTTCCACATGTTTGGCACTTTCGCTCTTGATCCAAGAGACTAATATTTCTCATATATTCTTAATAAGAAATAACAAACAAAGGTCATAGATGTAAAGAATGTCGACTCATTTTTCTTGAAGATCAAGATCATTGCAGGATAAAGAGTATATAAACTAGTGTACAAGAAAGGAGTTGCAGGGCAAGAACAAGAATGCTAGAAAATAAATTGCTATTGAGAAAATTAAAGATTCTGAGGCTGACAGTGTACTAACATTGTTGTGCCGTATTATGTAGTTAGGTCAATCCATCATGAAAAATAATTCCAAGGGTATGTCGTTCTCCGTCATGTACCTCACTTACACCATGTCTCATTTGCGCCCGATAATATCCTTTACTACCTTTTTTAGGTCTAAAATTTGTAGTGATAATCAGCATATCTCCTTTATGCGGTCTTAATACAATGGCTTTTGACTGTGCTCTTGGGATTTGCTGCGTTAATACAAACTCTCCGCCAGTGTAATCGTCATCAGGCTCATTCAGAAAGAAAACCAATTGAAAAGGAAAAAAGATATCTCCATATAGATCTTGGTGCAACATATTATGGCCTCCCTTCTCATATTTTAGAACGAGGACAGTAGGCTTTGTTTGTTTATTGTCATGGCAAAGTTTTTGAAGTTCGTCAAATGTATCTGGAAATTGTTTTCAATATTTAACATCTTCATCCATGAATTTGCAATAGGCACGAGTTTTGGGTACACCTCTTCTCTGATTGTCTGAATTAAATCAGGTAGCGGGTATTTGAAATACTTGTATTCTCCTAATCCAAATTGATGTCTTTCCATCGTAATGGTTTTGCGATATAGATTGGAGTCGTCATATTTTCGAATCACCTCCTCGCAAGATTGCTCTGGTAAGAATTGTGATACTATAGCATATCCTTTTTCATTTGTTTCTCCTGTTACCCTTTGCCAATCAATGTCTTCAATCTTTTCGTGTATGCCTTTCATTATTATCAACTGCACTCAATAATACTCTATTGCAATATCTATAATATCCATGAAATACATTTTTTGATTAACAGATTGATTTGCTTTCCATTTTGCTGCGATTGAGCATAAAGGTTAACGACATGACCTAATGAAGTTCCTGTAGCATCAGGAATTACAAGTAATGGCATCATTTATCTAGAAAAAGCGGTAATTTAGATTGTTGGCTGTTGTACCAGCTATCATAGCCAATTTATTAATCATCTTACTTCTGCTCAAATAAAGCTCATGAACATTGAGTCGCATAATGAGATTCGCCATTAGCGGTGGTACACTAAATAGTATAGGCATGCTGTTATTGTTTAGACTATTTTGTGAGCTCTTCTGCTTCTATTCCAGCTGCGTTATCTTGCTCTTTTTCTCCTTTTTCTTTTGTAGAACTCGATGTTTGCTTCTTTTCTATTGTCGATTTGGTTGTTGACTCTTCCGCTATGTCTATTTTTTGTTGTTCTACCATTCCGGTCTATTAATGATAAAATATATTATAATAACCTTTTACGATTGATTCCTGTTTCTATGTGAAAATTAGTCTTACTTTGTTATTACTAGTTCTAAAAAGTAGATGACGCCTCTGATTTTATCCCAAAGTCCTAAAGTTAACTTGAATTTTCTCCTGTCTTTGTGCTGCTAATTGAGTCAGAATCAACCATTTCATTCTATTTCGAGGTAGTGGTGTTATTGTCTACGGGAGTTATTTTCCACGACTCCAGAGTTAAACATAGAGTCATACTGTGGCATGAATGGTGGCAAATGGGTATAGACCTTCTCCAGATCTATACTCAGGAATTTCTGTCCTTTGGATATGTTATTATCTCAAACTTTTCCATAACTTATAACATACAATGCATCTCCTTTGGGGCCAAAACTTAGGCCCTAATACCAGAATAATGACAGGCAAGATATGAACTTGCTGCTATTTACCTTGGTGACTGTGGATGGCAGTTGGTTTTTCTTACTAACTATCTTACTCTTGTACTCATTACCTATTTGAAATGGGTATGGTTTTAAGGATTAGGCGCTTTATGCATTTCATTATAGGCTTGTCTTACTTCTTCCAATGATGTCCCATCCTCTATTGTAGTCACATCTCCAACTTCTGTTGCTCCATTTGCAATCGATTTTAGCAATCTTCTCATTATTTTTCCACTTCTGG
>DATFBL010000108.1:0-23424 GCA_035253865.1 Nitrososphaeraceae archaeon | reverse complement strand
TATAGGATCAGATGTCAAGTAAATTTTATCCAATTCAAAAACAGGTTGTTTTCGTTTAATATCATACGTTCTTAACATTTCAACCATTTGCTCTTCGGCTGTTTCATCTGCAAGTATCCTTCCTTCTAAGAGAATCTCAGCGTACTTTGGAATATCAAGACCAGTACCAGGGGATCGTGTCAGGGTCAATCTATCATCTACGAGTGAATTTGCCATAGTTAGCTCATTTTCTCCATATGGTGCTTGATAAGCTGCCGCAACGGATACGGCAGGATGAGCTCCCACAATAATCGAAACAGCCAAGTCTTCCCCATGTTCCTTTGAACTAGTAAAACATTTGTGAAGATGTCTTCCTTCAACCATTCTTATCGCCATTCTTTTTTTATCCAATCGCAGCAAACGGTGAGTTGACAAGTTCTGATGTCCAGTTTCGTTATCTCTGGCAAATACTAAAGATGAAGTTATGAACGCCCCTGAATCTTTTTCAAAGTGCGTGACTATAGGCAAATCATAAAGATTACTTGAATTCTTTTTCCAATTGTTGCTCTTGTCGATTTTATGAATTTCAGATTTTTTCCTGATAGCGTCAATAATCCTCTCTTGTATCATATTTTCATTCTGTGCATTTATTGAAAGTGCTATTCTGTGTCTTGTGCCCAAAACATTAGCAGCTACTCTTATCTTACTTCCTTTTACTGACTCAAATATCACAGCCTTACCCTTATCCAGTTTACTTACTATCCCTGCAAGTTCAAATTTGGGATTGACTAATTTTTTTATCTTTACTAACTCGTTTGCGCTTTCTAGTGCTTTTAGGAAATCAGAAAAACCATTAATCTTGTGAAATTCAAACTTGGACTTCATTTCTAATCACTAGTTTTTGCTTCCAATAATTTTAACACTTCATTCATTATCTCTTGCATTTCAGGTAATGACATTGGATTCTTATTGTTGAAATTGGTTATTACTATTCCATTTATCATTAAAGATATTTTTTCGGAAAGAGTCTTAGTGAATACTGGATCTCTTATATTTGGTATTACCCTAGCGCTTTGAGCTCTGTTGTTAGACGCCACAGATACGTGCACTCCTCCTATCTTACATAAATCCTCGGAAAGCGAAATAAAGCAACCGTTATTAAATTCGATAAATTTTAGTAAAAAGACTCTATTTGATTTCAAGGTAATTCTCTTTTCAATGTAGTTCCCTTCATGGGATTCGGCCAAGTTAACTATCATAGTCTTGGTGCAATATGGTATCTAAATCATTTGATTAGATTGTATAGCCAAAGTCGCAGACGTCTTGCAATTAAATTGGTAAATAATTTTCTTGAGTTCCATCTTGATTCTCTGCAATTTTTGATTAGAATATTGGTCAGTTAGCTTAAAAAATCCTACCAGTTCGCAATGCAATAGATTTTGCAGATCCAACATCTCTGTTACCACGCCGATTTGGTAGAATATTTCTTGAGGTACCAAATTCATTAACAATTTCGATTCTTACAGATCTATTTACACTCCTTATTTCTTCCGCTATGTGATTGCATTTAATCCAATCACCATTTCCAATTTTCAGTATCTTTTTACTTGATTTTATGCAAGAAAGAATGTTGCCAATAAATTTAACCGCGTCTTTCATTGAACTTTGAACTGTGCTGTACAATTCTGCGTGTAGATATAGGACATAAATTCCTATCCTGTTTCCCGGATCAACTCCTACAACCAATATGTCTTCTGGATAGTTTCCACTCAAGTTTTTCAATATCATTGCCTTAAAAAGAGGAGGGAACGTATCCAGCTGGAAATCAAAGATCAAATCCTCTCTTCTAAACAACGATGCTTCATTTTTTGTAGTAATAATTATTTTCGCGTTTGTTTTGGACGCTTCCTCTGGTGATAAAGAAGAGAACCTAATGTTCATAGATTTTAGCGTGGTTACGATCTTATAATACGGTCGACCTTCGACAGTTGCTACCACTATTTGATTTGAATTCAGCTCTGTCGCTAAGGGCTTTCCATTCAATTATACTATTTTTTGATTCTTATTAAATGTTTGAGGTTTGGTTGAAAATACATACTAGCTCTCGTTAGTATCGTTTCTATTCAATACTGAATCTACTACTAATTTAACCGACTTGTCAAAAGATAATTTTGTATTCTCTCTCAATTTTGATAGGTTTGTTTCTGCCTGCGCAGAGATTTTTTGTGATTTTTCTTCTGCTTCTTGCTTTGCACTTGAAATAATCTTCTCCGATTCTGTCTTTGCAACTTCGATTATCTTTTCTCTAAGTTGAGCGATTTCATTGTCTGAAGTAGATACTATTCTTTTTTTCATATCCTGAACCTTGACCGACAAATTTTCAATATCATTTTCAAGTTCAGAAAGTGCCGAAACAATTTTTTCTACCGAGGACATTATACAATATCAGAAAATCCCGCCACCATATATTAACTCTGCATTGAAAAATGGATTATCTGGCTTTTTATCGTGGTTTCAAGTAGTCAGATTTAAGATTGCCTGTGCAATATCTCCCTTAGTATCAGTCAAAGCCATTATGGCCTTCTCCCTCGAACTTGATGCCTGTTGCATTACAAGGATGATGTCCTCTTCTTTAAAAGTAGGGACTTCCCTTTCTTTTTCCTCAATATCTCCAGCAACAATTTGGAAAATCGTGTTATCTTTGCCCTTCATTTCAATTACCTGAGGCTTAATCAGATAGATCTCCTTGGCATCAGTTTTGATAACAACTTCTTCAATATTATCAAGCTCCTGCATATTAAGTCCCATCTTATCTAGCATTCGCCGCATTTCGCGATTTCCGCGCATCATAGTTTAAGTTGTTCCACTCTACTTTTTATTCCTTCTCTAACTTTTACTGCAACATCTCCTATTCTACCACGTAATTGAGATTGACTTGCTACTGATTTACCTACGGCAAGTATTCCTTCTTTCTTGTCTATCACTACAACCTCAGAACCAATATAGATATTTGAACCAAACCATTCAATGTGTTTACAGAATAGAGATCTACCCTCGCTTACAAATGGTATTGCATCATGAATTGGAATAATACAATTCTGCCTAAAGCCACTACTTTTCATAAGAATTGAAGCACCTAAAATAGTGAGGGCTATTCCACCATCTGATCTCAATGTACCGATAAGTTCGCCATTAGTTTCAAAACTCTTGATCCTTCCAGTCTTCTTAGAATAAGTGAATGAAATTTCTTTTGGTAAAACTGAAGAAACACCATTACCAAAAAGCGCATCTAACTGGTAGTCTATTTTTTCCTTGGGATTCAAAACCAGTACGGTTTAATCAATCTTCGTATAAAACATATCTCGAGCTAATCCAAATTCCATATTTTAAATCAATGAAATAGTGATAAAATTATTAAAATCTGTGACACTAAAAGTCTATTTCAATTATCCAATCTTTTGAAACTCTTAATATTCAGTCTTTGATTAGAAAAAAATAAACAATATATCGAGTTATAATGGGCCATAACATGACTTCTTGCGAAATTTGTGGAACTCAGATATTAGATTACGGAGAAAAGATCTATGTTGAAGGCAACCTAATAACGGTCTGCAAACAGTGTTCAAAAAGAGGTAAGCCGTCAAAGCCCCAACAACAAATACCACGAAAACCTCCGATGCGACCATTGAGACCAATGCAATCGATGCGACCAAAAAGAATTGAAAAGCATGACAACATCACTTTTGACGACTCCGCTATTTTGATCAATAATTTTTCAGAAGTGATTCGAAATTCTAGAACGGCCAAAGGACTTACACATGAACAACTGGGACTTCTCATAAATGAGAGATCTTCATTATTGCGTAAGATTGAGAGCGGATCTCTCAAACCTGATGAAAATTTAAGCAGAAAGTTGGAGAGATTCTTTCGAATTAGCCTATACACTGAGGTAGATTCTAATGACAATGAATAAGTCAGCGCTGCTAATTACCTACCCGGTAAAACACATTGCCAGTGAAGCCAAATCGTTGGCAGAATCAGCAGGTTATTCTATATTGCGTACTGTTACTCAGAAACATTTGACGAGGTCAAAATTTGGTATTGGAAAAGGAAAAGCAGATGAAGTTCGAGAGTTAGTTAAATCATTGAATATTGAATATATCATATTTGATGAGATATTAAAACCAACTCAGCAATATAACTTGGCAAAATTATGCGAAATCGATACTATTGATAGAGAGAAATTAATTCTGGAAATTTTTAGGTTAAGATCCAACACTGAAGAATCCCGGATTCAAATTAAACTTGCTGAACTTCATTATGAAGCAGTTAGAATAAAAGAGAAAGTAAGGCTGGCAAAGCGAGGTGAGCAACCAGGTTTTTTTGGTTTAGGAAAATATGACGCCGATGTTCATCTACTTGACATTAGAAGAAGAATATCCATATTGCGAAAAAAGCTCCTGAAAGAAGAAAAGAGAAAGCTTGTACAAAGAGCAGGTAGAGCTAGATCAGGTTTTCCGACAGTATCTATTATGGGATATACATCTGTCGGAAAAACAACACTGTTCAATTTTTTAACCGGGGAATCAAAATTGGTCGGAATTGAATTGTTTACTACACTATCAACATCCAGTAGAATTGTCAATGTATATGGAAATAAAGTTATGTTTTCTGATACTGTGGGATTTATTAGCAAACTGCCTGCATATATGATAGATGCCTTCAAGTCAACCTTGCAAGAACTAAACTTTTCAAATGTTATCCTTCTTGTATTAGACATTAGTCAGAGTTATGAAATATTAAAGAAGCAACTTTCAAGTACTTTTAACGTCATGATTCACTTGGGAGTATCGGTTGCAAAAATCATTTATGTATTTAATAAAGTAGATCTAGTAAAATCTGACGAGGCGATGGAAAAGTGTCAGCAACTGGGAATATTGAATGAAGGTAACAAGAATTATGTTATGATATCCTCTAAGACAGGATTGAATGTGAGTGTTCTTCTTGATGTTGTCAGATCCAGAATTTTCGTAAATACGGTGAAGGTAGAAAAAAATAATGTCAATCGCAGTACTTAGACTGGGACACAGGCTTGTAAGAGATGATCGCACAACTACACATGTTGCCCTTGTTTCTAGGGCTTTTGGCTGTAAGAAAATTTTCATGACCGATGTGGATGAATCCATTTTAAAAACGATCAAAAAAGTGTGCGACCATTGGGGCGGTTCCAACAAGTTTGAAATTGAAATTATTCAGGACTGGAGATCTTTACTAAAGACTTGGAAGAAGAATAATGGAATTGTGGTTCATCTAACCATGTACGGAATCAACATAGAGCAAACTTTACAAGATTATCCAAAAGGAAAAAACATACTTGTAGTAATTGGGGCTAGTAAAGTTCCAAAAGAGGTTTATTTTTTGGCTGATATGAATATCGCAGTTGGTAATCAGCCTCATTCGGAAATAGCCGCACTGGCCATTTTCTTGGACAGATACTTTCGAGGCAAGGAACTTGTCTATACATTTGAGAATGCAAAAATGAGAATAATTCCTTCTTCGAGGGGCAAGAGGGTTAAAATTAGAAAACTAAAAAAGTCAATTTGAATTCGTTGTTAATTACCCTTCAGCTGCTTAAATGAAGGTCAAACAAATGAATAATTGCGCGGGGGTTGCCAAGCTTGGTCAAAGGCGTGAGATCAATTCTGACATGACGCTCAGATGAACTGATCCAGCTGGGAAACCTCATCCCGTAGGGGTTCGTGGGTTCAAATCCCACCCCCCGCATAACTCTATTAGGACAAATTATTATTAAATAGTCAAATAGAATCCATGATATTTCTTTGAATTGAGCAAATCATGAATCCTTTATGAGTCTCAACCATCCCAAAAAATTGTATTGATTTATCAGTATCTTTTTTCTCTTCCATTATGTCATTTCTTGTTTTGTTCTATGCGCATCTACTAGCGTGAATTGTTTTTAATCGAATCGATTCAATATTTTTCGTTAGAGACAGAGATATATTTGCCCACTTTCAATTTGCTAGTAGCGGGGTGGGGAAGCCAGTTATAATAGGCTAAGTTATCCCGGCGGGCTCATAACCCGCAGAGCGGTTTCCATTAAAGTGTAACTTGATGGACGTAAGTTCAAATCAACCCCCCGCTACGTCTTTTAGTAATGATTTTAGATGAGTGTTGTTGATCTCATTCTCAGAATCTTTTGAACCATTCAGAGTGAAGTGGTTTAACAATATTTGGAACATGCGGATAATTCTTTTCCATACCAAATCTATGCAATGGTTTTGTCAAGTGACGATGTGCCTTTGAGTAAGGCAAATACATTCCCAAATGTATGTCTCGTGAATTAGTAATGGATATTTTAGAATCTTTCTTATCGCCACAAATTTTGCACTGAAATCCCTTGTCTTTACCTTCAGACTTCATTCTCTTGCCACATTTATCACACGGTGGATTAATACTTACTTGTTCCTTCGATATTTTCAAGATTGATAGATACTCTACGTTTAGTATGTTAGAATTATGGGGACTATTCATACTAACTCCTATTCCAATGTCTATCTTGTCTCCTTCTAAAAGTTTGGAAGCAATATTTCCCAGGCCAGTTGGTTCATAGACTGCTACTGGATATCGTTTGTTACTAAAATCAGAAACCTCAAACATGACATGTCCTCCTCGAATTATGAGCGGTTTTTTTGTTACCACGCATCTGATATATCCAGCTCTATGTGTTCTAATTTCACCATGAGGTAATTCATTTTGAAGGTGCATATTAGTACCTTGATTCGTCCGAAATACCATATATCCTTCAAGTTTTTCCATCGGCATCACCTTCTGAAGTGAGCTAATCACTGTTTGAGGATCTTCTCCTCTTATTCCGCAAAAGACAGGATCTGGGCCATGGGGAGCAATTAAGACCCTGTCATGAATTTTATCAAAACAATTGAAGGTAAGAGGATATGTATTAGTGTCAACTTTAGAAACCTTTGATTTGTCTAGTTTTCGAGGTGAGCCAACATATTCATCTTTCCTGTATGCTATAGCTTCGTAGGTGTGATCGCCTTCAAGTAAAGATCCAATTGAAGCCATTGCACCTATAATTCCCAATCCCTGTCCATATTTGAAAATTTGAATAGACAATCGTGCGGCTAACTTTTCAGCCTCTTCTATACTAATCACGTCATTCATTGCCCTGTTACTAAATTGCCTCAATGGAAATGGAACTGAATCTCCCTCAAATATTGCCAAGCCCGGATTTGCACCATTGGTCATATCTGATTCTGATCTGAGAGTCTTTGATAGAAATTCAATCATTTGGTCCGAGCGATCTGTTTTAATTCTTAAACAAACAGCACCATTTCCTCTCGTTTTCCAGGGAATATTAGGATTCAGTCGTACCAGAAGTGGATAATCAATAAATGTAATACCTGTTTGACTCATTAACTTCGAAACAATCTTGAACGCCAAATCAGTCGTACATCTTCCTGCGATTGAGTCTGTGTCATCAAACCCTATGTGGACAACTTTTAGGTCTTTTGTATCGGAGTATGGCATATTAACTAGACATACAAATTCAAGGAAGCGATATTAAACTTATTATCAAGTTAAATATCACCGGTCAGGTTTTAAGGTACAATCTCGAAGATTTTGAATCAATTTAGACACTACGTGTAGTAAAATAAGATTATCAAAAACAAATAAAAAACTTGACATTACTGTTTGTCTTGTAAAACTTGGTAATTGGTTCATGAAAATTATTGTCTTTTCTGTTTGTTTATTTATTGGGATTGCGGTTTGCTTACTGCAGACGGAATTATCAATTTTTTCTCTTATAACTAAATCTGTATTTGCATCGACTCAAAATCCATTACAAGCAGACAAATTTGGTATAAGAGAGATTTATCCAACAAAAGAAAATGGCAGAGAATGGTATATGAATATGGAAAATCCAAAAGAAGATGAGCATTTTTCAATCACTTTTAATCCAAATATTACAAGACAGGAAGACGGTTCCTGGAGAATATCCACACCTGTAGTTAGAATGAATGTTAAGACATTAGAAGGGGAAACAAACTGGAAAAATGTTGAAATGACAGGATATGCAAAGATTGCCGGTGTGATATCAAACAGTAGTAACAAAGTAATAGAAAACGATCTAACTTGGTATGCTCGAGGTGGAAAACACAACCAAGAAATTCCATGTGAGGCGACAGCCTACATGGGTGGACTATACGATAATGGGAAAGTGGGATGGAAAAAAGAATTATGGTTTGTCGGGGGATATACTGATGAACGACAATCTGCAAAGGTAACTAATTCACTAGTTGACCGATGGGTTGGATGGAAAGTAGTAATCTATAATATCAATGATAACTCTGAAGTGAAATTAGAATCATATATTGATAACACCAATGCCAATTATTGGGTCAAAGTTACTGACCTAGTGGACGATGGGGGATGGTTCGCAAAAATGCCAGACTCTCATTTTTTTGATGCCGACTGCTCCAAAGATAAGGATTTTATAATCACTAATTCAGGATCGACTGCCACATTCAGATCTGATAATCTAATCTGGGATTTTAAGAATTTAAGTATTAGGGAAATACAGCCCGCAGAATCTTTCTACCAATGACAATTTTTTGTATAAAAAGGATCTAAAAATCTCCAATTAGTTCTCCGGCAGCATAAAATTAATTTAATCAACATACTGCCTCACTTGATATTTACTATTCAAAAATACTTTAGATTTGGACACTATTTTTTTGATATTTGATCGATGATCTTGTCCATTTCATTTTTTATTTTGCGTTTAGCAAAAATCCCAAGCATTGCTCCAATTCTTCCATATTTTAGATCAGCATCTATCTTTATTTCTGTGCTCGACTCAGATTTTGGATCCAACTCAATTATCAAAATTGTTCCCCTTGTATCCCCTTCAACAACTTCACTTTTGAGTCTTCTGTCTGGTTCTAAAGTATGTTGTACTTTCTGTTTTATCTCTTTTCCTGAGATAGAAACGATCTCTTCGGTTAGTATGTGGCTATCTGATCGCTCTATAACCTTGAATGACTTGTACTTGTCCGGAAAGAGTGTTGGCAATTTATCTATTTCTTTAATAGTAGAAAAAATCTCCTCATATGGCAGATTAACAATTTTACATGATACTACTCTGACCATGGATTTTTATTGAACTGCTGATTTTTAAACAATATGTTTCTATATGTGCATCAAGAAATACTTCAAGGTTGACAAAAATCTCGTATGAAAAATTTTCAAAATGAATTTGAAGTAAATTCTAATATAGATAGAGTATGGGAATTCTATACAGATCTACGACATCTTGAAATAATTAGTCCAAGAAATATTAGACTGAATTTAATAGAGTATACCGATAGAATATTGAAGAAAGGAACAGTTGCCTGCTTTGATGGCAGGATAATAATCAATGCCCGCTGGTGTTCAAAAATAACTGTATTTGAAAAGTATGAGTACGTGGATGAAATGATTCAAAACGGAAGCAAAAAACCCCTTTTCGTTTGTGGTCTCACAGGCATATATTTGAATCAATGGGTGGAAATAAAACAAAGATCGTTGACAAAATCAAGTTCGAGTTGCCTTTTGGATTCGTAGGTAATCTACTTGAATTTTATTTTGAAAGTAAACTTCAAAGGATCTTTGAGCATAGAGTATATGCCACAAAAAAATTCCTAGAACGTCCTAATTCCCCATCGCCCTGATTTCTGATTTTTAGTTAAGAAAAAAGAAATACTCAGAGCGAACAATGAGAGTATTAACATAGTACCAAAAATAAGATCATATGCAGCAGCAGTTGGAAAATATTGATTTTGGTTTTTAGACAAGTCTATAGGCAATAAATGAGTCTGCATGAATAAACCTGCAATCGTTGGACCTATTGAACTACCTATGATCCTAAGAAGATTACTGATACCAAGAGAGATACCTATCTGATCGAATGAACTTTGAACCATGACGATATTAGTACTACTCACGTTTGTTAGGGATAGACCAATAGAAATTATTACAAGATAAAGAGATATATAAAATTCATTGAATCTTCCAAGCAAAATCAGCGAAAACCCCAGGGACATGGCTACAGTGCCTATTACTAATGGAGTTGTTTGACCAATTCTTGATATCATAAATCCAGCAAGAGGGCCCAAGATTAAGAGAACAATTGCAAATGGTATTTGTACTAATGACATTTGCAAAGGGTTGTTATTAAAACCCACAGGATATGGGCTTTGAACTAAGATAGGTAGAGTCTGAAAAATGGTAAACATGGACATGCCTACAATCAGCAAAATAATATTTGAAGCCAAAATCCTCCTATCAAAAAAAAGTCTTGATGAGATAAGAGGGAATTTTGTTTTTCTTTCAAAAGATAAAAAAGCAATAAAGCTTGAAATGAAAAATATCAAGCAGATTAGGGATGTGAACGGGATTTTAATGAAATTTAATATTGTAAAATTTGCATCTAAACTATCAGTCTTAAGAAAAGTTATGAATAGTAGAAAGGTGATAATGCTCACTCCTAACAATATTGAACCCCTCAAATCAAATCTTTCATTTGATTTATGATTCTCAATTTTAGAATTGTCGATTACTTTCTTTTCCATTGGAATAAATCTCATTATGATAAAAATTAAGCAGATGGCAATTGGAATAATTGAAAAGAATGTGAATCTCCAATTATAATATTGGACAATAGTGCCTCCTATTGCTAGTCCAAGGACCGAACCTCCCGCAAACATAGAGCTGATAATGCCCTGACTTATGGCAAGTTTTTCTCTGGGAAAATGTTCTCTAACAAGCCCAAAAGTAACAGGGAATACTGAAATTCCAATACCTTGCAAAATTCTTGATATTAGTAACATGAAAAAATTAGAAGATAAGGGAGAAATGATAAGACCAATAGTGTAAATTGAAATCAGGATTATCATTATCTTTTTCTTTCCATAGATATCGGATAATTTTCCACTAACCGGTGTGATGACTGCGCCTGCCACAAGATACGCACTCAGTATCCACGATGAAGTATTATATGATAAATCAAATTCATCAATTAACTGGGGAAGTGCAGGAAGCAACATAGTTTCTGTATACATAGATATAGTAGCAATAGAACTCAGAATTGCAAGAGTCGTCCATATGGAATGATGATTACTTTTTTTGTTGAACAAGGATATCTTTTTTGAATATTATAAATTCTCAAGTTCAATATAATTGATTTTGCAGACCCTGTATACTTTTGCATCATCCAATTAATTAGTCTTCATTCATTATGTTCAAAAAGAAATCTATATCCAAAATCTCAAGAACTGGTAATGACATCAATCTTTGAACTTTTAGTCTATGTTTTAATAGTGAGACAATACAAAGAGAGTCATCCAGAGCTTAATGTCATCCATTGATGAAATAAAGTCAAGATTAAAGAAAAACTGGTATCAATTTGTTAACGTTAATAGTAAGAAATTTTCAGATAAGATGATCGATGGATCTTCACCTCCATCACTATTTGTAGGTGAATATGGTTATCCACATGTCCGAGTAGGTCCAATGGTTCCACCTTACCACGGAAATACTTCAATATTGGATAGACCAGAGTTGTGGTCAGGCAAATCCCTGGAGGA
This sequence comes from Nitrososphaeraceae archaeon, assembly GCA_035253865.1. Taxonomy (GTDB): domain Archaea; phylum Thermoproteota; class Nitrososphaeria; order Nitrososphaerales; family Nitrososphaeraceae; genus TA-21. The sequence goes on along the minus strand of DATFBL010000108.1, from coordinate 11,779 downwards.
AATTGTAAACTATAGAATCAATCTTTTGAAAGGAACAATGATTCATAACGTGAACAAAATTGCGGGCAGGTATATTGAATCATTACAGGATATGGCCCTCTCTAAAAGGGCGGTTGATAGCACTATGATATTTGAAAAAATTCCGTCTCAGTATCTAAATGAAATGGTCTTGAGTGAAAACGACTCTGTCGAGATACCAACTGTACTTTCAGCGCCTGTAAGTGAATTCAAGATTTTTCCATCTAGCTCGGATGAAAAAATCGAAAAAAAATACTACGACACTGATTTATCTGCTTCAGATGCCGTTTTTGACCTCTATGAGAATAGTATAGACATGACTCGCATCGCGAAGGTTCTCAGTATGGGAATGCTTGGAAGAAGAAAAAACCGAAAACTGGTACCCACTAAATGGAGCATCACGGCCGCTGATGATATTGTTTCCAAGCATCTTTTGAAAAGAATAATGGATAATACTGTCTTGGATAATTATCTTGTATTTGCGTTTAATCATTTAGCCAATTATTATTCTATAATATTCATACCTGATGATGTATGGAATTTTGAAATGATTGAGTCTTGGATTGATACTAATGGCAGAGTACACATAGGATCAGATTATGAATCAGGAAAATGCATTGATCATTATCCTTCAATTGCAGGGGCATATTTTGCAGCAAGATTAGCAGCTGCAGAATATTTATTTAAGAAGAAGAAGAGAGCCTCTGTCTTAATTTTAAGAGAAATCCACCCAGAATATTTCATGTCTCTTGGTGTCTGGCAGATTAGAGAGGGAATAAGAGAGAGCCTCAAATCGAAAGGAAAGAAATTTGAAACTTTTGATTCTGCATTAAAATATGGGATATCTAAGACTTCACTGTCAATCAATGAATGGATTAAAAATAGCTCAATTATACGGAACAAGAACCAGAAAAGGATATCTGATTATCTCAATTAGGTCTAGATGGAGTACCTCATTCTTGGACCAAAGTTATTAAAAAACAGGAAGATGTGTTATTGCTAGTCTGTTCATAATTTGCAGGCCCAGTTTTAATCAAGATGTATATTTTTGTTCACAATTAATGAAAAATAGATATTGCTTGTCGCTAAAATTGAATACGCGAAATGATAGCTGAATATCCGAATAGTAAATATTATTTTGTAAAGGGGAATACTATTAGAGTCTTGTCTATGTTTGCTTCGGTGAGCATTTTGTTCTTGTCACAATATTATGAAATTGCAGGGGCAGAGACTGTCATGTGTAAAAATGACAATTCAGACAAATCTTGCAAGGGATCGGAGAGGACTGATGTTTTAGTCGGAAATAAGAATTCTAATAGAATTAACGGTCTAGAAGGAAGTGACTACATATTGGGGTTATTTGGTAATGATTACATGATTGGTTATAATGGCAGTGATACACTCGTTGGTAGTGCTGGTAACGATGTCTTGCATGGTGGAGGTGATAAAGATGCTTTGATGGGCAGCACTGGAAATGATAATATCACAGGTGGTTATGGTGCAGACGAAGTGGTAGGTGGTGAAGGTAACGATACCATATTGGGAGGAAATGGTCCTGACACCATCATTGCAGGACAGGGTGAGGACTTTATAGTGGGTGGTCCCGGAATAGATGAAATAAGTGCAGGAGATGATGATGACAGAATTTATACTGCAAATAGAAACACTACCGAATCTGATAATTCTAAGGATATTGTATACTGTGGAGAGGGGGATGATGAAGTATGGATAAATACGAGTATCGACGAGGATGAAATCGGTAATGATTGTGAAATACTACACGAAGGGTGATCCTAAATGCCAAACTCGTGTATTCATTTTGCGACTAATGTGATTTAAAAAACCTAATTTTTGCCTGAAAGACTCACTTTTAGATTCAATACATACGCTAAAAAGGTCTGAAATCTACGGTGCCTCGTATATCAAGAATATCAATTTGCTGTGCAATATTCAAAGCCTTTTCATTTTCGATCTCATCATAACACCTACTATAAAATGGACAGCTTGGACATTTGCTTGATTTCAAGGGCTCTGTCAATCGTGGAAGGACTGTCACGTCATGATTTTCAAGTGCATTTACTAGTATATTCTTTCTTAGTACCATTTCATTCCTCAATATTTCTCTTGTGATATCATCTTTGGGAAGGTTCACAGACCAACTCTCTATTCCCGGCGATTTGGAATCGTTTGATCTAAAATAATACTCTCCAGTTTCGTCTTTCTTGATCAATTTCAATTCCCTAATATTATATCTGATTGAAATTATACCTTTTTCAATGCCCGTCATTACTAAATAGTAAAGTAGTTGTCTTAAGTAGGAACGAAATGTATAATCATTAATATCTAGCCGCTTTCCTGTGACTGTATCTTTTAACTCAATTATTATGGTTTTGTTATCGGTATTGTCCATTATATCAGGATGAGCGACAATTCCATCCATTTGTAACTCCGACTGTGCTACGCCAATTTTAGCAAGCTTCGTAATAGCATACTCGCTTGCTTCACCTCTAACGAAATGATGTATGGATTCGTCTGTAATAGGAGCTTCATCCGGATAGATTCGGGAATAGTACTGTTTTCTTATACAAGAGCTTGGTAGTATATCTGAAACATGTATGGGAGCTGGTCCCACTCTTTCCTTTTTCCTCTCATCATACCTTACTCTCAAGTTATCTCTCAACAAATCTGTGAATTCTGAATCAGGTCGGATGACTATCGGCATTTCTTACAATAGATTATTAACATTACACATCTTAATACTTATTTTAAATAGTTCAGCACTTTGCTGAAAAATATTTTATATATTCCATATTTGGATTAGAACTTACGGGACAAACAGTTAAGGTATTGGGTATTGGAAGCAGTATGAGGAAAAATTCCTTTAGCACTAGAGCTCTACGAAGTGTACTTGAAACTATTTCCATCAAATATAATGCTGAAATAAGAATTGTAAACCTCTTAGAAACCGAGTTGCCTATATATAGACCCGGAAATGGAATTGAAAATGAAAATGTAAAAAAGGTTACATCTGACGTAAATTGGGCCAACGTATTTCTTTTAGCTTCACCTGATTATCATGGATCAATGTCAGGTACAATGAAAAACTTTCTTGATTTTTTCTGGAAGGAATTTGCTGGCAAAACTTTTGGATATATTGTCTCATCGCATGAGAAAGGTCTAACTGTCATGGATCAGATGAGAACCGCAGTTAGACAGTGCTATGCTTGGAGTTTGCCATATGGCATTTCGATAAACGAGCGAGAAGACATGGACCAAGATGGTCAAATTGTCAACAAGAGATTGCAATCAAGAATGGAGATTCTTGCCAGAGATTTGGTTGTCTATGGTGATCTGATTTATTCGCAATTTATGAAGGATAGAGATTCGTCAGAACCCAATACATTTGCTCACTATTATGTCTAAAAGATGTGGCTCTTGTCCAAACTTTTCATAAAATGTCTTTATAAAATAAAAAGACTAGACTATTCGGTTAACTTTGTTTAGGAATTTCTATTAAAAACGGAAACAAAGGATGCTTTGGGGACTGAAAAATGCGAGAGCTAGATCCATCTTCCACTCTGCAAGGCAAGGATATTTTATCACCATTTTTGGATATCCCGTTTTGGATTTGGGACCCTTATTTACACAGAAACCAGTATGAAACAGAAGACGGATACTGCTGCTTTAATCATATGCTGTCATTGCCTAGAAAGGATGGCGTTTCATACCCTCTATTTAGATTTCAAAAAATTATTTTTGATATACTAGAACAAAATCCGCATGTCTGGATAAAAAAGGCAAGAGGACTTGGATTGACTACATTTATTCTTAGATACCTCACTTGGAAAATCCTTTTTTCATCGGAGTTGGATCACAAATCAATGTACGTTATTTCGGGAAATGACAGTAAATCTAATAATAACATATATGCAATGTTAAAGAAATTATTTGAAAAAAGATTTCCATTATTAAAGTTAGATTCAAAATTCACTGATATATGGATAAAAAAAACCCGGATAAAAATTCTGGACCTGAGTGATATTATTGATTTTGCAATTTATGATATGGCGTATTTGTTTGTAGACGATGCAGATTTTTTGGGTCATTCAGAACAGATTAAGCTAGGGCAGGCGATTCAATCAAATTCAGTGAGAACTAATTACAAGACGATAATGGTTTCTACGCCCAATCAACGCGGAGGTTTGTTTGAAAAAATAGAAAATGACACGACTTCAGCATATGCAAAATTGCATCTTGACTATAAATATGGAATAGGCACACTCTATGATGATAAGCTGATTGAAACAAAGAAATTAGAACCAGAGTTTGACAGAGAATATAAAATTATTTATAAATAATATCCATAATTAGTATCACATGTATTTTGAATTGACCGTGGCAGTGTATAGATTTTTTCCGCTAGTAAAACAGAGTTTTGTTTGCCAAACGTATTTATTTGATAAATTGTTTTAGAATTTCGATTCGATTAGAAAAAAATTTCCTTGAAGAGGAACAACGATTTCACAATATTCAATCTAAAACGAGATGAAATTATATTAAATAATCTAGAAATTGCCATAATTTAGTGATATCAATTTAAATACCATTTTCTGGTAAATGAACCCATTGCTGATTTCAGGCCATAAATCTCATAAAGGACTAGTACGAGAGAATAATGAAGATGCTCTTTATGCAAATGACAAGATAGGTGTTTATATTTTAGCTGATGGGATGGGTGGACACCAAGGTGGTGAGATAGCAAGTAACATTGCAGTTAATACCATCGCAAAAATCCTGTCCAGCTCTGTTATGGAACCCCAAATGAAGAACCTTGGAGAAATTATTTATAACTCCCTGGACGAGGCAAATAAGGAAATCATTTTACATAGAAAAAATGATACTAATCTAATGAATATGGCTACAACTATTGTCATTTCAATTTTTATTGATGACGTTGTTAATTACATTCATTTAGGTGACAGCAGAGCATATTTGTATAATAAAAATGACAATCTGAAACAATTGACTACCGATGACTCTTTGGTTATGGAAATGGTAAAGCAAGGGATAATTAGCAAAGATGAGGCTCGAATGCACAGTTTACGTAATATTGTTACACGTTATCTAGGATCCGTCAGATTGTCCATTCCTCAGGTTCAGAAATATACTGTTGGAACGTATGATTGCATTATACTTTGCTCGGACGGTCTTACTAATATGTTGGATGACAAAGAAATACTGTCCATATTAAGGAGTAATATTTCATTGGGTCCACAAGTTGTTTGTAATTTGCTTGTTGAAAGCGCAAATACGAAGGGCGGTGAAGATAATATCTCTGTGATTATAGTTCAAAACAAATAGACATCTCGCATTGAGAAATTTTCCGGGCTGCAAAATATTTCCAAATTCCGATTTTCAATTTTCTATCGAATTATACCAGGCCAAAATAATTATGAATCATCAATATTAGCCTTCAGGCGATGACAAGAGAGTAAATATATTTCCATCTAGGTCCTTTATAAGAGACATTCTACCACCCCATTCCTGTTTTTCTGGTTTTGTAATATTAACTCCCTTCGATTCGAGTTCTTCATAAGTGGATTGAATATCTGCTGTATAGAACCAAACTCCTGTGTTCCTTCCAATGCTTTTCTTAGCAACTTCTAATTCTTCAGGAGACATCATTTGTGAATTTGGTTCCATGATGCTTAGGGTCGATTCAGAGTCTTTGGGAGCGATTTCTATCCATTTTCCACCAAAAAAAGGAACATTTATTCTAATATCAAAACCAATTTTTTCTGTATAAAATTTTACTGCTTGAGCTTGGTCGGCTACCATTACAACTACACCGCCTATTGCATTAATCATTGTAAATCTTATTGTGGACAAGAATTATTATAAAGTTGCCGCCTACATTTGAAACTCCTCAATTAATACATCTTGGTTGCCATGACAAGGTATCTACTCGCTACAAACCCTGGCTATCATTTTGAAGATTGATGATTGATGTGAACCATTAAACAAAAAGGGTCTGTTTCTAAAAAATTATTAATTACCTTGAAGGAGGGTATATTACCGAGATAATATCGATGACAACAATTGTGAGAGCTGAGAAAAATGATGATGTTTCCAAAGATGATGAGGATATAGAAGATGATTTTGAAGAAGATATAGAAGATGATCTTGAAGAAATTGAAGAGGACTTTCAAGAAGATACACAAAGTGAATAATACGATGTATTTCAAATTTGAAATCAATGATGATTGATTTGCTTCACACTATGTTTGGTCCAGCTCGCTACTCAGACTATTTCCAGATCTAATGGAGAAAAATGAATTATACCTATGAAACTCCCCGATCCCAAAACGCAAGCATTGATAGTGAATCTCATCCTAAATAAGAGAACAGAAAAATCACTTCAGTTACTTTCAAATTATTATAGCATCCGAGCTCCAGAGGTTGTTGTTGGTACCATTAAGGGTAAAAGAAAGACAGTGCATGCTGTATATGTGGGCAATGAAAGACGCATTTATGCTACAAATTCAGAGATATTTTATAACCCATTTGTTATTCTTCATGAGTTTTATCACCATTTGAGATTCAGAGGAATGGAACATAGAGGTTCAGAAAAAAGTGCGGATAAATTTGCCTTACATTTCATTAATTCATATCGATCTCAATTTGTAATAGGTTCTAAATCTCAAGCAAACAAAATTAAAACAAATTAGAATTGCTATAAATAAACAAAGTTAGAATTGCAGAAAGGTCAAATCAGTCAGGTGTTCAAGATGTTTCTTCGATACAGAATCGTCTACTTTCTTTAATTCATTTTTCGCCTTGGATGAATAAGAGATGTACAACTGTTCCATTCTGTCTATAAATTCAACAGATTGTTCATTGTTTCTCACTAAAATGTTAAACAATCTATCTTCGTTATTCCAATCCATGATGTCATCATGAATCTGGTATGCTATTCCAATTAAATGTCCGAAACTTCCCATTGCACAAATTTCTTCATCATCCCCTCCTCCCAATATAGAACCTATTTTTGATGCGGCCTCAAATAGGGACGCAGTCTTATGTTCAATGACTTTAATGTAGTCATCGTCTTTTAATGAAGGATCTTTGGTCAGTTTTATCTCCATCATTTCTCCTTCGCTCATCTTTGTCGCTGCCATTGACAATTCTGCCGACACCCTGACGTTGTTTATTTTGGTGCAGATATTCAAGATTATACCAAGAACAAAATCAGCTGTAAGAATACTACTGTTGTATCCATACTTGACGTGGAATGACGGCTTACCTCTTCTATAATCCTCCTTATCTATTATATCGTCATGAATTACAGATTCTGTGTGGAGTAATTCTATCGCACATGATGCCAAGAACATGTCTTCAGTGAAATTTGTTGTAGGTTTTTTGTTAGCCAATATCGTCTCTGCGGACAAAACCAGTATAAGTGGTCTAATACGCTTCCCCCCATCAGACGCATATCTTAAAGGTGTGTAAAATTCAGACCAAGAGTAAAGATCTAATTCTCTGGCAAGATATTTGTCAATTCTTGATAAATAAGAACTGAATTGTTCCAAAAGCGGGTTTACTTCAATATTTCTTCTATTCAAAAATGGAGTCTAGCCTAGACTAGTGTTCACTCATTGATATTTAATTCTTTTACAAAATTTCAATCGAATTAATCGCTTTCTCCTATCATTTCAAAAAAATTAGTTGTTGGGTTTTCCTCAATTCGTATTAATATGAGATTAATCAATAATGCTCCGGCCGGGATTTGAACCCGGGATCTGCGACTCGAAAGGCCACAATGCTTGACCGGACTGTGCAATCGCATTTTTATGTACGATTACTACACCACCGGAGCCACTAGGATGATGTATAAATCACAATATAATACTTTACGGCCAGATTTTTTTGTTCAAAGTTTTCATTGACAAGTAATTGTCCGCATCGAATTAATTCTAGATTAAGATAAATTTAAGAAGTTTTTATCACACAAGGTTTTATTATAGGTAAGTGATGATCGTAATTGATGAACAAACTGATTTACAGGATAGATCAAGAAGTAGATAAAAGGAGTCTATTGAAACATCCATTCTATAAGATGTGGTCAAACGGTGAATTGAACATTAATCATTTACAAGGGTATTCTTTGGAGTATTTCCAATTAGTGAAAGCGGTTCCTGAATTAGTTAACAATATCATGTTGAAAATGGGTGAGTCTAAGCTACGGATTACCGTTGAAGAGAGTCAAAAAGAAGAACTAAGTCATATTGAGCCATGGATGAAATTTGCTACTTCTTTGGGTGTCAAAAAGAAGGAACTATTGAATCATGTTTGTGATGAAAATACGAATAAAGCTTTATCTTCACTTGTGGAGTTAACTAAAAAACCATTGAATGAGGCAGTATGCGCGATGTATGCGTATGAGCTGGACTTACCAAACATAAGTAGGTCAAAGATTGAAGGATTGAACAAGTTTTACAATTTGTCGAGTTCTGACTCAACTAACTACTTTGAAATTCATCAGGAAGCAGATGTCAGGCACGCAGCTATATGGAGGAATATGATTAGAAAAATTCCTAACAATGAATACGAGTCTTGTGTTGACTCAGCCGTAAAATCTCTAGATGCACAAAATTTGCTATTAGATGCAGTCTATGAAAAATACGTGAAACCATTCAACTAGCGCATTGTCTACTTGATAGTCAGGAATCGGGAATCCCAAAGCAATTTCTAAAGATTTACTTATTCAAAACCTTTATACATATTTCAATATCGAAAAAGTTTGTCGGGCCCATAGCTCAGCCTGGTTAGAGCGACCGGCTCATAACCGGTCGGCCGGGGGTTCAAATCCCCTTGGGCCCATTTTAAAGATAGTGAATTTCGATGCAGATGCACCCACATTGGTTAAAATAAAATAAGACGAATGAAATATCATGTTAATGACGAGTCATATGTGCTTATTACTAGTATCAATCTTTATCTTTCCAATTTTTCAGGATATCGAATTTGCACAGACCGATACTAATCCCTTATTAAAGGAATTCCAAGTCCCACCAGGATCGCATCCGCATGATGTGGCACCTGCGAAGAATGGATCGATCTGGTACACTGCACAGAGATTAGGCGTCTTAGGTATACTAGATCCAATTTCTGGCAGGACACAACATATTGAGTTGGGAGAAGGATCCGCACCGCATGGAGTCATTGTTGGCCCCGACGAGGCCCCATGGATTACTGATGGGGGACTTAACGCTATTGTAAGAGTGGATCCTATAACTAAGAACGTTACTATCTACCCATTGCCTGAAAATACTGGAAATGCAAACCTAAACACTGCTAGCTTTGATCATATGGGAATTCTGTGGTTTACTGGCCAATCGGGAATTTATGGAAGACTGGATCCAAATACTGGAAAAATGGAAGTTTTCGAAGCTCCAAGGGGAAAGGGTCCATACGGTATTTCCACCACACCCGAAGGAGATGTATACTTTGTGTCGTTGGCGGGTAGCTATATTGCTCAAATAGACTTGGAGACTGGTAACGCAACTGTCATCGATCCACCAACGGTCGATCAAGGGGCTAGACGTGTCTGGTCTGACTCCACAGGTAATCTCTGGATAACCGAATGGAATGCAGGTAACTTGGGTAAGTATGATCCTGTTACCAACGAATGGAAAGAATGGAAGTTGCCAGGTCAGAACCCTCAACCTTATGCAGTATTCGTTGATGATAAAGATATAGTTTGGATCAGTGATTTTGGTTCAAATGCCATGATAAGATTCGACCCATCTGTTGAAGAATTTCAATCATTTCCATTGCCAAGTCCTGATGCGAAAGTTCGCCAATTGTTAGGGAGAACTGGAGAGATAGTTGGTGCAGAGTCTGCTTCTGATAAGATATTGATAATTCGGACTACGAAATGAGTATATCTCCAATTGTATCTTTACGGATATTAAAGCGCAAGGTAGGAACAAATTCTTTGTAGGACCAAATGTATGGAAAAAACAGATAACAATTCCAGAAAATTAATCCTGTTTAAGTAATTTATCACAAATTCTTAAAAGCTCGAATAATTTATGGTAATACGACATAAATCACTTTCTGATTCTATTTTATCAAGAGGGAACTAATCTATAAAAAAACAGAAGAGACGATTTTTCAAAGTTCGGGTTGCAGTGGCATTGGGAATATCAATTTTGGCTGATTTTCTTGATTATCTGGCAGCGCCAATATTTGGAGTACCTGTAATAGGTGATATTTTTGACGTCATTGTGACTGGTTTATTGTACTTGATAACTAAGAGCAAAGTTTCAGTAGTAATGAATCTGGCCGAATTCATTCCATTCCTTGGAGATTTCCTACCTGTTTATACTATGTCTACAATATTGTGGATAGCTAGAGACAATGAATTTGATAAATTATTGATAGTCAGGAGGATAATCAATCTATTTTCAAATAAGCAGAACAATGTCTAGTTGCAGCCAAGATTAACATGAAATATACATCATCTTATTGTTAATTCAAATTTACTGGGCGAAGTGAGTAACAATCAGTGTATGCAATATAAGTAACATCAAGCAAGGTACATAATGTTTTCAACCTCTGAAATATTTTACGCTGATTTTACCAATCCAATATGACATTTTGAACAACCCAACTTGAAGGAATCCAAACAGTGAGATGAACTTTTTTCTACCAAAAAGTCACAAACCATGTCATTCTCCACTATCATGTTAATTTCCGAAAAGCATAGTTCTTATATAAAAGAACAACTGATGGGAAGAGTTGGTATGATTGAATGATGAACAAGAAACAATCAAACACCCATCAGTTGTTTCTGGTTGCGTTAATCGAACTTGTACAACAAAGTATAAAAAAGTTGAAGATAAATGTTCTATGGAATTCCGTTTTAATAATAGCATCTGAAACTACTTATGAGGTATAATATGAGCGTAAAATTACTATTGAACACAATGTAACACTATATAGTACTTTGTAATGCCACCTTTCTTATATTATTTCCGGCCTATTGTAGGTATGAAAAGTGGTAGATTTTGTGACTTGTGTAGAAAAGAGCTTACCATGAACAATATGATACCAATGGAAATTCAAGGAGAGAATTATGTCTTCGATAGTTATGATTGTATCCGAATCTTTCATAAATTGAATGCTGTTTACGGGAATATATTGATTGGAGAGTAATGGTATTGATAGGAGTAACGATATCAAAATTGAATATCTCAAATTCAAGTGATAAAAACATCGTGCTTTTAGCTGCATTTGTAGCTTCAGCTACATTTTTGACCGTCCTCTCTCTACAAACGGTTCCAGTATATGCTTCAGTAGTAGAGTCTCTAAATACAAAAGTTAATTGGTACGATAAGGCTCTTTCTGTAAACCAAAATAATGTTCCCGCATTAGTTCAGAAAGGGACAGATCTCGTGAGTCAAGGTAACGGTAAACACGCTATTGCATGGTTAGATAAAGCCTTGGGTATAGATCCCACAAACTTAATGGCCTTGATAAGTAAGGGAGCTGCGCTCAGAGAGCTCGGACAATATCCCGAAGCAATAATAATGTATGACAGAGTTCTTGCCATAGATCCACATGATGCATATGCTATAGGAGGAAAGGCAGACTCATTGTTTGGTGCAGGTGAGCATCTACAGGCTGTTGCCTGGATTGACAAGGCGTTGGAATTAGACCCAAATAATGGAAGAATTCTGCAAGTAAAAGAAACAAT
>DATFBL010000107.1:0-2303 GCA_035253865.1 Nitrososphaeraceae archaeon | reverse complement strand
GTCTCATATGGCTTATCAACTCTTCATACGTATCAAATTTCAGCTGATCAATTTCACAAAGAAATTTAGTACGGTGAAAAAGCCTCAATACCATATTTCCAGATTTTGAAGTAATAAAACTTTCTTGCATCTCAATAGATTCTCTATACTGACTATCATTTTCTGTTTACTCCTACTAAATGGGCCAAAATGAAAGTTCAATATTTCAATTATGTGTCATCTGCGACAAAGAAATTTAGATGCTACACAGTCAAAAATTAGCTAGTGGAAAAACTATACTTGTTATTTTTATAATAGTTAGGGTAATTTTCAATCATGATAAAGCAAATTTCAATGAAAATGATTGTAATGACACTTTTAATCGCAATTACTACTTGTTTGTTGATTTATACTAGTAATACCAATTATCACAATCTACATGCTCAGACCACCATGCTTGATAACAAGACATTATTCGTAACTGGTTCGGCAACAACCCAAACAAATCCAGATAAAGTTACCATATCATTAGGTGTAGAAACAACAAATGCTAAAGCCAAGGCTGCTTTGGCAGCAAATTCTGAACTAATGAATAAGATTATCAATGGATTAAAAATAGCGGGAGTCAGTGAAAATGAAACAAGCACATCGTCATTTACAATAACTCCAAATCGCGACTACACCCTAGATAGTAACCAAGGTAAATTGATTGGATTTACAGTTAGAAATTCAATACAGATAGATAGCTATAACGTCAATGGCTCCTCGGAATGGATTGACGTCGCAGTTTCATCAGGTGCCAATAATGTAAATAGTATATACTTTGGCGTGTCCGATAAGAAACTTGAAGGTATCAAGAACGAATTATTGAAGGAATCAATTGATAATGCAAGAGAGAAAGCTGATATCGCGGCTTCCGCATTGGGAGTTAAAATATCTGGAATAAAGTCGGTAAATATTGATCAGGCCACCCCGTTTTTACCCGGACCAACAATGTATGCTGCTGAATCTTCTAAAATGGATGGAGTTTCAGCACCAACTCCAATAATAGCCGGTGAACAACAAATATCTATGAGCGTTAGCATTATCTTTCTTTTAAGAGAATAATTTATTGTCTTTTTTATTAAGCAAAACAGGAATACAATCAAGCCTAAATATATATAGAATACTTCACAACTTCTAACCTAGTCAAGGATGTCATATTATAAAGCTCCACGATTTCCGACCACGAATAAAATAAAAATTGCCGCAGCAGTTATCACTGTAATCGTCATCATTGTTGTACTGGCCGAATCAATCGTAATTGTAGAAGCAGGTCATCGTGGTGTTGTCCTTTATCTTGGAGCAGTCGAAAATAGGGTACTAGGAGAGGGTGTACATTTCGTTACGCCCTTTGTTGAACAGGTTGTATCAATGGAGGTAAGAACTCAAAAATTCCAAGCAGAAGCAACCGCAGCTTCCAATGACTTGCAGGAAGTACAAACTGTTATTGCATTAAACTACAGAATCGATCCACAGGAAGCAAACAAAATCTACCAAATATTGGGTGTTAACTATGCAGACCGTGTGATATCTCCAACTATACAAGAATCGGTAAAAGCTAGCGTAGCCAAATTTAATGCTGAAGAATTAATCACAAAAAGAGAAACAGCAAAAAGTGTAATTGCTGATGCCATTAGAAGTACACTTTCGAGAGATAACATCCAGGTACAAAATGTCTTTATCACTGATTTCAGATTTTCGGATGCATTTTCTAATCAAATAGAACAAAAAGTAGTTGCATTTCAAAAGTTTCTTACGGAACAAAATAATCTAAGGGCCATTGAGGTTGTCGCAAACCAAACAGTAGCCCAGGCTGAGGGTCAAGCAAGAGCAAATGCTGCCAGGGCAAGTGGTGAATCTGAAGCCATAAATATTATCACTCAACAACTAAGAGAAAGCCCAGAATATCTTCAATGGCAGGCTATCACAAAATGGAATGGACAAATGCCTTACGCTCTGGGTAGCAGTGGATTTCCATTCTTCCAGCTGCCGTTACCGCAAGCCCAGAATCAAACACAATAATTCAAATTTTTTATAAGATCATCATTCTGAAAAATACATAACACTATTCACTCAATACAAGATATTTTCATAGGCAGAAATTATGATATCAACATTTCTGTAGTAAATTATCAAATTTTCATATTTTGAATGAAGGCATCCATTTTTGAAAACATGAAAGTCAGAAACAAAATAAATGCCGCAATAAAACCCATTGTTCCAAATACAGCAACGAATTTGTAGACCTGCTTAGTTGTTACCATTCAAGACAAATTATATGT
>DATFBL010000106.1:0-2213 GCA_035253865.1 Nitrososphaeraceae archaeon | reverse complement strand
CTAATAAAAATAAACATCGAGAATTACTAATTTGTATATATACAAATGGAGCCAGAAATGAATTTGCTATTGGCTTAAAGGAAGATGAGAATTTTAGAGCAATGACAAAAGTGGATGAGTTTTACACAAGATTTGTTGATGCGTTTGATGAGATGGGAGTGGATGAAAAGGAAATAGATTGGAAACAGAAGTTAAAGGAATGGATTGCTTCTGCAAAGGGAAATGAAGCGATATTTACTGAGGTAGACCTGAGTGGATGGAATGAAGTAGGAGAAAGAAAAGAGAAGAACTGATAAGGGAGCAGGCCCGTTGGGATTTGGATAAAAAATATTCATTTGAATCCAAAGCTGCAAGTCAGCTTAGCTAATCACTTCTTAACTGGATCTAATCTCACGCTATTATAGCAACATTACAAAACCTTTTCTGAAGGACAATGTTGTAGTGGCCCCAGAGGGTTCCGGCAGAAAAAACTTCAAAATTTAGACCCAGTGAAATCAAAAGTCAACCCACTAGCCTGCATGCTGATAGCGATTCTTACTGCAGATCTTCCCATCTTGAATGGATACATCTCTCCGCTACTATCGTTAATAGGGTTTAGGCATTCATAATAATAATAATAATAGACATACAAATGACCTTCTGAAATAAAAGTAGATGACTGTATATCATATTCTTTGAATTTCTCAAATTTGAGCAAATTGTGCATTGAATCCTGTTGCCGAGCAGCGCAGTATCATAGCGGGTATATAGCTAAATAAATGAGTGCTAATAGCATAAATGTTTGTGACGAAATTTCTGTATATTTAAGAAAAAATCCTTCCAGCAGATGAAATCCGTAATTGCATCTTTGCAATTAATAGAGACTGGCCCTGTCCCTCTTGCTTAATACTTCATAACATTCTGCTATATTCTCAAAGCCCTTTATTGTTCGCTTGATAGGAATTGATCTAAAATTAAATATATCCTCTATCTGCATCTTTGTGGATGGTGAGACAATGATTTGGTCTTCAGTAGCCACGCCTTCCATTCTACTAGCTAAATTAACATTAGTGCCTATTGTTGTAAATTGGTCTCTCTTTTCCGTCAATATGAGCCCTACCAATACATTTCCAGTATTCATGCCACATCTCAGATGAATTGATATTTCCTCCTTTTGACTTGACCTAGATTTCCAGAGGTCAATCCAATCCACCTTGATCTCCTCAAAAAAATCCCTTAATTCTAACGCTGCATTAACTGCACATATGGCACCCTTTTTTCCATTATCATTAACATGTGTATCTTTAAAACCAAAGAATGCCATTATTCCATCTCCCATGAACTTATCCAATACTCCGTCATATTTGTGGATGATTGTAGCTGCCTCTGAAAAGAATTCTCTGAGGAATGCCACCACCAGTTCTTGATGAAACTGTAAACTTTCGCACAAAACAGAAAATCCACTTATGTCCCAAAACACAATAGTCAGAATCTTGTTCTGCATGGTTACTAATTCCGGATCTCTAATTTGCTCTAACACCACAGGGTCAACATATTTTTCTAGACTTGTATGCATCTTCTTGAATTCCGCTGAGTTATCGAAAGCAAAAGTAGATTCCAGCAACTCCAGGCGCTCATCGTTCGTAATGGAATCTTCTTCCACAGGTAAAATAACCACCGTTCCTCTTTCGTTAGGATGAAGTAAACAAAAATAAGGCATACTTTTCGCTGCTTGAGAGCTGTTGAATTGGATAGAACTGGAATTTCCCACCACGATTTCGCCAGTATCAAATATTCCATCAGAAATGAGGGTATCTGGATTGCCTGAAACTAATCTATGATTCTTCGTGTCGTGGTTTATCCATCTGATTTCCTGTCCTGATAAAACCTTGACGAATCTGGGATGAAAATACTTTTTTCTCCTTGGATCCCATCTCTCATCTCTTTGAATTATTACTACACTATCCAAGGTCTTTCAATCACATACTCTCTCTATTGTCAATGGGTAGTATAATAGTTTGACATTATTTGCCCACAATAAAATTGAAGAATAATCGGTTCGAGAGGGATTCAAATGAAAATTCAATCGAGTCTAGAAGTTGCAGCTTTAAAAGTTCAGACTAAATGTCTATCACGATTCAAATATTCATTTGCATTATATGTTCCTTATACTAACTCCAGCTATTAAGCGAGTCAGTTTAGTCTTTGCCATATTGTTTGTTTCTGATATGAAT
>DATFBL010000105.1:0-35738 GCA_035253865.1 Nitrososphaeraceae archaeon | reverse complement strand
TGATTCTTGTATGGTAGGAGATATGACACGATCCTGATAATTCGCGCCTAAAAGCTGATATATCTTGTTAGTTTGCTGTGGATCTATTCTATAGTTTAGTGCTATTGTTGTACGAACTTCCTGTAAATCCTTTGATGCCGCTGAAGAATCAGCTTGGAACTTTTGGGTACGTACCTCCATCTGTACGACTTGTTCGACAAATGGAGTCACAAAATGAAAACCTTCTCCAAGAACACGATCTTGAACTGCTCCAAGATGGAGAACTACTCCTCTATATCCTGCTTGAACCGTTGCGACAGACTTTACCGAAACAACAAGAATAATGATGACTATAATTATAACGAGAGCGATTCCTGCTTTGTTAACTGATGGGAATCGAGGCATGCGACTGTAAGACATGTCTAGTTTACTAGGTTGTATGTGGTATAATATTCTTTACCGAAGTACATTCATCTGATACGGATATCTCGAACCGGAGTATCTTACTTGTACTGACATCAGAAGCAACTGTCCGTGCTATGATCAATTGCCATCTTTAGGGCCAGAGTTACTACTGTTAAATTTCACGTAATGCTAGCAATGTTAAAAGGTTTGAATATACTGATAAAAGGAATTCCTACAAAAATGAAGAAAGTCTCCGGAAGTCTCACAATGGCAATATTAATTAAAACGGCGCTCTTGGTTTCTGGTTTCATAATACTTTTCACAAATTCAACCGATCCAATGGTCAATCCAATTGATGTGTTAGCCGAAGTGGTAGTAGATAATTCCGTTGATGTTGCTTCTGCTTCTAAGCTCCTTATCTCGGTTGATAATAGCGACAACAATGATGATGACGAAGGCGCCGGTAAGGCTGACTCAACAAGTGAGAACAACAATAAAAAGAAGAAAACGGGCTGGTCTGATATTGAATATCTAAGGGATGCATACAATAATACCATGGTCGATTATAAAAACCTCTTTGGCCTGAATATTGGCAAAGTTTATAATCCTAACTTTGTTGACAATGCTGACTGGTTCCTTGACATCAGTAACTATGAAGACCATTCAGATTACTATTTGATACCATACAACTACAATTGGCACTTTAACTCAAAGATATCTGCGCCTTGGTATGGCTGTGAAGCTCAGAGTAAGGCAATGCTTGTTACCGCTAAGAAATACAATGATACAGGTGATTCCAAATACTTAGAATTTTCGAAAAAAGTATTCAACGGTTTGAATTCTCCCGTTCTAAATCAAAACGGCTGGCTTTTGGGAGTGGCGGCTGAAAAAAACAATGCTCAAATACTCAACAGTCAACTGTTTTGCGTTGCGAACTTGATGACCTACTACGAATATACCGGCGACGGGCGAGCACTGACATTCTTCAAAAAGGGTGTAGATGTAGTGGAGAAAAATATCAACGACCTATCGGAAGATTGTGGAACCTATTACTCTATGTCTAAGGATAGGTTTGTATCGCACCAGAAGCATCCTGAATACATCAAGATGCTAGAAAGATTGTATTTGATGACGGAAAGCAACACGCTAAAAAACACGCTACACAAGTGGCAGCATGATTATCGGTTTCCTTGTTATTCGGAGCGTTTTGAGTAACAATATAGCAACTTGAACCTTATTGATTACTAAAATTAGTCCGATGTGTTGTAGAAAATCTAAATATTGTTGTGGCAAATTTACATTTCTTTCTTATATGTCACAACGTTACTCAAGATTTAAACATACTTAAGCATCGTGGTATCAAAGTAGTCGGGGTCGGCTAGATTTGAATATGCACATATTTGAGTTGTGTCAAATGATATTTAATGTTTCATTGTATTATCAATTCAGTATTTTTTGTTTTGTTGGGATGGGTTATCGGTAAATTAATTTCTCCACTATATATTTAACTAAATGTTTTAGTGGAATTAAGAAACGAATACCTGCCGATTGAAAACCTTATCTGATAGACACGCTATTAATATATATGCAAATTAGCAATCTCATGAAAACTGAGAAAAAATCAAGATATGTGTTGGCTTATTGCACATTTGCTGGATTACTGGCATCGATTGTAATATCTGGATTATTGTTTACCATAGATTTTATTTCAATAACTCCTCCCGGTACTTTTTTTGCTGTAATAGGATTGTCTCTAGGTTTTCATGATTCCAATACGTCACCATATGTTGGTCTTCTATTGCACATTGCTACTGGAACTATAGCCGGTAACTTGCTTGGTCAAGGAGCAATATTTTGGAATAGATTAATACCATTTGGTCTCAAACGTGGCATAATTTTAGGGACCATAACTGGAATATCACTTTGGTTGGTCTTGTTCTTACCATTGACAACATATATCATACAACCGAAATTAGATATGTTCAACATTTCTGCTCCAAATCAATATGTCTTTGTAATAGCACAACATTTTCAAGGACTGAACATGGTTGTAATAATAGGCTCTTTAATTTTTCACATGATCTACGGAATAATTTTAGGATTAATATCGGGAAGACTTATTCAATTAAGTAACGAATAGTGAAATTCGAATGTATAATGGTAACGAATATTCGGGTTCGGTGGTTCTAGCATAACATTTTTCTCTCTAGGATAAAATACTAACATTATTGAATCGGACATCTCCAAATCCTATAACTTATTTCGGAATTTTTTTTCAGAAATTTTAAGAGTAGTAATTGCATATTAGGAATTATTGCAACGAACTTACGCGACAAAATTAAGTATAGTCACAATCTTAGTCGTTGCGATTGTTTTTTCGAATTCTGATTTGACTCGCATAGCTAACGCTCAAATTGCAAATACGAAAGACGTTTTTAAGGTAATAATTACCTTGTCAGGTATAACGAGTTCGACCAAGGATATTCTAATTTTAGTAAATGTCAAAGATCAAACCAAGTCCAAATTGTTCAATGCTGAAGATCCAAAGATAAAAGGTGCAGATAAAGTAAATTATACGATAACGTTTCCTGGCTCGGTTATCGACGAGGATGACAAGTATACGGTCTGTATTATGAGTATAAAAGACTTCAAACTTGAGTGCGACATTGCAAATAACTCTCCAGTAAAAAAACCTGAGTTTGTTGACATTAATCTGGCAGCGGAGAATTCCAACAAGAAAACTAAAGATAAAGACGATAAGAACACTTAGGCTGCCGTTTTGGTAATTTACGGACGTTGTTTTTCGAGCTTTTACATTTAGCGATATCGTATCTTGGATGGTTCCATTCTACTGTGGTGATGTGACTATATTAAAAGGTAAATGTATGATGTAAATAGAATGAAAATTGGATTAATATCTGATACTCATGATTATATTCGTAATATACAGAGAGCCGTTAGAGAATTTAACGATAAACATGTTGATATTGTAATTCATGCCGGAGATTTTGCAAGTCCCGCTGCGATTGAGTCTTTTAAAAGTGTCAAACTTGTTGGCGTATTGGGAAACAACGACAAAGATATTCCGGGACTAACGTCTGCTTTTAACAAAATACATGGAGAACTGAAAGGAGAAATCTTTGAAACTGTATACGACGGAATGAAGTTTGCTATTTATCATGGCACTAATATAGGCAAAAGAGAACGGTTAATAAAATCCGGAAATTTTGATGTTTTTATTTATGGACATACACATAGAAAGGATAATAGATATGTTGGAACTACAAGAGTAATTAATCCAGGGACAGCTAAAGGATGGTTTTTTGGACTTTTTGCGACTATAGCTGTATTTGATACCTCTAGTAGAAACTTAGAATTTATTAATTTGTAATGATTTGACTGACAACTAAATACACAGGTCCGAGATTCAGACACTGCATACAGTCGGGTTCTCTAACATGGTATTTACCTTTTTTGATTTCAAGAATGCAAAAAGAATTATCTTGCTTATTCTGAATCTCATTAGAATCTACGGTCACTGCTATAACGATTTCTTCAACCAAACAGCAGTTATTTCTGAGATTAGCTTAATAGCTTAATTAAAAAAAAGGAATAAAAGTTTAGATTTAGTCTAGTAATCGCCAGTGGCACATTTTTGGATCTCATAGTCTGCTAGATGTTCGTCACCATCATCGTCAGGCAGATCGAACCTATCTTTTAGACAATCCTGCACCTTTTCTGTGGTGCTCATGAAAACAGTTGAATCCTTAAAGTCCGACCAATCATCTACAGAGCCTTTTACTTCCATATGGTCAATCGATTCAGCAAGTTCGCATATGGTTACAGAATCATCTTTGAGCATCTCCTTAAACTCTTTGGAAGATGGATCGTTGGATCCATGTCCTTCTGCGTCCCACTTTTCAACACCCTTTATATCTTCACATTTTTCTGCACTTGCGTTATTGGCTGTTGTTGCCGTTGTAGCTATTGTCGTTGCTAGTAACGCTATTGCAAACAGTAACGATTTTCTCATAACGCCAAGGAAAAGATAGTATTTAGTTTATAAAAGTTCTGCCATTCGAGACTTTGTATAAATTGAGAGATGAATAAGAGGATTCTTCTTTTTAAGTGGGATTGTTAAGATTTCCAAATCGACAGATTATTATGCCGTTATTATTCGTCAGAACGAAATAATGCATATAAAACTCAATTAGGTTTGTATGCAGTTTCACAGTTTTCGTAATGCTCTGTGTCCTTACGCTTCAATAGCATTTGGATAATAGACTTTTGAAATTAGTTTGTGATAACATTCATCACATACATAGAAATCTAGAAACGGGTTTGGTGAATATATATTTTTCTTACAATCACCACACTGGTCGCTTGACATGTATGTAGATGTCCAAAATGCAATAAAAGGGTTTTAGTTAGAAACATGAAATAATCTTACTAATTAATTTTCTGTAAAATTCATGGGCGGCTATATTTAAGCAATATTCTCGTTTAATAAAATGAAGAGAGTATGATAAAATGAGGCTAGTATTTTTTATAGGAAGTGTTTCACTGTTGTTCATCATACTCATATCCGCAGAAACAAACCATAAGCCTGTTTTAATATTTGCCTTTCATCAAAACTATCCAGAATTTGATAATAGGGACGATGTTAAAGATCTTTATGAGATTTTAAAAGATTCTCCATATTTTAAATCTAAAATTGCTCAATTAGAGAATATAACTAACGACGTAAGTATCGGATGTAACATAGACACGTTCTTGTTGGATGAAATGGAGGAAAAAAAGACTGCTAAGAATCTAGAAATATGTGATGAGGACATAAAAGCGATGAAAGCAGAATGTGATAAACATTACAACGTTATGGCATATTGTAAAGAAAAAAGCGATTTTATCACCAGCTATATAATTACTAGAAATTTGACTGAAGAATCAGTTGGTAAGATAGCTTCGGGGTTACTTCCTTGATCCCATCGGCTAATTATCTATTTCTTATTGTTCTTTATTGAATAACATCTGACATCATTTTACTTTACCCCGCAGTTACTATATGTCTCATGGAAGGAACTCCATTCTTTAAGGAAAAATTTATTTAGTCCATCATTTTAGTCTATACTCCGGTTAGCGTTCATGAGAATGTCTGCTAATAAAAAAATTGTTAGTATCGTGGACGATGAGATAGACATAACTGAATTATTCCATGATGCCTTATGCGATAATATTGATGGTATATCAGTTGTTACTTTCAATGACACTGTAATTGCGTTAGAACACTTTACAGACAACAAAGAAGATTATGCTCTAGTCATTTCTGATCTAAGAATGCCTAATCTCAATGGGCTGGAATTTTTAAAAAAGATAAAAAAACTAAACGAAAAAGTCAGAACTATGCTGATAAGTGCTTACGATATTGAAAATGATGTAACTTTTCAGCATTATTTGCAATTAGGGATTATTGATTCGTTCATTCCAAAACCAGTCACCATTAATCAGTTACGCCAATAAGTAAGGGATGAGTTCGTAGTATATCAAATGGCGGTTAACCTAAAGTAGATTGATAAACATATACCCTTCTCTTAAGTTTGTTCAAATAATTTTGTAAGTTTTTGCATTACTGTAATTTGTTATAGTGTTTCTTTCGTAAATGCATTTCTTTATGAGAATGGAACTTGTACTAATGAAAAAGTGGAAACATCCAAACAAGTAATAAATACCAATGGCACTGTCGATGATTTTCTTAAAAGTTTGCCGAGTGATAATACCATGTTGGCAGAAATACTATGTCAAGACAGTTTGAATGAAATGACAACTTAGTAATGATTCTTTTACTGTCAGACCGAATTGAAATCGAAAGGATGGCGTGAAATACACCCTACTTGCGGATAAAGTATGACGAATGTTATTTAATATAAAATGGGTTCAGGTGACCAGCATTTGCTGGTCACCTGGGATTACGGAATTATAACTGATGGGCCAATCCGAAAAAGCCCACCAGCCACGCGCGTGTCTCTTGGCACTTGTCGACACTTGTTAAGTCATGGACAATATACAATAAAAGGATTATAATTGAACCAGATTTAGAGAAAGGAATATAAAATATTTACTCTATGCTCTTTTTCAATCTCGCAAAAAGGACCGAATCTTGTATTGTATCTCGAATCTCTTGAATTTTTTTAATCGTGTTCTGTTCCTTCCTCGTTTTTTTCGGGAGCTTATTGAGCCGAAATATTAGTTTCGATAACTCATCAATAGCAAGATCAATCGTATCTTAATCAACTGATAGAGTTTTTCTTGACATATCTATCTATCTTCTGGCCAGAAAATATCCGTTAACAAATTGGCAAGTTATTTTATCTTGCAATAATGTTATGTATATGTGCTGTATGTGAGGCTTTTCTATGCTCACATTCTGTTCCTTCAGGAGGATTTAATTCATTGCTAGATACACAAGCAAAGAACATATCGCCCTCCTGAATGGCACCGATTTCAGGAATCTTGTCGAATACTAAGGGAATCATCAAAGTTTTGTCCTCAGATTGTTTAAGCAACTTTTGCGCGTCAATAATCTTTGACTGAAATTCGCCCTTAATCATGGCAACTACTTTGAGGGCTTTTACATCTTTTCTATCAGAAAGCGGTATCCAGACTTTAATAGTTGGATCCATTATTTGTCCACCACTAACAGTTTGGAACCTTCCCGTGGATAATGTTTGCTCAGTACCTGACCCTAAACTTATGGTATTTTTTCCATCAGTATTTTCAATATTGCCCTCAGCACAGGAAAAGGATTCCATTTGTTCTGTATATGCGTCAAGTGCGTATGCGCATACAAAATACTCATCTCTACTACCTATATCAACAATGCCATTCTTCTGGTTAAATTCAAAGGAAACAGTAGCAGTGTTTGAATTAAGTTCCGTTCCAGTTAGATATTTAATTTCATGCTCACCACTAGCAGAGGCAACAACCTTTAATTTATCTGGAAGATTTAGTTTTTTTAGATTTATTTTGACATCCACTGAAAATTTTTCTGCTGCAAACACATGATTTGAGTTGACCAAACTTAAAGAAAAAATCATAAATATTAATGGTATGACAAGTAGTAAACTTGTGTCAATGCTTTTAGTTCTATGGTTTTTAGTTCTATGGGCGGTCAATGCTTTTTTAAAGAATATAAAGTATTTAATAAGTTGGTATCCTAGTTCGGATCACTTTCATTTAGTTAAATTGCAGAATTGAAATTAAAGTCATTCTAATCTAAGATTTTACTATTCCTATTTTACTGGCTTACAAAATCCCATTCAGAATCCTCAATTCACTATGTAGCATATCTGACCTATTATCGAATCAGCCTCGTTTATTTTTGATACGAGTTCGTTCATTTTGGATTTATGAGATCACATATTTCTAATTGAGGATAATTGATATTCGCAGTCTACTATGTTGGTTTATTTCAGTTTTTTTTCTAAATAACCTCTCTAAATAACCAAGATTCAGATTCTTCGAGTTCTTTTTATGAGATTATGATAGGATGGAAAACTGAAGATATTATAGATAATGGAAATTGACACAAAGGTTATTGGCCGTGGATCTCCTTTTCCAGAGCATCCTTCAACATACTTAAGTGATTTAACTTGTCATCTTTTATCTTTTGCCATATGTCAACCAAATATTGTTTATTTGCATTTTCTGCATCTTTTATGTAAGTGTCAATGGTATCGTAAAGAAATTCTGCATCTTTGCCCATCGCTTTCAAGATATCGTACATTGTATTCGATAAAGCGTTTTGGTTACTCATAATCTTTTACAGTAACCATACTATATAACGGATTACCTCTTAGTCAAAGGCAAGCCATCTATCTGTCCATCAATTCCAAGGCTCGACAACGTTAACAGGAAATGAAATAATTGACGTGAAAGAACATGTCCAATATGTTGGCTTTATGGTCTATTGCGTTTCCACCAGTATTGAATAAGTCATCAACAGTGTTAACATCAATCATTAAATCCGATAAAGAACCATTTATCAGTAATGAGTAAGATAGATGATTGGCGGGCGTTAATCAATAAGCCGGTTCTCAGCATCGACGAAAAAGAAATTGGGGTAATATCTGACGTTCAGCCTCTTCATATTATAGTCAGTTCCGGACCCGTAACTCCGAATAAGTATAACGTACCTAAAACAATGATAAACAAGTTTGAAAACGGTGTCGTGTACCTAACTTTAAGTCAAAAAGAGGTTTCAGATAATCATGAATTTGAATGACACATTTCTTTAAAACTCATAATCATTATATGAAATATTTTACCATAGTTTATGATGGTCAAGGAATTTCAAAACTCCGATGGAAAACCGACTACTAGAGCAAATAAAATAAAAAAAAGATATTACGAGCTGCTACAAGAATCAGCGACCTTGTATCCAAAAGTTGACCAGAAGCTATTGATAGACATTTTGAAATTTGAGACGACAT
This sequence comes from Nitrososphaeraceae archaeon, assembly GCA_035253865.1. Taxonomy (GTDB): domain Archaea; phylum Thermoproteota; class Nitrososphaeria; order Nitrososphaerales; family Nitrososphaeraceae; genus TA-21. The sequence goes on along the minus strand of DATFBL010000105.1, from coordinate 26,868 downwards.
ACAAAGACTGGGAAGGAAGTGTTATGTTAAAAATCGTATATCCTGCTGACCGCTTTGACATTGAGAAGAAGAAGGACTGGATTTACTCCCGTTATGAGCGAGTTCCTAGCGTTGAAGAAAAAAGGACTCTTCGCGTCAAATTGATTCGTATGTATCTCGATGATCTTGAGAGACTCTTAATTGATGATCCTGATATAGAGTATGTAACTGGCTCCGCAACATTGGCACCGACTGATGCGTATGCTGCATAGGTTACTACGAAACATTACAACGTTATAGCATATTGTAAAGAAAAAAGTGATTTTATCACGAGCTATATAGTTACTAGAAATTTGACTGTAGAATCGGTTGGTAAGGTACCTTCGGTGTTACCCAAATAAGTCTACTAAAGGACAAATATTGTGTACGAATTAATTGAATTAGAATTTCATTTATTGATAACTTGTGGTGTTTGAAAATACTCCACACGAGTTAAATTTTGTAGTAACGCTACTAGCTTGATTATAGGCTCAAAGACGGTAAATTGAGCCAATTCACTGATAGGAGAGCTTTTTCTATTGGTGCCGAGGAAATACTTGTAAACGATCCGCCTTACAATTGTTCCCTCCTGTCAGAATTTGAACTGTTTAATAACATATTGAGATACTAAAGTACTTAAGTTACTAAAGCAACTTTATTCATTCTGGTCGGCACGTCTGACCATCGTCATAGGGCCCATCAGTCAATTAGATTTGAACCGTTATATGATAATGTGAGCCGTACATGTCATGCAGTTACATGATATCTGCCTTAATTGTGGGCACAGAAAAGATGAACATAGTCCAGATGGATCGAGATGTCATAACGACTTTTGCCTTTGTAGGGGATATAGAACAACATTCTTGCAATACGGCACAGGACCATAAGTTTAAAAGTTTCTTTCTAACTATCTAATTTTACATTTTTTAGATTATACTTGAACACACTGAAAAAACCTTGAAGTAACTCAGGGATTGAAGGAAGATGAATTTCAATAGACCTAACCAAACAGTCTCTTGATTTTGAGTCCTTAACGTAATATTTTAGGGGGTTTTCGGGTGAATACTCGAATACTATATTATCCTTATTATCATGACACATATTCTTCGCAGTAATTTCGATTGCTTCAATCCAATGAGACAATACATTTACATCAATAGGAAGTTTATGAAGAGTTAGGAGCATCTCGTCGACATTATTATCCATTAATTCCAAACACCATATCGGTATATGGTCAGATCTTGTATAAATTCTGGATACCTTATCTCATTTATTTATATCAGTTACTTTTATTATCCTAAAGGCCTTCGCGTTATAACAAAAGACCAAGTTTATGGAAAATATCTCATAAAAAGTACGTTTTTGTTTACCGCCTACTTAAACCTAACCGATTTTGTGGCTTTGGTCTTAGGAGATTTAATATAGAATTTTGAATTTCGTATAATTTCACAGGCTTGATTAAAATGTCTATATTCTTGTCTTGAAAAATATTCCGTTTTGATATTTCTTTTTTTACAAGTTCAAAAGCGGTAATGAAGATTATACATGCTGACGGAAATTTGTTTAAAATTTCGATTGCTACCTCAATTCCATTCATGTTACCAAGCAGCCTGTAATCTATGATGTAAACATCTGGAGACTCAATTTTGATATCTTCTAGAATTGTATCTGCATTGACATATGTTCGTATGACTCGGTGTCCCATACTAGAAAGATAATCACTATAAAGGTTTAGAATATCCTCTTCATCATCAAGTATCATTATTGTATATGTTTTATCTGTTGTTACCATGCTTTTTGTACCCCGAGAACCAATTAGGCGAGTCGATAAACAGGTACATTTGTACCATCAACATCCTTTATAGGCGTTGTTTAATGGTTCTGTATTTTAGAAACTATGACCCATAGATACTCAGGTTGATATACATCGGGCATGGAATGATAAGTATGCGTAGAACAATAAAACCGGATGTCGCACCTGGCGAAATTATACGGAAAATAACTCTCCGTGTACAGATACAACAATAATAAGAAATGGCTTGCACAACTTTGACTTTGCCAATCCTATCCTGAATTAATAGCGACTCGTATTTTTTATTTATTCATCTCTAAACTGTTTCTGATAGTAGGAACACATAATAAAATTCTATAAGATTGGAATCTCCCATACCTCCCTTATATCCTTTATAAGATATTAAATTTTATTGCAACATTATTTCGGCCCTGTGCCAGTTACCGAAAGCATATAATATTTGCTTTAATCTGCAGATTCTAACGTGTGATATCACCGTCAAAAATAACATGTTGATTGACAGAAAATTTTGCAATTATAAACTAAGTTTGTTACTACGTTATATAACAAACCTATTCTTGCCCTTTATTTTTGAATTCAAATTCTTGATGTTTTATTAATTGATCCTTACTTTGGAAATCCTTTCCACAAAAACTGCAGATGTAATTCTTCATCGCAGTTGCAGGAGTTTCGGGATAATCCTCACGCTTCTGAGTTTTATCTGGGTGTTGAACCTCCAAATTTTCCCTCGTATTGTCGGAAATTTGGTTTTTTTGTTTTGATTCTGGATTTTCTTGCTCTAATCCTTGCTTTACGTCGTATTTATCTCGAAACAAAACTGTATCATTTAATGATTTTAACAGGCCGATAGCGTTCTCATCCGAAGATTTATTTTGGACAAAACTCAAAATCTGATGCTTGTACGCAGGGAATTTCAAGCTGTTGAGTTGTTCTACAACTTGCGAGATAAATTTTGGATCCTTACTTGCTTTTTTCACAGCGTTATGAACAGATTCGTTGTTGTTTTTGGGATTATTTCTTACGGCTTCAATTTTTTTATCTTGGTCCATTTCTCCTTCTAATATTGAATCAACATTATATTTTTTAATAGTTTCAGATCAGATTAAAGTTAAAGCCAGCCAGATGTAATAGACAAAAATGACAATCCGACGTATTAAATTACTAAGGATATGTGTAAATTCAAAACCCGAAGATTTGTTCGTTATCATTTATCGATTTTCATATTTAATAAATTATATTTGAATAATCAGAATACACTTTGAATTATTATAAACGATATGGTTCGTATATGGGTATGGAAAATGCAAAGCATGAGAGCGTCGACATAGTTGAAGATGCAAGTAAGAAAGTTCAAGAGGGTGCATCTCGCTTACCGGAAATAATAAAGCAAGTAGTAGACAATTTTACAGGTAAGAATATGGAAGTTACCTATAATTTCCAAAATCTCGAAGTTGATGTTCCAAGGGTAACGGGGCCGGAGGGAAAAGAAATAGTAAGCGCAAAATGGAAGATTAATGGCAAGTTCGTTTTGTCAACGCAACTTCTAGAGACCTCTGATTCGTCAGTATAAATGAACGTGAGTTTAGGTATTAGGTATTCCAAATATCTGACAATTATATCTCATAGATAAGCAACGCTGAATAATTAATATCTGCATTCTGGCTCGCGTCCTGGATCAGTTTGGGCGTCGATGAAAATTTTATATCAATAAATCTGAATGTGCTACCATGCTGCTTTATCATATCATCCATAAATTTATCAATATTATCTGTTATTGACACTAGCCTGTCGGATTCGAAGCCCATTGTTTTAATCATGTTACCAATGAGGCTTTTATTGGATAAATGCCTTATCTTTTATATCCTTCCGTTCACGAGCTGTCTTTTATAAAGGACTTTAATTTTTCGTTAAACGCTCGAATAAAGTCTTGTTTTTTCATTCCATGGGCATTGAATATGTGATTCTCACTTGCTTTGAAACTTCATTGTCAGTTTCCGCATGGACTACATGATCACAATCGAGTCCCGCACCTCGACATGAGAGAGTGTAAAATAACAATAATGAATTAAAGTACTAGAGGTTCTGGTTCGGTGGAACTGATAATGCTAGAATTACGATTCTGGATCTAACTGCTTCTATTTTACAGTTTGAGAGTTGGAGATTCTGTTAAAGGAGGTAAATCCGGGGAGTCATCTGTGCCTCCAATGGATTCTTCTCCAGAAGACAGAATGTCTCCAGTGACGTTAAATGATTTTACCATTTCTTCTACAACAGGTAGAAAATCATCGAACACGTCCTTGGTCGCTTTGTATTCCATAACATATTCCACTCCCTCGTCATCTATGATTCCAATAAGCAAGTCATTTACGATGGATTTTTTGGGCGAGAGTGGGTCCTTGTAAGTGCTAAGGGTATCGCAGGCGCTAACGCCCTTTATGATATATTTTCCGCACTGTGTTGGTTGAATCAATTCATATTTTTTATAATTTTGAACAGTAGTTTCGTACGAGTCTACCATATCCGTTGCATTATAAAAAATGGATTCACCAGCAAGCATCGTAAGACCTGCTATTGAATTGCCCTTGTAATAACCAAAAACCATGTTGATCGGGTAATACTCTTCTGTCTCTTTTGTATTAAGTTTAATTGGAGTCCAGTTTGATGGATATTTGATCGTAAAAAGACCATTTTTCTCCTTGAAGGTTTTCCACTTTACATTTTCTGTAGCATGAATTTGCATCAGGGGAAAAGTCAACATGATTGTAAATATCAACAGTAGAGGCATGATTTTCAGAATGTTTCTATTTATTAGCACATATCTATAATAATATCAGTTTCCTAATAATATTTTATAATACATGATTATTAGAAATAATAATAACAGCTTAAAGATAGATTTTTTCATTCAGATTAAGGAAAATACCAGTAGATAATGATTATGAATGCAAGTACGTTCTCCTGTAAAATTTGTAAAATAAAATTTCAATTGATAGGAATTTCAACTACAAAAAATCCAAGCTTTTGTCCATACTGTGGTAAGGATTCACTAGAAAATGTTAACATAATTTTTGGATAGAGATAGTTACAGAAGAGTTAAGTAAATGAACAATAAGACCGCCTTTTCTCATCCCGGTTGAGTTATTCGGCCACCTTTCGTAATCCATTTTATTCTCGATTGCTTTATTAGGTATAATGAAAGACGTTATTGCTGTACAAACTGTAGTAAATGCTCCAATAAAAAAAGTTTGGAATTATTGGAATGAACCAGAACACATCATACACTGGACCTTTTCCTCGGATGACTGGGAAACATCATATGCTAGTAACAATCTGCAAATCGGTGGAAGATTCAAAATCACGACGATTGCTAAGTCCGAGAGCACTAGTTTTAGCTATACTGGCGTCTATACGACAATAAAAGAGCATGAATTGATTGAATACGAAATGAATGATGGACGCCACGTGAAGATTGAATTTAAGGAATTGTCTAAAGGAGTTACTATCACAGAAAGGTTTGAACCAGAGAACAAATATCCTTATGAGGTGTAACGTTCTGATTGGGAGGGAACTCTGGAGAATTTCAAGAAATATGTTGTTCAATTTCATTTATTGTTCTCAAAAATACTTTGTATGTTACTAATAATGGTAACGATTAGGTCAGGTTCGGTGGAACTGATAACGCTAGAGTTCTAATTTTGGAATCCGTCGCGACTTTCAATTTGCAAATTCCTAACGGCAGGAGTGACTTTTATAAAATGAATCCAGACGAAAAAATTTGAGGCTTTCCTATTCGCTATCAGTCTTCGGAATTGCTGTCGAATGGGTCCTCCGTATTAGACGATTCACCTGATTCCGTTATTTCAAAGGAGTTATGCGCCTCTGCAGGCGGATATCCTTGGCTGGAAACCTCTACTTCTATATCAAGAACACCAACATCGCCATTCTCGCCAATTGTCCAGGAATAGACAAATTTTCCCTGCGAATCAGTAATTCCATTAAATTGCTTTTCGAAGTTGTCTCCGGGATAAATTAGATTTCCCTCAATTTGCGCATCTGCTATTGGCCTGTTACTTGAATCCATAACGGTGATTGTGGCATTTTGTCTGTCGCCTCTTGCTACGGGATTTTTTAGTGGCGAGATTGTAACAAATAACTCTTGCTGAGCAGGCTCCGGAAGCATCTCCTCAGATTTATTGGCTTCTTCAGTAGCTCCAGATAGGTTGGCTTGTTGTTCCGTAGCTGCAGATAGGTTGGCTTGTTGTTCCATAGGTTGAGGAGATACGATCTCGGTAACATTGGATTTGGGAACGCCAAAGACAACAACGCTATACCACCTTGCAGGGGAGGTCTGACAAAGTAATTTCGCGGTTATCTTATTGCTACCCTCTTTTAGTTGCGTGTATCGTTCATCTAATACAAACTTCCATTGAGAAAAATCTGTTGGTCCTCCTGCACCGCTAGCATCTGCATTTTGGTATGGTTGTATGCTGTTGACAATAACAGAGACCGAACAATCTTTCGTAGCATTGTCGGATGATTGACCTGTCACCACGAGCTCTTCTTCTAAATTTACTGCTTGAGATGGTACAATATTATCTATCTTGATAGATTCCAGTTGCGCAGGTTCCATTACAGGCGGTTGAGAGCCTTGGCTGAGAGCATGTTGATTTGAAAAACACATTGCAACCAAAAGAAAACCTATCGTTAAACAGATAGTCCATAGAAGGCTCATTTTCGAGCTGCCTTTTGTTAACAACCTTCCACTCACAAATTTCAGATGCTGCAATTTTTATTTAAAGATTATACTTAGATTTAGAACCCGTTACTGAATCATATAGATATGTATAATGTTCTAATTTATTTAAATCGATCAAACTTTAATTAACAACAGCGATGGATTTTCAGAAAAATAGGTTGCTGTCAACCACGCCTCCATTTTTAATTCTCGCAATGGTTTTTTCGATATTCATTATGCTCATTAACATCCCAGAATCTTTCTCACAAAAAGATGACTCGATAGATATATCAGTTGTAAATTCGAGCTTTATTCCTCTTACAAATATTGATGCAAACCAAGTTAAAGTTAATGTAGAATATACTCTTGAAGATGAAAAAATACAAAATCAAATAATAAACGCAGTAATGGAGGTTTATGCTTCCAACGGAACACTTATTCGAACTTCAACTGCGAGTGGATTTGCTGTTCAAATTGATGGCGGGGAACAGGTGCTAAGAACTACCCTTCATGACAAGTCTTTGCAAAGCGTGTCGATAAAAATTGTATTCACCGACTTGACAAAAAAAATTCCTTTATCAAATGCGATTACTGAGGACCTGAAATTGGAAGAAGCTTCGACAACCGATGGAGAATAAGGAAACAATACCAATGCTATTATGTTACTAATTATAGTAAAGATACTTCGGGTTCGGTGGGATTCGGACCCACGACATTTTAACCCAATTAAGACTGGTTAAGAGCCAGACGCTCTACCTGGCTGAGCTACGAACCCATAAAAGGTGTGTGTTTAGGTTGTGATATTTAAATTAAACTTGAGATATATTAGAAAAGCTACACTAGACTAAGTCTTACGGTAATTATCAAGATGCCGAAAAAGATGGATATTTTTGATGGCTAGGCCTTGTTCTATTGATGGGCCACTTTTTGAACTTGATTATCTTTTATTATTTTGATGATGGTTTCCGATACAGAAAGTTTTGCTTTTTCCTTTTCTTTGAGAATTTCTCTATATGCATCAAGGGTTATGTAAACTGGTATTGAACCTGTCCCTTCTAGAAGTGCCTTTACTCTGTACAAGCCGTTTTCAATTCCTCGTTCAGCAATTTTTTTGAGTTTTATTTTGTCAATAAATCCTCCCAATGGACCCATCGGCATATCGTAATCTACTTTTATGCTTGTTTTGGTTTCCTTTTCTCCTAAAGGTTCAAAATTTACTGTGATTATCCAAGTTTTGAATGGTCCTTCGATCATTTTGGCCACGATTTTGCGGTGAGGAATGTATTCTGTCGTCTCACAATCCCACTCTAATCTCTTCCCGTCGAAATCTCCGCTTATTCTGAAGATTGTGCCAACTCCAAATCCATTTTTTACTTCTATCGGTATTACATTCAAACCCATATTCTCTGGAAATTGATCTGCCATATGTTCAGGTCTTGCAAAATAGGTAAAAACTTCGCTAATAGGAGCATTAATTTGCATGCTCTTATCGATCGTAGTCAATGTAAGAGTCAGGATTTGCTAAACTGGATTTAAAGGTTTCTTAACCGGTTATATTCTACTTGTAGAACTCCTAAGTTATGTGGATTAATGACCCATCTGATTATACTACTAATCAATCCAAATTGACCATAGAAGTAAATAAACTACTAATAGTGAAAAGGAATTAGAATCTACTGAAGCAGCTACGGATTGAAAAGCCGATTACACAATGCCATAATAGTGCTCCATCTGCTGTGAGTAGTATTGAAACAACTTTCAACATTTGTTTAGCAGATATCTGATTACAAATATATAATAAAATGCAATTCCAGAAACTAATATTCAAGATCTGCTATTGATGCAAGGCGATTCTGTTACTGGATAGGATATTAAGTCACTGCAATGGATTCTTGTTTACTATTTCATCTAAACAGTGTATTATATCTTGCTTGGTAACATCAATGGGATTATTATCAAGATGTCCTCTATCAGGCATAATTACGTCTGCAGCTTCATCAAGAGATTGCTTTAGTGTTAGTTGCTCAAATTTCAGCTTTTGACATACTTTCTTGAATCTCTCATAGTATACTGATTTATTGAATTTATGTGCAACTGTAGTACATGAAGAAAGCGAATATCCATGAGGAACCCCCTCGTTAGAAAATACATAGGACAAAGCATGTCCAAGCGTAGTCGAAGAATTTCCAAACCCGATACCAGAAAGCATAGCACCGTATGGTAACAGATCTTGTTTATCATTCATAATTGCGTCTTCAAGTATATCAAAAGCTTCCTTGCAAAATAATTTAGTAAATGGGTTACCAAGCTTGCTATCAAATCCTTCGGATGCCTGAGCCAATGCATCGCATGCAGAATTTCTCATAATATTAAACGGAGTTCCAGGAAGAAAATAAGGATCAACAATGGCGGTGTCAGCCAAAAAAGCTTCGTCCTGTAATAGTTTTTTCTTGTGATCAAAACTAACTACTGCATATGTAGTCATTTCTGCACCAGTTCCAAAAGTAGTTGGAATGAGAATCTTTGGAATCCCGGTTAATTTTCCAAGATATTTACATACATCCATCGAGCTTCCTCCGCCAAGTCCGATATATGCAGAAATTTCCTTGCCTTCAAATTTTCTTTTTATTTCTTCAATCGTTTCAATAGCTGGGTCTGGTGTTACCTTGTCGTATATTTCATATTTTTGCAGTCCCATATAGCTTAACCATTTCTCATAGATATCGGGAGTAGTTGTAGTAATTACAAGAGAATTTTCTGGATATTGAAATTCACTTGCAGCATTAGCTCCATAGGCTATCTTCCTTGGCATCATTACTTTCCACATACCCCATGTGCTATGCCAATTAGTATTATGTTTTACTCTGATGGACTAATCGCGCGTATATTCGGCGAAACTTTTTTAGAAATTTCTTTTACATCCAAAAAGACAGTAAGAATCATGGCAAATAATATTAATCCCATTCCTAAATGCATCGTCACAAGAACCGCATGCAATTTTTCAACAATAACAAATGCACCAAGTGTAATCTGTCCTACTACCAAAGCTCCAGCAATCATTGATGCTATTTTTGTGGATCTGGAAGTTTCTTTTGATTTCAGTGTAAAAAGCATGGTGACAAAAACCATTATGCCGGTTGTAGCAGCCACAGTTCTATGAAAATATTCAATGACAAATTCTTTCATTGGGATAAGACCTGCCGGACAAAGAGGCCAGTCAGGACAGCTTAGTCCTACACCTGATGAACTAACATAGCCTCCGATAAAGATAAGCGCAAATAGTATCGAGAGGGTAGAAAAGGAAATTTTAGTTAGGAGCATTTTATTCTGCAGTTGACATGGCGCTTTATCATGTTCTTATGCGTAAATCTACTTGTAATTTTCATGGCTACTGGACAACAAGTTTGCCTAACATGTATGGATGAACAGCGCAATGGAATGGATATTCTCCAGGGTTTATGGCGGTTGTTTCAATGTCTGCTGTTGCTCCTGCCTCTAAAATACTTGTATCAAACTGTGCTGCACTATTTGGATCAGTTGGTCCTGTTCCGCTTGTAACTGTGTGAGGCAAGGTATCCTTGTTAGTTACAGTTATCTTGTCACCTTTCTTTACTGTTAGAGTTGCAGGATCGTAACTTGGACTTCCCTGCACTGAAGATCCTTCCAGTATTGTAAGTGGTGCTCCAGGTGGACCTGCTGGTGCTGCTGCAGGTGGACCTGCTGGTGCTGCTGCAGGTGGTGATGTGGCAGTTGCATTGGCAGTACTCTTAGATTGTTGACTTGAAGCTTCATCAATTACTCCGATACTAGTTTGAGTACCAGTCGCTATCGCAGGAGGTTCTTCATGCTTAAGCGATGATGCTGCAGGAGGATGATGGATCATTGCTTGCCAGAAAGGTACTATAATAGCAGTACCGATTGCAAGTGTAATTACTACAATGAGGATGCCTTTTGCCATCCTCTTTGAACTAGTTCTAGTGATGGGGCTCTCGTCGTGTGTAGTCATAATATTCTTCTCCAACTTTGAAAGGATCTTTCATATCTGCTTCCTTACCACTTCCGGCAGATTTTATCAAGTTAACCAACATGATGACATATGACAGCCCAGCCACCCAGGCGCCTATAGTTGCAATCTGATTCATTATTAGCCAGCCAGGTATTGTCCCATCATAGTCTGCTATTCTACGCGGCATACCATGCAGTCCTAGCAAATGTTGAGTCATAAAGACAAATATCACTCCAACAAAGGCCAATACAAAGTGTACCTGAGCTGCCCTTTCGTTATACATTCTACCGGTTATTAGCGGGAACAAATAGTAAATGAACCCGGTAAATGTAAGCGATACGGTTCCCATCAATATTAAATGGAAGTGACCTACAACCCAGTAACTATCGTGAGTAATAAAGTCTAATGGAAGTGCAGTGTTTACCACTCCACCAGCTCCTGAAGCAAAGAACAACATGATTCCACCGACTCCGAATAACATTGGAGCACCAAACTTTATTCTACCTCCCCACATTGTTGCAATCCAATTAAACACATGCATTGATGAAGCTGGAACAGCAGCCAACGTTCCTACCATAAAGACTGTTTTTTCAGTGAAGCTCATACCTGTTGCAAACATATGATGAGCCCAAGATGCAAAGCCTATCAACGCTAGTAATACAAATGCGGCCACCCCAGACTGATAGCTAAAGAGTGGTTTTCTCGAGAATTTTGGTATTATCTCGTACAGCATTCCTACTGCAGGAAGTAAGAATATGTACACCTCCGGATGGAATGTAAACCAGAATAGGTGCTGATACGCTATAGGATCTCCACCCATTGCAGGATTGAAGAATCCAGATATTCCAAGTCTATCCGTATATAGCATTATTAGAGATGCAGCAAAAGTGGGAACAGCGACTATAGTCATAAAGGATATGGAAAGTATTGACCAGGCAAACAGAGACATCTTCATGATAGACAAGTCTGGATGTCTGCATTTTAGCATCGTTACAATGAAGTTAATGGAACCTAGTATTGATGAAATACCCAAAATCTTTAGACCAAAGATCCACATTTCGGCCGCAGGTCCTGGTGCTCTTATAATTGAATATGGTGGATAAGCTGTCCATCCAGTGTCAGAGAACCCCAGCCAAACTAGAGCAGCTCCAACAGGAATCATCCAAAATGCAACTGCATTTAGTTTTGGCCATGCCATATCCTTGTATCTGACCATAATTGGAATAAGGTAATTTCCTACACCTGCAGCAAATGGAATTGCCCACAAGAAAAGCATTGTAGTACCATGGACTGTGAAAAATCTGTTAAATGAAGTTGGATCTTGTATTATCTGTAATCCTGGAAGGAATAGTTCTGCACGTAATGCCAATGCAAGTCCGCCACCTAGCATAAGCGCAGTAATTGAGGATATCATGTAAAGTAATCCAATATCAGTATGATGTGTGGAAAATAGTATCTCCCACATTGGACGTGGTTGTTTTACTTCTAAAACCATTCTATCTAATTACCCCTATAATTGAAATTACATCAAGCATTATATCAATAAAAGCATTTTGGCCGTATTTATTTGAAAAGTTAATGAAATCTGTCATGCCTACTAACTATTGTACAACAAGTTTGCCCAACATGTATGGATGAACTGTGCAATGGAATGGATATTCTCCAGGGTTTATGGCGGTTGTTTCAATGTCTGCTGTTGCTCCTGCCTCTAAAATACTTGTATCAAATTGTGCTGCACTGTTTGGATCAGTTGGTCCTGTTCCGCTTGTAACTGTGTGAGGCAAGGTATCCTTGTTAGTTACAGTTATCTTGTCACCTTTCTTTACTGTGAGAGTTGCAGGATCGTAACTTGGACTTCCTTGTATTGAGGATCCTTCCAGTATTGTAAGTGGTGCTCCAGGTGGACCTGCTGGTGCTGCTGAAGTTGCGTTTTGACCCTGTGCGGGGGCTTGTGCTGGTGCTGCAGGTGCAGCTGGTGCTTGTGCTGGTGCTGCTGAAGTTGCATTTTCTGCAGCTTCGGCAGTTTGAGGTTCAACAAATAATTTTGCTTTCATAGTAGGATGTCCAAATCCACAATATTCTCTACATTGTATATGATATTCGCCGGGTTTATCAAAAAGATTCCATACAACATTTACTCTGCCTGGAACCGCATCCATAAGAATTGTATAATCAGGTACATTGAAATTATGAATAACGTCTTTTGAAACTAGCTCAAATTTGTAAGGGACTCCTTGTTTCAAGTGGAGCTCACCTGTTTCCTTTTTCCCATCTTGATGTTCAAAAGTCCAGAACCATTGCTGGCCAACGACCTTGATTGTTTGTGCTTCAGCTGGAACGTGTTCAACTATCCTTTCAACATTCCAGGATTCCGCTCCAACCCATGTAAGCAGTGATATTACTACGCCGACATACACCCATTCAATTGTTGCATGGCCCATTCTTAAACGCCCTCTAGTTCCCTTACCTTGTTTTTCTTGTGACTTTCCCTAAAGCGCCAACAGACGTATACTATTGCACCTTGAACTACAGCGCCAACAACGAATGCAGCAACCATCAGTCTGTAAAATAGTGACCAAATTTCTACTCTTCTAATGACGTACTCTTCGGATTCTTGTGCAAAGACTGTGTCAAATGAAGAGAGAACTACTACAACAAGAGGCGAGAAAAATAAAATAATAAACCATATATTTGATTTTGGTGACATCAAATTCCTTGTCCGAGGTCACTACTCACCTGTATCTAATTTAAGGTTTTTGCAGAGCGGCTGAATTCATTCGTCAATATATCTATGGAATCCCATTACATTAACCCCTGAAAGCGATAGAATGCCATTTTCGTGTTTTAGAATAGTCATTGAGGCATTGCGTATATGCCATCCATACAGACTTTCTGGAGGAAGACCTAACATTATGGATACTGCTGCTTTAATGGGGTCCAAATGTGTAACAAATAACAAATTCTTGTCAGGATAATTTTTCATAGACTCATCAAGTAAATTCTTTATTCTTTTTTTGACTGCTGAGAAGCTTTCAATGCCATAGCTGTCAAGAATTGGATCATCTCCGCTGTAGAATTTCAAAAAAAGATTTCCGTGTTTTTCGATAACATCGTCATAATTCATACCAACCAAGTCACCCAATTCTATTTCGTACAATCTCTCATCTGTTTGGTATTGCAAATCATTTATTTCACAGATTATTTTGGCAGTTTCTATTGCTCTCGTTACTGGACTGACATACACTTTGTCAATTTTCAATTTTCTTAGGTGTTGGCCCGTATCTTTGACCTGCTGTGTTCCACGTTCTGTAAGATGCGATTCTATATGTCGCCCCACCAATAATCTTTTGACATTATTGTCTGCTTCTCCATGGCGTACAAAGGCTATAAGCGGCAAGACAATTGAAAATTACAAATCAAGTCTTAAATTTGTTTTCCGTTTTAGGTTTAGATTCCTAAGCAAGAGTATTCATTATTCAAAATGCTTTTTTTGTTGTCAACATCAGTAATGTATGGACATTACAGTAAATTTGTTCAATCTGAAATTGAGATTATAACCTTAATTAGGACGTTCCAACACTTTATGACAGATAATTAATGAAGATTTCAATTATCGGCGGGACTGGTGGAATGGGAGAAGGATTTGCTCTCAGATGGGTTGTTAATCATGACATAACAATAGGATCTCGTGACGCAGAAAAAGCCAAAAAATCAGCAGAACAATATATGAATACGGCATTATCATCTTACGGAAATAGTCTGACAGGAACTATCAAAGGTGCTGATTATGTTTCTTCGGTAACTGGTTCGGATATCTTGATACTCTCAATCCCCTATGAATCAATAAAACTGACTTGTGATTCTATATCAAATAGCATAGCAAATGAATGCATAATAGTTTCGCCAATTGTTCCTATGGAAAGAAATGATACAGGCTTTATGTATATCCCATTTGAAAAAACTATGAAATCTGCGGCCCATCTTTTGGCTGAAAACCTACCAGGCAAGAAAGTTGTTTCTGCATTCCATACGATATCTGAAGTTAAATTAAAGAATCTCAATGAAAGCCTTGATTCTGACACGTTTGTATGCGGTGATGATCAGGATGCCATTACGAAACTAAATCAGTTGGTAAGTGAAATAAAGGGCCTCAGGCCGCTTTACCTTGGATCATTGGCCATCAGTTATCAGGCAGAGGTATTAACTCCAATGTTACTGAATGCATCCAAAAAGAACAAGTTAAAACACCCTGGAATCAAGCTTACTTGAATCCCCCTCAAGAAGGGAATGTTAGTGATAAGAATAGTAAGAATTGGATGTACGGTATAGGACTGGTTGTTATTGTAATGGCGACAGTTATTGCATTAAGGAACTTTTATCTCTATACAACTCATCTCTCAGTTGGTTTCTATCTTGATAATTATACAAACAATTCTGTAACCAATGAAAAATTTGTAATAGCAATGCTGATTGGTGGTGGAATATTACTATATTGGGGTAAATATAGAAATATTGAAAAGTAATACAATAGTATTTACTATTTTCGAAGATTATAGTTTCGATCTTTTTTAAATAAAAATAACATCCAATTTCATTATCTGTTTTTGACAAAATCACTGAGCTTGTCCATGGCGTCTTCGAGAACTTGCTCATTTGGGAGATAAACAATCCTAAAGTGTCCCCTCCCCAATTCTCCAAAACCAGAACCATGTACTGTTAATATGCCAGTTTTGTTTAATAGGTTTAGAACAAAATCTTTGTCATCTTTCCAACGATTATCCACAATTTTTGGAAATGTGTAAAACGCACCATTTGGCAATTTGCATGAAATTCCATCTATTTCGTTGAGTCGCTTTACTACTAAATCTCTTCTCTTCCTTAATTTAGATACAGTTTCGGCAATATAGTCCTGTGGTCCTTGCAGAGCTGCTACTGCCGCCTTCTGTACTGGAAGATTGGCAGCTATACGAACTCTAGCCAGTTTTGGAATATTGTTTCTGATATTTTCTAATTTTTGACAATCACTATTCATGCAAATATATCCACAACGCCAACCTGTCATGAGATAAACTTTTGAAAAACCATTTAGTAATATTACTGGTGCGTCTTTTGCCACTTTACCAATGCCAGTAAACTGTTTATCAAATACCAATTTATCGTAGATTTCATCACAAATAATGTACATATCATGCTCAACGGCAATGTCAATTAACTGTTTAAGGCTCTTGCTACTAAATACCTCACCGGTTGGATTATTCGGATTTATTATGCAAAGAGCTCTTGTCTTGGAGGTAATCTTTGATTTGATATCATCAAGATCGGGTGTTCCATCTTCTGTCAGTTTAAATTCAACTGGTTTGCCTCCGTAAAATTTTACGTATGAGGAATAAGGAGGATAATACGGTCCTGGCATCAAGATCTCGGAGTTAGGTTCTACTATTGAGGCAGCTAACATATCTAGTCCTTCAGAAATACCATTTGTTACAAGAACATCATCAACAGTTATTGTCAAGCCCTTTTGAGATTCTTTCTTTACTATTGCTTCCCTTAATTCCAAGATACCTTCTGAATCAGCATAATAATTGAAGTTGCCTGAAACTGCGTCTATCAATGCCTTCTTAATGTGCTCTGGAGTAGGAAAATCATATTTTACCGGATCACCAATATTCAAGTAGATTATTTTTTTACCAGTTTTTTCATATTGTCTTGCGTGTACTGTTATGTCTCTGATGGCATACTCTACATTGGATATTCTGTCAGATACCTTCAATTAATTACAAATACTGAGAAATATTTGAGATAATAAATTGATTGTTATTAATTGAATTGTTTAATTCAATCAAAATCAATTATTGATTAGCTCAATTGATATAGAACTTGAATTTAATTTTAAAGTTAGAAACAAGGGTCCGTAGCGTAGCCAGGATATCGCGGTGGTCTTCGGAACCACAGATCGAGGGATCGAAGCCCTCCGGGCCCATGAATGTGACATGCTGATATCTATGGGACTTTTGCAAAAAACATTATTTGCAGCTCATACTAACTCCACAGGTTGGGAATGAAGGTAAGAAAGTATTACTACCTAATTGAAAAAGTTGTTTGAGCCTCGCTAATATCTGAACTAACTGAAGCCGAATAGTCCCCTGAGGGTGCCTGATTTCCATTCACCCCCATTTGATCCCACCGGAGAGATTTCGAATCACCTGGGCCAAGAATTGTAATTACTTGCGAAGATAGAATTGGATATAATTCATCTGAAGCCAAGTTTCTTATTTTGAGTCCCAATGCAGAATTTGGAAATGTCAACTCTTCTGATCCTTTATTGGTTATTGAGATACTAACTATTTCCCCTGGGTTGTACGTCTGCTTATCAGTCTCAATACCTACAACGTCTTGAATCGAATTATTAGTTTCACCAGTTAACAAAGTATCGTTAGCAATATTAGTTTCATTTGAGGAACTGTTTGAATTGTTTGTTATAGAGTTACGTACTGAATCTTGTCCATTATTTGTTATTCCCGCACCTGGAACATTCAGAGTCATATTGTGAGCATCAGTCTGATTATCATTCTTTTTATCACATTCAGCTTCTAGCGGACATATCTGTCCCCCTTCAGATAGCACCTTATCAATCTGACTAGGATCATATGCATAAACTTCCAATTTAGGCATTAGTAAAGTTGATGTAATTACCAACAGTGTAGCAAGAATGAAGAGCAAAATAGGAATTTCTGGAATTCTCGTTTTCCTATTTTTGTGTTCAATCATGCTAAAATGTAGTAAACATTATTTTTAATTGTTGCTTTCTAAATGTTTATCATCATTTCTCTAATCAGTTATTGATTGGTGAGAAATTTATCACAAGTCTTATAACATATACGGTGTATTATCTCGTTATGACTCATCATG
Organism: Nitrososphaeraceae archaeon; assembly: GCA_035253865.1. Lineage (GTDB taxonomy): Archaea > Thermoproteota > Nitrososphaeria > Nitrososphaerales > Nitrososphaeraceae > TA-21. Next base: position 9,387 of record DATFBL010000105.1, on the reverse strand, counting down.
TTGCAAAGATAATCGAAATAATAGGAAGCTCAGATAAGGGATGGGAAGATGCAGCTCAAGTTGCGGTAGATGAAGCAAAGAAAACCTTACATGGGATACATGGAATTGAAGTTGTTGACATGACTGCCCATATAGACTCCGCCTCAGGAAAAATTACAAAATATCGAACCTGTGTAAAAATATCTTTCGCAGTAGACTAGGTTTGCACCTGTAAGCTTGGCAATCCTATGGTGCCAAGTATGATAATTGCTTTGCTTAATCCAAACATCGACCGTAAATTCTTAAACCACCAAATGGTTGTATTGGAATAGATTTGGAAATGGAAAGTGACAACGATGAACCTGTTATGTGCAGTAAATGCAATAAAGCATTTGAAAATGAATCTGAATATTTAGAACATTATAAACAAAAACACAAACCTGAAGATAACTGAAACTTTTCTTTCGTGATTCCTTAGAATAATTGCCTGTACTAATCCTGTATCCTAAAACGATATTCAGATTAATTAATAATAAAAAAGAGAAGTTGGGTTATTCCTTCTTTGATTTTTTGCCCTCATCTAGGTTATCTGTTCCTTTCTCATTGATGGTAAACCTAACTTCGCTGTATGGATGATATGGAGAGTCGATCATTTTTGCTACCCTGTTTTCACCAGATTTTCTTAAATACACTCTATAAGTTGACGCATGACCAATCACATTTCCACCGGTCGGCTTTGTTGGATCACCAAAGAATGTATCTGGAGCAGATTGTACCTGATTTGTAACTACTATTGCAATATTATAAATTTCTGATATTCGAAGAAGCTTGTGCATAATAGAATTAAGTCTTTGTTGTCTGTCGGCAAGCGTTCCTCTACCAGAGAATTCTGCTCTGTGTAATGAAATTATACTATCTACTATGACCAATTTTGCTTTGTAATCATCAATGTATTTTCCGAGATTTTTAATTATTAATTCTAAATGTGCACTATTGTAGACTTTACATACTGCTACATTTTGTAATGCATTTACCGGATCTATGTTTCTACTACTAGATATTTGCTCCAGTCTTTCAGGTCTAAATGTCCCTTCAGTATCAATATAAATAACTCCACTGTTTAATCCACCTGATTCTTTTGGTTGTCCAGCAGTAATGCACATGGTGTGGCATATCTGTGATTTACCCGAACCAAATTCACCATAGAGTTCAGTGACTGCCTGTGTTTCTATACCTCCCAAGAATAAATCGTCTAGCATACTTGAGCCAGTAGAACATCGCAACAACAGTCTTCTTTTCTTTAGTGCAGTATCAGCAGTGATGAATTCCTTATCAAGGACATCTGACTCTCTTAATAGTTTTTGTGCTGCCATTATGAATGAAGCGGCGCTTTCTTTGGATGCGTTAATATCTACTGCTAGATCTTCAACTCCGGCCACAGCAAGGTCCATAACTGAAAAAATTCCTGCTTCTCTAAGTTTTTTTGCAGTTGTAGGACCTATTCCTTCAATATCTTGAATTTCAAGATTTGTAAGATCATTAATCTGAGATTGTTCTGATAATGTACTTAGGGATGTTTCAGTATTAATGACGGTATTGTCATTATCTTCTTTTTCTGATTGGCCGTATTTATTTACAGTATCATCAGTATAATTCTCGGTAATATTTTCAGACTCGTCTTTTTTTTCTTCCTGTATGTGAGAATTTGAATAAGTTGATTTTTTAGTTCTCATTCTATACATCATGTAGGTCTATTGCATTTAAGGCTTGAGACACTGATAGGGGAGTGGGTGGGTCATGATAAAATCTGCAGTTTAGAATACAAAGACGATTTAATACCCATGGATTAAACTCAGAACATATTGGAATAAGAATTATTTAGGTAGAAATCATCATGATCTACATGTATCACCCTGTGAGGTAATAATCGTAAATGTTGCCAATCGAATTATTGAGAGTAAATATATCAACCAAAATGAATCATGTAAAGCCCGTATTCTGTAAAGAGAATGAACTTTCTTTGCCCGCAAAGATAATCAAAATGTATCAGGAAATGGCGGAGAAAAAAGTATCCAAAGCAGTTGTCGATGATAGCATCTCAAAAATTGAGGATAAACACTCTGACTATAAATTTGTCAGAGGTATTTGTCATCTTTTAGAACAAAGATGTACATATTCATCACATGTACTGCCTTCTAATACAATTACTGAGATTGGTAACAATAATTCAAATAATGCGATATATCTAAGAAGAGACATATTCGAAGAATCTTCTCGGACTGGTTATCCAGTAACCGAAAATGAGAGAAGTAATATACTCCAAAAAATTGCTTTAAAAAACAATTTGACCATCGAAGAACTGGAGCTGGCGATGTGGAATGATCTTGATAAGAACAGATATTTGAAAAGCTTTGATCCATTGTCTTCGCTGCAATTAGTTGCATGGTATAACATTTCCATTCTTCAAACTCTATTACTTAATTGCGTCAAATTAGAATTCAGTGTTTATGGAGGTTATAACTGGAAGAAAATTTTGCATAAAATAAAACAACTAGGATTGATGTACTTTCTTTATAGTGAAGCATCTCCAAAATCAACAACAGATAATCGAATTAAAAATCACAATATTGTATTTGGGAATGATAACGATAAGAAAATTATATGTGAAGTGAATGGTCCGCTTAGCATATTGAGGCTAACCGATAGATATGGTATGGCCATAGCCAAGCTTATTCCATTAATAATATTTACTGAAAGTTGGTCAATTAATGCACTAATATTAAGAAAGTCAGTGTCTGGAGCAAAGAAAACCTATAAGTTTAGAATCTCAAATAGCGACGAGGATGTCCCCATATTTGATGCATCAGAAATTACATCGCCTATTGTTTCTCCCTCTGTGTCTACCTCTAATGTTGAATCTTCATTTGATAACGCAATTGATAACTTTGATAGTAATATTGAAAGAAAATTTATGGATAAATTTCTTACATTTTCTACTAATTGGACATTATCCAGAGAACCAGATCCATTGATTTTGTCAGATGGTAAAGCATTCATAGCAGATTTTCTATTTGAAAAGTCTACAGTTAAGGTGTATTTTGAGATAGTTGGTTTCTGGACCCGCGATTACTTGAAACGAAAACTAGAAAAAATAAAGGACTTGTATGCAAATATCACTACAGCTCCTGATACTCATTTACTAATAGCCGCAAACATGGATAACTATGTTTCTGAAAACGGGGACAAGATAATGATTGATTCTATTTTTTCAACGTTTATAGCCAAAGAACAATTAATCCTGTTTAAGAAAGATGAGATTCCCTTTGGTCCAATAATCAAATATTTGAAGGAAATAGACTCTAGGATTATTGATGATATTACAGTTAAATTCCAGGATACAATTACTAGAGAAATAGAAAGAAAGATTACAGAGAATCAAAATAAGGTCGTCTTTCTTGATCAAATTGCAGACAAGTATGACATCCCGGTTGAATCGGTACTGAAAACAATAAGGGATCTTCAATCAAACAATGAACACTCAAATGAGCGGCTTACAAACACAATGAACAATTTTCTATTAATAGATAATTATATGATATCCATTGATAAAATTAACAAGTTGTTACCACAACTTGATAAAATTAACAAGTTGCAGGATGCCATCTATTTTCTAAGCAAAAACGATATTCCCGAAGAGTGTATTACTTTACTTATTCCAAAAATCGGATTTGAAATTATTTGGAATGGTATTGATTCTAATAGTGCTTTAATACAAAGGCAAACAAAAAAGTAATCCTAACTATTGGACATTCCGCAAATACAAGATTGCAAGGTAGAGAAATAGTATATATGTTGAGGGCGTCATACAATTGAGATATTGCGATCTGACAGAAGAGCAAACATTTGGCTTAAGAATAATAAAGGAAATTGGAGAGATACTGCTTGTCCATGCGGTAGTAATTTCCATTTTAATGGAGATATTGATGAGTTATTTTCATGGGAGCGGATACATCTAAGACACATGACATCAGATCCCGAGAATCATGCAATGCTTTCACTTTATCCAACTGATATGGTTATTTTTTACCATTCTACAAGTGGATACATTGTTGAAATCAGAAAACACAAGCCACATGAAATCAAGGATTTACAAAATGCATGCGTATACGGAAATATCAAGCTTGCTGGAGTGTAATACTAACCTGTATTTAGGATTAGGTTGTAGTTCTAATTTTTGAATATGAATTATTAAAAATCTACATAGTCCTCTAGTAATTGCAGAGTTATTTACAAAAAGCAAATAATGGGAGATAGATGAATAATGTCATGAAACTACCGTCTGATTGGAAGTTTGAATCATCACGGAAAATATACTCCAACAGGTATATCGAGTTATACGAGGATGTCCTGGACATTAGGAATAAGAAAAAGATCTACACAAGAGCAAAAAGAAAAGATTATTCCACCATAGTACCGTTTATTTCTAATAATGAAATTCTGGTAATCAAGAGCTACAGACACATGGTTGGTTCCTATCAAATTGAAGCTCCATCGGGTTATATTGATAGTGGTGAAACACCAGCTGAGGCAGCTAACAGAGAATTAAAGGAAGAAACTGGATTTAGAGCAAATAATATTATGAGCCTAGGCTCATATACATTAGATTATACTATGTTTGAACAAACAGGCAATCTATTTGTCGGTTATGATTTAGTTGATGAAAAGAAACAGCAGCTAGGGATGATGGAAATAATAGATACTGCGATTCTATCCATTGATGAAATTAAAAAGTTACTATTTGAGGGAAAAATATTGAATGCATCTTCGATTGTTGCCTTTTACAAATCATTAGATTTTCATCAAAATCATAAGATAAAGAAAATGAAATAATATTCTAACTGAAATGTATTATGAACAATTGTGCCAATAAAGACTACATAAATAAACTGATCGACTATGGTAGTTGATGTTAAATTGCAAGAGAGTTATGACGTTACTATTGTTGGTGGAGGCATACTAGGTTGTGCTATTGCTTATTTTCTTTCCATTACAACAGATTCAACAATGATTCTGTTGGAACAAGAAAAGAAAGTTGCAATGCATACTAGTAGTAGAAATACTGGAAAAGTTCATGCCCCGTTCTTTTATAACCCTGAGAAAAAATCATCAACAGCTAACCATGCATTAAAGGGATTTGACATGCTAAAACGTTACTGTACATTCCACCACTTGCCATTTAAGGAGGATGGAGTAGCTGAAATTGCAACTAATGAGAGAGAAATTGGTACTTTGCTTAAGCATGTTCAATGGGCCCTCAAAAATGGATTAAGAGATGAGGATGTAAAATTTTTGACCAAGCGTGAAATGCTGGAGATTGAGCCTAACGTAAAATGCGATGCTGGGATTGTTTGTGCGCGAGATGCTTCAACCGATTATGGACTCATTAATCAAAAACTCATGGAAGATGCCATAAAGTTAGGATGCAATACATCATTTGAAAACAAATTCAAATCAATTCTATACAATACAAACGCAGGTACAAATAGAAAAATGACAATCAAAGGTACTGTTAAAGATATTACTACCGATTATGTAATTAATGCAGCAGGCGGAAATTCTCTCGATATTGCTCATAACCTAGATCTTGCAAAAGAATACACAGATCTCCATTTTAGGGGAGAATATTGGATAGCTCCACAAAAATATAATGCCCTTACCAAAAGAAGTATTTATTCAGTACCACGTAATACAGAGTATCCTTTTTTGGATCCCCATTGGATTGTTAGAAGTGATGGAAGATGTGAAGTAGGACCAAACGCAGTCCCTGTATTTGGTCCATACTCATATAGCACATATGATAACTTGAAAAATGTCTTTCCGAAAATTATTGGCTCTTGCAAAGTAGGTGTCTTGAAATTGTTTCTGAATAAACAGTTCCTCCAGCTGATATCAAATGAATTCTCTAGTTCATTTTCTAAAACAAATATGATAAATAGGGTTAGGAGATTTTTGCCATCGCTAAATACTCATGATTTCAAACAAAGAGGAATGGCAGGAATCAGAACAATATTAGTTGATAAAAATGGAGAGTTCGCATCAGAGAGCTTGGTTGTCGAAGATGATTCTTCACTCCACATACTAAATTATAATTCTCCGGGTGCGACTGGAGCATTACCAGTTGCTGTAAATATAGCAAGAACATTAGTCAAAAAAAACATAGTAAACGGTAGGCCCAAGCAAATTAATTTTCCATTTTCGGATGAAATTTCATGACTCATTATGGTACACAAGACGTGATGGCCAAGAGCCATACCTTATATTATATTAAGGTATTTTTGAAATTAACAGATGAGGGGTTGTCGTCTAGCTTGGTATGATGCCAGCCTCGGGCGCTGGAGGTCGTCGGTTCGAATCCGACCAGCCCCATGTGAAAAACAATTTAATAATTTTTATGATAACAATCATTAATATCGCTGATTGAGAATAAGAGATTTTCTACCAAAATCAATGGATTTGGTAGATCCATATTGTAAACAATACGCATACCGAGCAGAACAGTTTGCCAAATTTAACTGCATAATACATCAATTAGTAACATTCCAGGTTTATTTCGAGCGTAAAATATGTCACTTTTGTCACTATACAAATGATTACATCGGTTCCAATACACTGGCCTGTACGTTCGTTTCTTCACTCGCATTCATACAATCGGTAACGTAATCAATTTCGGGTGTCTTTGAGCATTCTCTTTCTAGTTCTTGTAGGCTGGGGTTGAGGAATGCTTTTATCCACGTTCCAACAATTTTGTGACACTCTGATCTAAAATCTACATCTGTAAGACTGCAGAACTTGAATGCAGGGCCGGTATTTGCATCTTGTTTTAACATTGGCTTCACCGTTCCTGTCAAACAATCATTGTAATAAGCCGGTTGGTTTCCTTGGTAACAAATTTTAATTGCCTCTTCTGGATTTCTAAATCCAACGTATTCTAACGACCTGCCAATACCGTCATAGCAATATTTAACAAATTTTTCTGGAGAGATATTATCACATAGAGCAAATGTATCCTCATATGACTCAAATGAGTAATTGTTGGGTTCCAACAAATGCCGAGGATAAGCATAATAGCACTGAGTGGCAAATTTTTCTATTGTTTTGTCACAAGGGGAATAAATCCTCTTCTTGTCAAAATCACCTTTTCCTGTTTGGATAAAGTAATCATTATTTTCCATAAATACACCTCTTGCGCATGCACTTTGTGCCCATAGTCGTATAAACTCATCACAATGACTAACTGCGGCCGTAGTGTTATAATTGTAAAGTTTCGTCAAGCCATGTCCTATCCCATGAAAACAATCGCGTTCATGCATCCAATTGACATTTTCTTGCTCTATAGGGCAAAGATGTGCAACCCTGATCTGATATTTGTCAACGTTTTGAACGGGGTACTCGTCCTCAAAATAACTTATAAGAATTCCATGGTAATTTGAACCTCCGCAGTAAAGTGTAGCATAATTTAGCGCCTCTTTTAAATTACCTGTATAATTATACAACCACGATCCTAGATGGTGACCTACATGATGACAACTGTGATCTCTTTTATCATGTAAAAGATTAAGGTCTGAAAAAGTTCTTAACACATCTTGTGGGCTTGCTGTTTCATTGAGCTCATCCAGAGAAATCGCAGGACAATGTTCGTTACCATCCTGGCAGTACGCCATAATCTGCTCTGCATATGATCCAGATGCTTCATCATATTCTATATTATCTTTCTTTTCGTCCTGCACCGGTACTTGAGTACCGTGATTGACATGGTTGTCGGCTGGGTAGACAGGTACGTGATTAACTAGTATTAGGACAACAAGAATAGAAACAGCAAAAATGAATTTATTTCTTAATATCAAGACCGTTGACCTCATAAAAGTAGCTAATATCAAAAGGCACATTTGTAAGAGTTTGAAGAATTCCATGACCTCTGGATATAACGAAATCTAACATTTCGTCTCCGGAGTTTGTTCCCGTATTATTTTTTGATTCAGGCCGGGAGTAAAACTTGTTCAATTTGAATCTCATGTTATTATCATATAACTTAAAGATTTCTTATAACTTGTGCATGCAGACTAGATTTCTTTAAGTTTATGTATTTATGGTCGATCCTAACTATAGTAATATGTATATGTTGGAAGTTGAGGTGTTTTAGAACACTTTCATGTGTATTAAGGGGCCATTGAACTCGACGGACTCAATTTGATTTCTTTGGTTATAATTGGTTTTAAAATATTATATTCGTTTTTCTAATTAAGCTAGTGTCTTGTTTGGCTAAAGAAAGTGTATAGCAACGACACTAACCGTATTCTGTTCTTATAATATTCATTTGATAAGCAGAACCCGACTACATCGAATGTCCGAATGCCACTACCCCTAGTAGTTCTCTAATTGGATTCACTTGATATAAAAAGTGAATGTAATGAAAAATCAAAAGGAAACTGGAATCACTGATGCCTACTGGTTCCTTGTGTATGCGATTAGAACTAAAATAACACGAGATTACTATCTTAGAAGACTGAAATCATTCTTTGACTTTATTGAGTTATTACCTAACGCAAAGATAGAACATAGATGTAATCAATTTGGAGCTCTTGCTATCAAAGACCATAACTGGACACTTAGTAAAATAATTGGCTTTCTACAATTTCAAAAAGATCGAGTCGAAAGAGAAGAAATAACAACAGCAACTTTATACAATTTTGTAAAAGTGATCAAGTTATTCTGTGATATGTCTGACATTCCAGTTTCGTGGAAAAAAATTACACGAGGATTACCAAAAGTAAGAAGTATTGCGAACGATAGGGCACCTACATTAGAAGAGATTCACAAAATGATTGAATATCCAGATAGAAGAATGAAGTCAATAATATTTACTATGGCGTCATCAGGTATCCGGCTTGGAGCATGGGATTACTTACCGGTAGGATTATTATACCAGAACTCAACCTAGTAAATTAGCCCATGTCTTACAGCCGGATGCCCCGATTTCCTACAGTTAACAAAGCGAAAATCGCTGTCGTGGTAATTATAGCGATTATTATTATTGTTATCTCGACACAATCGGTCGCAACTGTTCAAGCAGGCTATAGAGGAGTAGTTCTTCGTCTTGGAGCAGTCCAAGATCGTGTTCTTGGAGAGGGCCTTCATTTTATCACTCCATTTACAGAACAAGTCGTCCAGATGGAGGTACGTACGCAAAAGTTCCAAGCTGATTCTTCCGCGGCATCAAAGGATTTACAGGAAGTTCGTACAACAATAGCACTAAACTATAGAATAGATCCACAGCAAACTAACAAGATATATCAGCTTTTAGGCGCGAATTATCAGGATCGTGTCATATCTCCTACCATACAAGAATCA
>DATFBL010000104.1:0-10998 GCA_035253865.1 Nitrososphaeraceae archaeon | reverse complement strand
TGTTTGTAGAGCGATATCTGTGCAAGTAGGATTCCCACCACCATTCTCACTGCCGATGCCACCATCAAAATCATTGCCATTAGCAGTGTCACTGGGTTCATCATTCCGTAATGCAAATGCCATTTCCACAACACTTGACATCGCTATCGCAGCTGTTACTAGAAGTGTTAACATTATAATTCGTCCTGATAAAACTTTCAATATGGTTAGGTAATTTTGTAAATATATAAGACTTTTCTAAATTCCTTAATCTTAACTGTGGTATTGCTCCTATTCTGAGTCCTGCTGTAGCCATCAACAATACCATAGATTTCATTCTCAAATCTGAAACATTCAGGATTTTAGAAATCTCAGTATCCGAATATGCCCTATCGGTTACTTTTTTTGGCGATTGTCCGATGAACATTTTTATTTTTTTCTTATTCAAAGGCACATCATTCATGTCGTAAAAATGATAAATTGCGTTTATCATGGTCGATACTGAACTTGAGGCTAATCCCCTTTGTCTTAATGAAAGAATGTAATTAATAATCTGTTTTTGAGGTTCCTCAATTTTCAATAATTCCGAGAAATTAGAAAGATTACAAAATTTCTTGAACAGATTTACATGCAATTCATAGTTTAGCCTTGTGACATCTGAATTAATGGAGTTTATGAAATTTGAATAAATTTCTTGTTCCCTCTCCTGATCTTGTATGGTAGCCATATCAAATACCATCAATCACGGGTATAAGGAAAGTAAATAATACAATATCTATCAATTCCATTACTATAAAAACATGAAATCGGAATAAATAATCTGTAAATGCTTCCGAGGATTGATTACATTAAACAGGGAAGGATGAGATTGGGTTTAACGCAACGCGAATTGGCATCTTTATCTGGAATTAGTACTTCGATGATAAACCAAATTGAATCAGGGCGATGTAAACCAAGTTATGATACTGCCAAAAAAATTTTTGAGGTTCTCAGTTCACAAGAAGGAAAAACTTCGTTAAAAGCTGGCGATATTTGTAGTCATGAAGTTATCACGGTGCAAAAGGACGAAAAATTAGAAGTTGCTATAGAAAAAATGATGAAGAATTCTATTAGTCAGATACCTGTTTTTGATGTTTCTAGAATAGTAGGATTGGTAAGTGAGGATATCCTTGCCAGAAAGGTGCTTGAGAGTGATGACAAGAAAAATATCCACCAGGTGCCTATATTGCAAATTATGGAGCCCCCGCCGCCAATAGTAGACATATCCACCCCTGCTAAAGCTCTTATCCCCCTTGTTCGATTTGCCAAATGTGTACTTGTAACTCGAAAGGGTGAAGTTACAGGCATCATAACTATAAGTGATACATTAAAAATGGCGGAGTAAAGTCAGAGCTATTCTCTTAGGTTTTCCAAGCCGACGCAACAATCTGCATTCTTTAAGCAACTTTCACAAATATTTATCGCACTTTCTTTTGGCAGTGTAACTTCACACAATGCGCATTTTCGCTCGATTTCATCTGACATACACTTAACATATTCTATAATGTGATATATATTTTCGGACACTGTCGCGACAGTAATCACCAAAAGTGGGATCTAATTGCAAATCAGGTAGATATTGTTTAAATCTTCAATGCTAATTTTCGTTTCTTCTTTATGTCATCTATTATCCACTTTGTAACCAATATCAGCCCGAAAACCGGAAAGCTACCGATGAATAGATACGGAAACATAGCAAGGAACATTGAGGGTTCAAATATTTCCATATAATCATACAATCGCTAAAAGGATAATATAATTCTGTAGTCTTCATGATTCTTGACTATTGTTAAATCTCATTGTACGCAGATTGGTTAAAACACTGCACTCCTCTTATGCCCCTGTTGTGCCAGAGAGTCTTAGCAGTCGAGGGCAATTATCTAGATGTGTATTGGTCTGAATCAACTATCAGGGAATAATTCTTAATTTTTGATGATTGAACTTTGTCGTCCATAACAACTGTAAAACTTGATGTAGAGTATGATGTCAAGTTACTTGGCTCTGCAATCGCACTTGATAGTCCGATTATCCTACCATTGTTATCAAAGAAAGATGCTATTGCAAGTACATTAGTAGCTGTAATGTTACCGATATTAGAAATCCTTCCACTAACATAGTAATAACCAAATATGTCCGGTCTAGATTTCAAAGATGTTATTACCAAGTTATCTTGCTTTTTCCCGCCAACCTCGCTAGTAAATTTAAGAGTATAATTAAAAAAATATCTAGTTTGATTCTTATCAAGAAATATTATCTCAAATGGAGAAACCTCTCCTACGTTCAAGGACCTTAGTGATACTATACCACTTGCATTGCCTATATTACGCCCGCTCTTATCGTAAAATTCTGCATGAGCCGCAATTGTTTTTTGTGTTTCATTTGAGATGTTTCTTATTTGACCAAACAAGTGAATAAGACCGCTTTGATCGATAACCTTGTTCTGTTCTATAACAGTAAAATTTCTTAGTGAATAGCCCGTGTCACACATCATTAGAAATAATGTAACAAGCGATAGTAACACTAACAATGCTATAGGAATTGAATGAATTGAAAAATTTTGCAGATTCTTTCTAAAATAATTCACACTAAAACTTCTTGTGAATAAAGGCAGAGAGTGGATATAACTATGTGTCAAATTAAATTAACTCTTCATAAATCAGCGATTTTGTAAAAGAAATGTTGCATATACCTGTTCATACTGAAACGCAAGTGATAGATTATCTATTGATAGTTCATCTTCCGTTCTATTTCCAGTAATGAGATAATTCTTAAAGTGTTCATAGCTGGCGGCCTCCGAACTAATTGATTTAACAAAAGAATCTTTTATGTTCTCCTGTCCAGTTGGAACAGCTAGATCTGCTGCCTCATTTTCAAGATCCTTAAACAGTGACAAGTATCTATCGGTTATAGAAATCATTGTCGAATTATCATTTTCCTTGGTTGTCCATTTTCCTAGCTCTAATTGATATTTGCCTGTAAGTTCAGTTGACTTTGATACCAAGCCTCGAAGTGAATCAGTAAAAACCTTAAGCGTAGTTTTATTCCCGGACTGGTCTGTTGTTTGGGGTACCAAAAGACCAGTAGATTCGCCAGAAACTTGTTTGGCATCATCAATTGGATAAAGAGCAATTACAAACCATGATATCATAAAAATTAATGACATTAGTATAATTCTAAAAGTTAATACATTGTTTTTCATTCAATTCTACTTTCATTGTTGAATAAATAAAAGTTTATCAGGTATTGGTGGCATATGAGTTGCAATAACCCTTCATACACTTTCATGTTCAATTAGTTCCTTTTTCTTCCATGATGTATAGTTGCCGTGATCAGTTAGCTCGACATCAAATATTTCCAAAATCTTTCTTCTTATAATATCTGCCTCTTGAAATTTCTTTTCTCTTCTAAGTTTATTTCTCTCCGCAATCATTTGTTCAATTTTCATCTTTGAATCATTGTCAATTTCTACTATCCTAAGACCGACAATATCCATGATCGTATAGACTATAGGTAACGCTTTTTGTGCCATATGAATAGTTAATTTTTCAGAAGAACTCAAATTATTGACATATGAAATCAATTTCATAAATGTCGACAATGCTAAGGGTGTATTCATGTTGCTTTCCAATGCTGACAAGAAATCACCTAGAAAATTATTGCATCTTTCCTCAAATTCATCTAGATCTTCTCTTTTATTCTTTGTTGTAATGAGTTCATAAATACAGTGTTCTATCTGCCTCCATTTTTGTAACGATTCTTGTAAAACTTCATCATTGTAATCCATCGGCTTTGAATATTGAGAAGAAATAAGATATAGCCTAAGAACATTTGAACCCCAATTTTTCAGCGCGGTTTTGAGTATTACCATATTTCGAAGTGATTTTGACATTTTTTCTGAATTAATCGTAACCATACCGACATGCATCCATAATTTTGCTAATTTCCCATCGGTAAAGGTTTCAGATTGTGCTATTTCATTTTCGTGGTGAGGAAATATAAGATCGGTTCCTCCCCCATGAATTTCAATTTCTTTTCCTAGAAACTTTGATACCATGGCTGAACATTCAATATGCCATCCAGGTCGTCCATTGCCCCAAGGACTCTTCCAATTTGGAACATCCGATGAGAATTTCCACAGCGCAAAGTCCAGCGGATCCTCTTTTAGGTTATCGATTTCAATTCTAGTACCCTCTTCGAGTTCATCAATTCTTTTTTTTGATAGTTTACCGTAATCTGGAAATGAGCGTACTCTAAAATATATTCCGTTAAGAGTTGTATAAGTATAATTTTTCTCCCTTAAAATTTTGATAGCTTCAATTATTTCATTTATGTGATCAGTTGCTTTTGGATAAAAATCTGCTTTGAGAACATTTAATTTAGAAAAATCGTTAAAATAACTCGTGATATACTTGGAGGAAATTTCTTCTGCAGATTTTCCATCTGATTTAGCTCTATTAATTATTTTATCATCTACATCAGTAAAGTTCTGTACGTATACTAATTCCTTACCATTGCTTTTCAAGTATCGTCTCAGAACATCAAAAACTACAATGGTTCTTGCATGTCCAATATGGCAATCATCATAAACTGTAATACCACAAACATATATCCTAATCTTATTATCTTCGGAAGTACCAATATCTTCAAAGGTATCAGAAAGTTTGTTAAAAAGTTTCAAATTAGGAATGATAACCTTTTCATGAAAGTTGGCAGTAGTTGATTCAAACGTCTATGTAAATATCCTTACCTTTTAAGTCAACCTTGTAAGTTTTTAATTTAACTCCTTCCAGATAGTCCAATAGATCCCCAGTACGTATGTTGTAATGCCAAGAATGTAATGGGCATTCAACGACTTCACCGTCTATCTTTCCCGGAGCAAGTGAGCCATCCTGATGTCTACATAATGCTTCTATGGCATAGAATTTGTCTTTCGTTCTAAATAGTGCAATCCTATTCCCACTTAGATTTACTTCCTTCCCGCTTCTCTTATCAAACTCTTCTATACTTGCAGCACGCATCCAAGTCATAATTAACTTTTTTAATTTTCAATCACGTATAAAATATTATGCATTATTTGCTTGAAATCTAGATATTTTAGAGGATTCCAAATAAGACAATTTCAAAAATGTATGTAGAATAGGCTAACGAAAAATCAGTAGGATTTGGCATATTTTTTCTGAGTTTGTGTTAGCTTGTCAATACTTATTTGAAGATACCTCAATGACAACGCCGCAACAGTTGAATCTATTTTTTCAGGTACTGAGAATACTTTTTTTTGCATTTTTTTGTGATTCTTAAATATATGTATTATAGACAGAAGCTGATTTGCAAAAGACATTGCCATTACTTCCGGAGGATTGCCTTGCCCTCCTACTAGGTTGACAACCCTGCCTTTCGATAAGAGAAAGATTTTTCTACCATTTATCTTGAAGCAATCTAAATATTGTCCAACTGAGTAATATTCATATGAATTAGAATACAGTTTTTCTACTTGTATTTCATTATCAAAATGTCCTGCATTTGCAAGTAATGCACCATTTTTCATTCTTCTGAAATGTTTATCTGTGATTACGTTCTTCTGTCCCGTGCATGTAATAAAAATATCTGCAATTTGAACAACTTGATCAATTTTTCTTACTCCATACCCATCCATATACGCCTCTAACGCCCTAATGGCATCAACCTCAACAATAGTAACAATTGCACCCATTCCTCTAGCTCTTGTTGCGACTCCTTTACCAACATGGCCATACCCACAGACAACTATAAGTTTACCGGCAATTAGAACGTTAGTTAACCTAATAATAGCTGTTAATGTACTCTGTCCTGTTCCATATCGATTATCAAATAAGTGTTTTGTATGAGCTTCATTTACACCAATAACTGGATATCGCAATTTTCCCTCTTTTTCGAGTGCTCTTAATCTTGTTATCCCAGATGTAGTTTCCTCCGTTCCACCCAATATTCCTCGAATTTTTTTCTTATGTGCCATCACATGGAGATTTGAGCCATCGTCTGTAACTATTTGAGGGTGAATTTCTAATACCTGTTTCAAGTTATCTGAATATTGACGTTCAGTTTCATCTTTCCATGCATATACGTTGACACCTACTGACAAGAGAAATTCAGCTACATCCTGTTGTACTGACAATGGGTTTGCTGAACAAAGTGATACCTTGGAGCCGAGTTTGATTGCGGCCATTACTAGGACTGAAGTTTCTTTTGTAATATGCAGCGAAATACCTAATCTTAAACCCTTCAATGGCATTTCGCTAATGTGTTCTTTTACGATCGCATCAATAATTCCCATGCGTGATGAAGCCCATTCCCATGACTTTCTCCCACTGTCAACAAGTTCCATACTTTTCATCTGGCAATACATCAAATCAATATGATATAACTAATTAGCATAATTATCGGAGATAAAATTAACTCAAACAATTAATGTTTAACTTATTTTTCAGATAGTTTTAATTCCCTGTCATAATCAATGATTTTGCTGTGCTTGACTCCAAATCAGGGCCCGTAATCATAACAAGTGCTCTCCCATATGCAAACGGAGAAATCCATCTTGGTCATATATCGTCAACTTATCTGCCCGCAGATATCTTCCGAAGATTTTTGAAACTAAATCAGGTAGAGGTATACTATTTGTGTGCATCGGACGATTTTGGTACTCCAGTTCTTATCGAGACTGAGAAAAAGAAAGTAAAACCAGAAGAGTATGTCAAATACTGGCATGACAAAGATCTGGAGGATTTTAATTTAGCTGGAATACTCTTTGATTCGTTTTCCCAGACGAGCTCCGAAACGAATAGGAAGTTTGTTCAGTATGTCTTTGATATTTTGAGGAAAAAAGATCTAATCTACCAAAAGGTAGTTGTTCAGTATTATTGTGAAAAAGATTTGAAGTTTTTGCCTGATCGTTATGTAGTAGGCAAGTGTCCTTATTGCGGTGCTATGGGACAATATTCAGATCTTTGTGAGAAATGCGGGAGAATACCAGAAAAAATACTGGATCCAAAATGTTCAATTTGCGGACTTCCTCCGATAAAGAAAGAAAGCGATCATTATTTTTTCAAACTGTCTACTTTTGGGGAACTTCTTCAAAGCTGGTTGAATGATAATAAATTTCTTCAAGGGGATGTGAAAAAATATGTTCTCAATTGGATAATAGAAGGATTACAGGATTGGGACATAACGAGAGATATTCCTTGGGGTGTTAACATTCCTGTTGAAGGGAATGAACACAAGGATAAAGTATTCTATGGATGGTTTGATAATCACTTGTGTTATATATCTTCATTCATTGAATTTCTCGGTGATATTAATAAGGCAAAAGAAAAGTGGAATAATTCGAAAGTATATCATTTTATTGGAAAAGACATTGTCTATCATCACTATCTATTCCTGCCTGCAATTAGAATTGGAATTAATCAAGAATACAAGTTACCCGATTTCATACCAACACGTGGGCACCTAATGCTTCAGAATAATAAAATTTCAAAGAGCAGAAATTGGTATATTGGTCTCAGGGAATTTGTAAACAATTTTCACCCAGATTATCTTCGATTTTACATAGCATCAATTTGTGGTTATTCTCAAGATGACATTAATTTTGATTGGAATGATTTTGAGAAAAAGATAAACAATGAACTAATCGCAAATATTGGTAATTTTGTAAATAGAACGTTAACTTTTATCAAGAGAAATTTTGAAAATACGGTACCTAACCCTAATGAGTACGACGAAATTGATGAACATGTATTGACAGAAATAGAACGTATTGGAATAACAGTTGGCAATTTAATTTTAAGTAATGAAATTGATAAATCATTAAAGAGTATTCTCTCTTTTTCATCAATTTTCAATCAGTATTTTCAGAAAAAAGAACCCTGGAAGAACCCGGAACAATCCGGTTCTACACTCTATATTTCCATTAACGCTGTACGCTCGTTGTCCATTTTGCTTGCACCGTTCATTCCATTTTCTGTAGAAAAAATTTGGAAACAAATGTCATTAGAGGGTAGCATTCATGAACAAGATTGGAATTCAATCGGAACAATACTTTTGAAACCGGGTCACAAATTAGGAGAAATTGAGCCAATCTTCAAAAAGGTTGATAATGACAAAATAAAAGAGCAAGTAAATAAATTGAATAATAGATAATAATGTCTCGTGGACTAATGATTGGAAGGTTTCAGCCCTTTCACAATGGTCATCTGAAACTTGCACATCAGATATTAAATGAATGTGAAGAATTGATAATTGCGGTAGGAAGTTCTCAATTTAACTTCACTTTTTCCAATCCATTTACTGCTGGTGAGCGAATTCATTTTATACATAATTCGTTGGTCGAATCGAAGATTGATCTCAAAAGAGTTTATGTACTGCCAATTTTGAATTTGGAAAATAACGCAATATGGATCCAGCATCTAAAGTCCATGTTACCCAAATTTGATTCCATATATTCTGGTAACAAATTTGTTAAGCAGCTGTTATCTCATAGTTCAGATGTCTTTGAAATCCAAACTCCGAAATTCCATAATCAAAATGAGTGTAATGGCACTAATATTAGGATGAACATTGTACTGAATAAACAATGGAAAGATTTGGTACCAAATGCAGTATACGAAAGTATTTTGGGCCTTGAAGGAGTACATAGAATAAAAGTTCTCTTTGAAACTCAAAAGGATGGCACAGGAGGAATCAGACAATATCCTGAGGTCAAATAATCATTAAACAAGTACATTGGTGCTGTGCGATGACCGGGCCAAAAAGGGCATGTCCAATATGCAAACGGTGTGGAAATAAAAAATTCACCGTCTTATCCAAGAACAAAGGGTTTTTGATTCTAGAATGCATTAAGTGCCATTCTAAAATCGAGCTAGTAGATTAAGATATTGTAACGCCTATTGTTCTAACTCTGGAGAATGATAAAAACAGTGTTAGGGATATTAAAAGTGGATTACATTGGTAAAATAGGACGGTAGAGGGATATCTAACCGTCCTACGAGAAAGGCAAATCCGGTGAAGAATATCCTTTCTAAAAACATATTCATGTTCTGCAGTTTAAAGACTTACGATACAAACGTCTAAGTGTCATCTACAGACAATATTAGGTGATTCATGTTAGTTATTTTTCAAGTATGAAAATATGTAATGCATATGAGAAAAGATGACAGAAATGTCACATTTAGGAATCTCGATTTAACAATTATTGCAGAATTATCTGCATTGTTTAACCCTTCACGACGATGGTAACTTCATTTCCCGCCAAATATCAATAATTATAGTTAGAAACTCTAATTTAGATGGCATATGTGAATTGCCTATAAATATCGTTACAGAATTATGTCTAGGTATGACCGCAAAAAAATGGTTTGACAATGATGTTTCTCTAGAGGAACTCAGAAACAAGACTATCGCAGTAATAGGATACGGTATTCAGGGAAGAGCACAGGCAAATAATATGAAAGATTCCGGATTAAATGTGATTATTGGATTGTACAAGGAAGCAAAATCATGGAAAATTGCAGAAAATGATGGACATATAGTAAAAGAAGTCAAGGAGGCGTCAAATCTTGCAGATATAGTACATGTTCTGACTCCCGACATGGAGCAGGCCAATGTATATAAAAACGATATCGAGCCTGGACTTTCTGAAGGAAAAACGCTGTCTTTTTCACATGGTGCAGCAATTCACTGGAAGTGGATAATTCCGCCCAAGAATGTCGATGTAGTAATGGTCGCTCCTAAAGGACCAGGTCAGAGAGTTCGAGAGTTATATCAGGAAGGATTCGGGACTCCGTCACTTGTTGCTGTTTATCAGGACCATTCTAAAAACGCCATGAACACCGTTTTAGGAATGGCCAAGGCAATAGGTAGCACAAAGCCAGGTGTTATTGAGACTACGTTTAAGGAGGAAGTAGAAACTGATTGGTTCGGGGAACAAGTCGATTTGTGCGGTGGTGCTCATTCTCTAGTACTGAACGCATTTGAAACATTGGTTGAAGCAGGTTACCAACCAGAGGTAGCTTATTATGAATGTCTACATGAATTAAAACTAATTGTAGATCTTATATACAAATATGGGATTACTGGGATGTACAACCGCGTTAGCGAGACTGCAAGATATGGTGGTCTCACCAGAGGACCAATGGTAATAAATGAACAAGTAAAACAAAACATGAAAAAGGTCTTAAAAGACATACAATCTGGCGAATTTGCAAACGAATGGGTTAGCACATACAAAAAAGATGGAAAGAACTCATTTGTTAGATTCATGAATCAACTGGAAAAAAATAAATTAGAAACTGTTGGTAAAGAAATGAGAAAGATGATGTGGAAAAACGAGGAATAAGAAATTAAAGAGTAATTTAGCAATTCTGGGCGTAGCATCATTTTTTTGCTCAAAGTATTCCAATGCCACTGTCTACATACTTCGTAATTACTAATGTTTCATTAGCAAAATAATCTAATGATAAGCAATTTTTGCTATGGATATACGAATCAATTCAATATAATAACTCTATTAAACTATTATGGTCACTT
This sequence comes from Nitrososphaeraceae archaeon, assembly GCA_035253865.1. Taxonomy (GTDB): domain Archaea; phylum Thermoproteota; class Nitrososphaeria; order Nitrososphaerales; family Nitrososphaeraceae; genus TA-21. The sequence continues at coordinate 426 of DATFBL010000104.1, read as the reverse complement.
ATGTAACCGGTGTGTTGTTGTTGTCACATCAAGATAAGCGAATCAAATTAGCAGGATTAAAATGAGTAACAATTGCGATCCGTATGAAATTTCAGATGGTAAACATATCATGCTCATGTATGCAAAAGAAGAAGATCGTGTACAGGCAGCTTCTTATTGGATAAATCGTGCTCTTGATGATGGACATGTTTGTATTTATGCATCTGTTCATGTTCTAGACCAGTCACACCAGTTAAGCATAGAAAAGTTATCAGATAAAATAAAGAATTGTAAAGACAATATCCGTAACAAACATTTGCAAATTATAAATTTTATGCCCTATTATGAATCTGCATTAAATGGAAACTTATTGCCATTTAAGGAACTCAAGAATAGTTTGGAAGAAATGATCAATGATCTTAGATTAGAAGGTAAGAAAGATAAAGT
>DATFBL010000103.1:0-11181 GCA_035253865.1 Nitrososphaeraceae archaeon | reverse complement strand
GGCATTATGTCAATTGAGTTACCGTATGTGCTTTCAGTTATCAACGTCTCTACTCTGGGATAAATAGATACAGCGCTATCCAGTAATTGAGTCCTGGCATACTTGTAGTCTCCAGAGTAAAGAATGTTATGAGTTCCAAATACATTGATGTGTACCGTTGCGCTACCCATTATATGGCCAGCGTTGTTGAATGTTATGGTAACATCGGGAGAAATATCGGTAGGTTTGCCGTAAGGTAACGTTATACAATGTTTGATTACTTCATTTACATCTCTTGCTTCATATGGCAAAAATGTTCCGTTGCTCTTTGAAATCTTTACAGAATCATACTGTAGTAGCGTCATTAAAGGAAGAGTGGGCTCAGTGCAATATACCGGCCCCTTGTAACCAAACTTGAATAATGCTGGCAAAAATCCCTGATGGTCAATATGTGCGTGACTTATTATTACAGCATCTAGTTCGTCCAGATCGAAATTAAACCAATCCAGTCGTGGATAAGCTGAAATTCCTAACGGTTCACCAGGATTTATCCCGCAATCAAGCATTATCTTGCTTTCCGATGTTACTACAATAAAACAAGACCGTCCAACTTGTTTAACGCCACCCAGACAAAAAAGTGCTATTTCCTCCTTGTTCCGAATCTTTGATTTTAGTTCTGTAATTTCCGATCTATTGTCACTTGATTGATTTACGAAATTCAAATTGGAATCATTACTTTCCAAAACTAAAGGTGGCCTGAAAACTCTTTTCCCAAGTGACTGTAAGAAAAGATTCCTTTCCTTTGCAGAACTTTTCTGGGTAGAATGAATCATGTTCATACTACTTGACTGAATATGTGGAGACCGCAAAGTATGGGCTATCCATCCTGTTGCCTGTGCAATTTCGATTACCATATTTGCATCTATAGATTCGGGACGATTTACTTCAAGGACTACTTCCCCAGTCGCATCGTCACAAAATACAGCAGATATAGTAACTTCATTTGGTAACATTTTAATTACTGTGGACCTTGTCTCGTCTTCTGATAACCTTATCGAAGGATCGGTTCTTACTACAAATCTTTTTTTGACATTTTTTGAAAGTGATGATAGATAATATGTTAATTCAGTTAATGAGAATTTAGGATTTAATGTATAAAGAGCAACATAAGGTCCTTCAAATCTTATGCTTGTGATTTGAGATTCCTTTGGAATTGATTTGATGATAATATCCTTAAAAAAATCTTCATCTACCTTTTTCGCATGTTGAATTTGATTTGAATTCAGGGTATCGTTAGGCTGTTTAACCTTTCCTCTGTTCTCTAGTGTGGAAATACTCTTGTCTACAGAATTATCACTTAAATTTCCCTTACTCACTTTGACATTCTTCTAGATATTCGGTCTGATTTCTATCATCCTTACTTTAATAGTGATAATCAAATATTATCACAAAGCGGTATATAGTAAGGCAATTAAAGTTCTTACCGAATGTATCCATAGTGAAATTGGACCTCTCTCTTAATATATATTTTGGAATTTACGGCAATTAAGATGGAAGATACGGAAGGAGTAGGGACATGACCACAATAAGAATCGTAATTGTGGACACTGCCGATGAGATTTGGTTGAGACGATTCTTATTCATTTTGGATCTACTTTCAATGAGTGAACTGTATAGTTGACCTCCGTCCAATATTGATATTGGAAGTGAGTTAAATAATCCTAAATTAAAATTGATGAAAAATAACCAATAGAATGTGTTCGCAAATATGGGAAATGAATCTCCGAATAAATTCGAATCATATTTTGGTGCCATAAAATCAGAAAAAGGCATTGATTTGTCTAGTGTGGGCATCTGGAGCAAACGAAGAGGTTGCTGCTTGTATGCCTCGAGTATGGAACTGGGGTCTACAGAAGCAGCTGTAACGCCAAGAATTGGTTTATCAGGAGTACTATTAGAAGGAATTGAAAAGCTATCTGTCCTTTGTACCCCATTTTTATCCTCCCACACTATAGGAAGTTGATTACCAATATTTGATCTTAATACTTGTGTCAAATCGCCTTGACTTTGTATTTGAGAGTCCCCAATTGAAATAATCTTCGATCCTTCTGTGAGACCAATTCTCTCTGCAAGTGATCCTTTTGCAACTGTAATAAGTTCTATGCCATTAGAAGTAACGTTAGAGGCAATCGGTGTTAATGAGGATAGTATAGCGAATAATATCGCAAATGAGATACCAGCAAGTATCATATTGTTCAAAGGACCTGCAGTAAGAACAGCACTTTTTTGTTTTAGTGTTGCTTTAGTTAGTTCATCCCTATCAAGATTAACAAATGCACCAACCGGAACAAAAAGTGCAAAAGCAATACCGGTTGACTCTACCTTTATTCCACATACTCTAGCGACTATTCCATGCCCAGCCTCGTGTATAAAGATGCTTATTATCAACGCCACTAGGGTGTAAGAAATAGGAAGGAATGGATTAATACCTGGGATTAATAGATTTGCCCTAGGTCCTATTTCTCTAATGCCCTCTCGGGCAGAAACGTTAGATATCAAACTTGCGATAGAAAGAATGAGGAAAAATAACATGATGGCTGTTATGACTGGCATTAGGTATGTATTTGCTCTAGCATAGACTTTCGCAGCTCTAGTCTTTGCCACATAATCAAAGAATTTCAGCCCAAAAGGGGTATGCAGCAAAATCAGAGGAAATGGGTGAAATATATCGGCATGAACACCTTGTTGTTTTTGTTTTTCCAGATCTTGAAGTACAATAATTTACATATTTAAATTAACTCATCTGAATTGAACTACAAAAAGTATCAAAAGAAATTACACGAATTTGATCCATATATTGAAATAAAATACTGATTTTTTGGCTTATCGTATATTATTATAAATCGTTACCAATATCAATCTTATTTCCACAAATCCACTGAAGATCTTGAGGATTTTGGAAATATATTATTGTCTTGTAATTTTTCTTCTAACATTTTTTTCCTTGCAATATGGTCAGATTCCTTGATGTGGTTTTCCAATTTTAAAGCTTGAACAGATTTCTCGCAAATATTGCAAAAATATTCTTCCATCTATTACTTGAAATAAACTAGCCAAATTTAACTTATGACAATCTGGCACGGTTTTATCTTTCCTGCCTGATGACTCGAAATTTACAAATAATTTAATAACTTACTTTAGTTGAATAAGATCAACAGGTATTTGACTTGGAAGAGTTTTTCCTATTTCCTTTTTTTGTAATAATTGGATTGATTGCCGGCATCTTGGGCTCGATGATTGGAGTTGGAGGCGGGATTATAATTTCACCAGTACTAACTTTTCTCGGTTTGACACCTCCGCAGGTAGCCAGTACAAGCCTCTTTGCCGTTTCTTCAACTAGTGTCTCGTCAACAATAGCCTATGCTAGATCAAAAAAGATTCGGTATATGCTTGGAATTAAAATGGCATTACTATCAATTCCCGGTGCAATAATAGGTTCGTATTTTTCGACAGCTATTGATCCAGGTTATTTCAAATTCCTACTTGCAATGATCCTGATAGGAACAGGAATTTATCTGATGTTTAGAAACTCAATAACCAATGGGAATGCCTTTTCATTGGAATCCATTTGGATAAAGATTCTCTTTTTTTCCGGTACTTTTGTTGCGGGAATCATATCGAGTTTATTTGGAATTGGTGGAGGAGTCATATTTGTTCCATTAATGATAATGATAGTTGGATTAACGATGCATTTGGCTGCACCTACCTCCCAATTCGTTCTGATGATTACGTCGTTGGTCGGATTAACCACTCATATGATACTAGGAAATCCGGAATATCTTCCTGCGATCCTCTTGTCAGTGGGTGCTTTTAGCGGAGCCCAGATAGGCTCTAGACTATCTTCTAGATTGAGTGAACGAAAATTGAGATTAATACTCGGTTTTACTTTTGTTGGAATTGCAGTCAGATTAATCCTAGATTTTTATCAAACCATTTAGTTCAAAAGTAAAATTATCCTCGACATATTCTCTAAAAATATTAGAGATAGAGCCAGATCCAATTTACAAAGTAGTGCGAACATGCTAGACAAAGCGGTTAGAAAACATCATAAAAAAGCCACTTTAGGATAAAAGTAATAAAGTGGACCTAGAAATATCTATCAGACTGCAGATTATTGTCCATACAAACTACAGTGAAAAAAATACAAGTGCATGGAAACAAGATTCGTTATCTTGATAATGATAATTTCAGTTCAAAGAAAAAAGAGAACTTGGTACTGTTACATGGCATAGGCGCATCTGCTGAGCGGTGGTCGAAGGTGATTCCCTTTTTTTGCGATGATTTCAGAGTGATAGTGCCGGACATAGTTGGATTTGGATATAGTGATAAACCTACCGTAGAATATAACATGCCATTCTTTGTTAAGTTTCTCGAAGATTTCCTCAATAATTTAGGTATCAAAAAAACAAATATCGGAGGCTCATCGTTTGGAGGATTGGTTGCGGCAGAGTTTGCAATTAAGAATACTGACGTGGTAGACAAGCTAATTTTAGTTTCTCCTGCTGGGACCATGAGGACTTCAACAAGGACATTAGAGGAATATATCCTGGCATCATTGTATCCAACTCACGATAATGTCTGGAGGGCATTTATCAACATGGCTTTCGATCCCCGTACTGTTACAGAACAGACCATTGAGGACTTTATAGACAGGATGAAACTTCCGAATGCAAAATATGCTTTTATGTCTACCATGCTCGGAATAAGAAACACTGCAAATCTGTCATCTAGACTTGGCAAAATACGTTCGCCAACAATTATTCTTTGGGGTGAACAAGATGAAATGATTCCAGTCAAATATGCCGAAGATTATAGGAATATTCCTAATTCTAATTTGGAAATAATCCCGAAATGCGGTCATACACCTTTTACTGAAAAACCGGAAGTATTTTCAAAGATCGCTATTGATTTCTTAAGATTCAATAGTATTAAATAAACGCCCTTTCAAAATTACATGTATGGCAGACAAGCCAGAAGGAAATGAAGATATGGATTCGTACAAAAAAGCAATAGATAATACAACTCAGGCACAGCAAGATTTCTTAAAGAAATTTTCAAATTTGCAACTGGATGCAATGCAGAACTTTTTTTCAATGCTACAGGGTCTGACTTTTTATCATGCCATGTTCAAGACTACTATTCAGAGTGGTGGGAGAATATCAATACCAGAAGCAGAAAGACAGGCGTTAAAAATTGAAGATGGAGACCTCGTTCAAGTCATAGTGATTCCAATAGAAAGAAAGCACAAAAATGAGTTCAAGTAATCAGAATTAAAATTTAGTTTTTAGATGAGTAAAGCTACATAGACTGGATTGATTACTGCTTAGGTAGAACGTGTCTTAAGCCACTGTCCAACTTTTGGTAATACATTATTCTGTGAATAGCTACTGGCAATTAAACCTACATGACCTGTGTGGAAACGAATTAGTCGTTTATCTTCACTGGAGACTACCTCATTTAGTGGAACGCTACATTCTGGAGAAACAAGATGATCCTCTTCTGCAACAATATTTAAAAGTGGAACATTTATTTTTTTGAGGTCTACTGTAAGTTTCCCTAGTTTAAATTGGTTCTTAAACAACAGATTATTCTTATAGATGTCATTTATCCACTGTTTTATTGTTTCACCTGCTATAGGAGGAGTATCATATAACCATTTTTCTATCCGTAAAAAATTCTGTACAAATGATTCATTCTCTATATTTTCAATTAGATTAAAGTATTTGTTAACACCCTGCTTAAATGGCTTCAATATGGAGTAACATTCATAAAGTTTTTCTGGAGGCAAAAATCCAATAGTAGATACTAGTTTATCAATATCCATTTCCTTGGATATGTTAGCAATAACAGTTGAATCTTTGCTAGTGTCTATGACCGGCGCAATAGTGACTAGATTCTTAATTTTTTCTTCGTGCAATGCAGTATACATGGCAGACATAGTTGATCCCATGCAATAACCATGGAGAGTTATTTTATCCGTAGAATTGTTGTTCTGAACTATTTCAACACAGTCATCAATATAGGAATTAACATAATCGTCGAATGAGACAAATTTGTCATTCCTAGTCGGCGATTTCCAATCAAGTAGATAAATATCAAAACCTTGTGATAAAAGATGTCGGATCCAGCTTTTATTTTGCTGCAGATCTAATACGTATGATCTATTAATCAATGCATAAACAACTAAAATAGGCGTCGGAGAGACCTTTTTTACCAAACTACGGTAATGTAAAAGTCTAAATAATCTTGTTTCATAGACGATATCATTTGGGGTATCTCCAACAGAGATATGATTACCTCTTGACAATAACTCGATCGTCTTGGCTATCTTTGAGTAATCTATTTGATTCCGATTCTGAGTCTTCTTCTCCTGGATTGTCATTTAAACCATAACAATAAATTATTTTCTTTCCGATTTTTCATATCCGTTTTTAATATTTCTTAATGTCTTTTTCATTTCTTGAAGATCTTTTAGAACCTCATCTAATTCTGATCTAGTCGGGATGTTTAGTAAATTAAGGTTTTTTTCAACTAATTTATTAATGTAATTTACAAAATCGAGCTGTTTTGAATATACTTCGTTATATGCCACAGCAAACTCTTTTGATGAAAATAGGGCACTGTAGGATTCTTCAAACGCATCAATTACAAGTAGCCTAAACCGTTCAGAATCAGGATTATTCAATTTAGGATCGGATCTAGATTTCAAAAGGACGTTTCCAATTGCTTGGAATTGGGTTTTTGACATTTGTATCCAATAATTTGACAAGTACTTTTGTAGATCCATCAAGATTTGATTCAGCTCTACTATATCTTGGACATATTCGTTGTAATCCTTTGTAAATGCGCTAAACATACCTAGTGTCGGAAAATTTTGCAATTTCTTCCATTTTTCAAAAATATCATATTTCGTGAAATCGTTCAAAGTATTATTTTCATCCTTCAAGATCCTTTTACCTATTTAGTAATTTGATTATTTAGTATATTTACTTTAAATAAAAATCACACTAAATTTTATCTATTTGTTTACAATTCTAAATAAATGCTAACAGCTTTACCTAGTTCGCGAGTCTTTGTGATCAATCCAGATAGTAATAGTGTAAAAATACATAACCGTAGATTTGAAATAAATTGATTTGATGTTTTGTATATGTTGAGCAGAGCGTGAATGTACGTTAATAAGGTCTCTTGACACTATATTGAATATGGGATTTACAGACATATTTAGAAAGTGGAGACCGAAAGGAAAGATGTATAGTCTTAGGTGTAATCAATGTGGAAAAGGTTTTCTATCAAGTTATGCACTGGAAGCTCCTGTATGCGGTAGATGTATGCAAAAGATAAAGTCTTCAGATTCTACGATTGATTATGATAAAAAATGTATTACGTGCGGAAACCTGGGCGTTATACATGCAAAATCTCAATGTCACTCTTGCTATTTCGGACTCAAAAATAATAAAACTGAATAAAGTAAGAAATGTGGAATAAAGACAGAAATAGTGCTAATTTTTTAAGTTTTGGACAATTACACGAGAATACCTAATTTTGCCAAGAATTGATACTCGACTATCGGGTAAGATGGGACTGGGAAACTAGCTTCATTTTTCTACCAAACCAAAGATGGGATACCCCATTGTAGGATTTCATCTGTAATAGCTTCATTCCAGTTAATTTTTCTATTTTTGTCAATCCTGCCAAGTCAATGCAATAATTCTTGGCTTCAACAACAATAAACTCAAGATTTTCATCTCTCACAGTAACATGATTGTATTTTAGCAAATCGCTTGATACAACCGTATGCAGTATCCAATAAACGCACTCGTCAATTTCTATTTGCATTGATTTATCTAATACGTTAGAACTTTGATTTCTTTTAAGAAATTAGATAATATCGTTTAGAAAAATCAATAGTAAAAATTACTTAAAAGAACTGACTGAAAGATTGTATAAAGACATAATAAATTTCAAATACAATAAGAAGTGTCAAGTTTGCAGGCGGTTATCTTTTTTTTGATTTCTTTTTCATCTTATTTAGTTTCCATACTATGATTCCTGCTATTGCCCAAAGGATTGAAGAAAAGAGGTATTGGTGAAAAAACCAAGTAATACCACCTCCCACAGCAAAGCAGGCCCCCAAAATCCCAAGTATTTGTCTTTGTTTTATCATAATCGATTAACCTGTTTTCAAGAATGTTATTTCCATAATTATCAGGCTATCTTCTAATTAAAGAATTGTATGAATCATACTTCATTATTCATCTTATTGCCTATTTTGTCAAATCTCAAATATATTCATCATAGGTTAAGAAGTATGTGAGATTCTCCACTGTTTGTGCTTTAATTATTCCATTAGCAGTTTCTTTATTATTATTAATTTGCACACTTAACCTACTGAGTGTAAATGCAGATAGTCCCTTCCAAATTTGTGTCAATGGTAAATGCGAGATGATTTCAGATTACGAAGGATATCATAATAAAAAAACATGTGTCAATGAAAACTGCAATCCAGATTTTCCAAACAATAACTCAACGTCTGAGGTAAGCTAGATTTGACTCAGTAAACAAGATAATTTAGCTAAAAATCAAAATTCAGTTAATCTGTCTCTTTACAAGAGGCCGAAATTTCGTGTTCTTTCGCATTCTCCTCACATTTTTCTTTATCAACACTACAGATCTTGACATTAACACCATTCTTTCCTTCACCAGCCGCGCAAAATGGGAGCTCAGCATGTACTATCATGATATTCAGATTGAAAGTAGCTAATGTAATGAGTGACAATATGAAAACTACTGATAGAACACCACTCATGGCTTATGTAATTATATCACGATATTTAAACTCACATTCATCGAGATTATTCTCAAGTTGACGCAGTACTATCTCTAAAGAGACAATGTAATTTGAATTTAAATCTCAAAGTAATTTTTGGACCTTAGTGAGGTTAAATAAGATGCCTCGCCATTATGTGAAGGAATTCTAAGCAATTTGAGAGCAATAATTTTTTACACATAAATATAAGCGACAATATTTGCGATTCTGCGATATTATCGAAACATCTCAGAATTCTTTCATAATGTTCCTACATGATCTGTCAATACCTCATGAAATTGTCTTGATCCAAATTTGATCACCTATATCTCGGCTAAACTGATTCCAGTACAGTGGAAATAGAGGGGTTCTAATCATTAGTAAGTTTCTTACATAAAAATCGTTCCTATTACCTCTTTTAGTTATGATTATACATATGATGACTTATTCTTCCCTGATCTCTTGTATAATAGCTCAACGAATTAGTATCAATATGTAATTAGAAGTTTAAAATCATCCACATCTCATTGTTTTTGTTTTAGTTTGTAATCTTTTAAGATGATCAATATCCCATAAGCAGCTGAGATAATCAACGAGTAAAATTTTTGGCTAATTTATGTTGACACAAAGTTTGTTTGAAAAAGAGTTTCCTAAAATATGATGAGTGCGTTCGATCAACCTTTTATTTTAGGTCCAAGTCGCGTTTTATAATAGCTAGCCGCTTTAATCCCCTAGTAAAAATCAATCCTGACAAACTTGCCAAGGCAATTGACATCAGGATAACCACGTTGGTAAAGTCGGACGGAACATGCATAGGATCCAAGTTCTCAGACATGGAACTATCGTTACTAACATGTTCTGTAATACTCTCACTGCTATTTACTGTTACTCCTAGACGATAGTTCAAGTCGTATGAATTTATGCGTTGAATGGTTATTTTTAAATCCCATTCTCCGGCTTGACTTAGATAACCCCCAAATGTAGAGTAAGTAGTAGCGTTGGTCCTTTCCAGGTTAGCTATAATTGGACCTAAACTCAAATCATTCTTCTTAAACTCAATAAATACATTAGAGATTTTAGTCAAATTTTGGTTTTCTCCAACGAAACTAAGATTGAAATTGTTAAAACCCACATGCAATGGATATATTACCAAATCAATAGGAACTCCTTGAACTTCCAGTGAACGTACAAATACTTCTGCGGTTTTACTTAATGAATGTTCATAGTTGTTCACATGCACATTTTCATTCATATTTTCATTCCCCTTTAGATCGGGTGTAGGAGTTACTGTCAAAAGGGATGCAGCGCATAATAATAACATCATCAGGAGAGTTTCGAACTTGATAGTTAACTTAATCGTTTCTAATTTATTATGATTAGATTTTGATTCAGAGATCTCCTTATTTTCAGTTTTATTGATACTAAGAAATTTTAGTATCCTATCCATCCAGAGTTGATGATATACTCCCATGAGGATTACCGCCGTGGCAATACCTAATTTTATCATAAGAATCCTTCCATAATCTGAAATCAGTAATTCATCAGCTGTGCGAATATGTAACCATGCTAGAGAAAGACCGGTAATTCCAATGATTGCAATTGTAATAGTTGCCAATAATGAAAATTTGGCCAATGCTAATAATATGATGGATTTTGGATCTGAAGAAAATTGATGAATTTTTTCGGAGATTATTGTAGTAATGGAGGTTGCATTTGGAATGAAAACATACGAAATATACATCAATCCCCCTATCCATATAGAAACGGCAATTGAATGGAGGAAATCAGTTATGATCCCTAGCAATGACCATGATTGTAGTGAGTTGCTATGACTTACAAAACTATTTGTGGCAATAAAAATGAAATTCGGAATTAATGACAAGTATAATAATGCTACTCTACAAGTATGATTTTTGTTTGGTCCCTTTGCATCAACATTCCGTGCAATCAACTTACTGTAGAAATAAATAAGACATATTACGGCCGCACAACATATTAATCGAACAAGCCAAACTGTGCCGTTAATTTCTCCCAAGAATAGCAGCATTAGAATTTCAATAAAAGATGATTGAGAATCAGTTACTACAGCTGCCTGAAATAGAGGTAACAAAGTTACAGCTACTCCCATTACTGTGGAAAATATTACGATTAACCTAGTAAATTTAGAGATTAACAGAAACTCAACTTTGTTTTGCAATTCAGGCTTGCTGATACTTCTTAACAGAATTAAATGCAATACAACAAATCCCAGGATAGCTACTTGCCCTATTATCACGGGAGCTTTCAAGACAGCCGAAATTGGAGTGAATATATTATTGTCTTGAGAAATGTCT
>DATFBL010000102.1:0-2135 GCA_035253865.1 Nitrososphaeraceae archaeon | reverse complement strand
TTTAAAGAAAATACAACTTTGCCATATCTAGGGAATAACTATTCTTTGGTAATGAACAAAAGCCATACAAAAAACGGTATAGATTTAGTTGATGGAAAATTTGTAGCTACTGTAAGAGTGTCAAGGTTTACACCCAGTCTTCTCCAAAAACTCTATGAAAATTGGTTAAGGGAAAACTCTCAAGGGATTTTTGAAGATAAGGTAAACAAATATTCAAAAAAACTTGGAGTATTAACAAATCAAATAGTTATAAAGAACCTCAAAAATAGGTGGGGAAGTCTTACAAAAAATGGTGTGCTTAATCTTAATCTAAACTTGATAAAGGCGCCTGAAAATGTTATAGACTATATCATATTGCATGAATTATGTCATCTAAAAATAAAGGAACATTCCCATCACTATTGGGCTATGCTGCATAAATATATGCCAAACTATCATGACAATGTTGAATGGTTGAAGGCAAATGGTAGTAATTTACTATGATTTATATCAAATCTTGTTGAAAGAAATTTCTAAACTAAAAAGAACCTTTTAGAAGAGATAAAAGCTGACTATGATCTCTGCATTAATAAATCTCATGAATACCAACAAAAAGTTGATTCTATTTCAAATCTATTTTTCCTAAGAAGAAGACAAAGACTAAAGGGAGATAATTGTCCGGTTTATATTGTAGTAAACCTCTCTCATAAACTTTGAAAAGCTGTTTATAAGAGAAAGCAATAACAATAATGTTTCATGGCATGTTTAAATGTATATTAAAACGTGGCAGCAATCAAGAGAACAATATTCAGTGAGAAGAAATCTATGAAGAAAGTAAATGGTAATAAGGAAATAATTTAGTATCATAGATGAAAGCAAGCGGCATCAGAAACATTCCCTTTTAAGTATCCATTATCCATACTATAAGGTATAAATTTAATTAAATGACAAATGAAAAAAGTAGATTATACATCTGTATTTTAACCAACATAAGACATACGCCGAAATTGCACAAATAGAGAAAATGTCACCCCGCGATATACACACCATCATAAAGGAAGAGGAAACCAGAAAACAAAAACATAAACATCAGCAACAGCAAGAAGAGATATCTTCGAAAGCCTACAAATTATTTTCTGAAGGTAAGAAAGCTGTTGAAGTCGCCACCATACTAAAGCAAAGAGAGCCAGAAGTAAGCAAATTGTACCTAGAATACTGGAAGCTGAAGGGACAGGACATACTCAATTTAATATACAAAGAGACAAATGGCAAAATATGGCCATTTTGGAAGTTATACAAAGAACTAGTAAAGAAAAGACGTATGAGCAAAGAGGAAGTAGCAAAAGTTGTAGAAACAGCTATTCACAAACTTCCCTACATGGAAAGTCTCTATGAACAAGTCAAAGATCAGGTAGAGAAGATGCAACGCACAATACAACGATTGGAGAATTATTCGCACACCTTGAATGATGAAATAGCAAGTGCTAAGGCTTTACTAAATTCCTATCATCTGTTATGCGAACGCAAAAGGAAAGAGGCAGAAAACCTCAATAATGAACTGTCTAGGTTAGAAGCTCTTGTTAGCCATTTCAAGATCAAGGATGAAGGCTATTCAAATTTAAAGCAAATTGTCAAAGAAAATGTTAAAGTCGTGTTATCAGAAAAGAGAATATTAATATCAATATCCTTTGCAGCAGTAATCCAGACGTTAAAAGATAATCCACAAACAGTTAAATTATTTCAGAACATACCTGGTGCGATTGATGGCGAACAATACAAAGATAATAATAACCACATTACCAAGTATCTTGAGATCAATAAGGATCGCATATTGAATTTAGGCGAAAAGAATTACGAAAACCTAGTCGAGGAATTGACGAATAATGCTATAAACACTGTTGCCGATTATTCTTCTTCTAATTCCACATTATCATCGCAGCAGTAGTCTTTGTCACGTTACGAAACGTGCAAATGGGTTCCGAACAAAATTAGAAAAGCAATCTTGCAAATAGCAGCATCACTTGACTGCCTCTTTAGAGGACTAGAGACCATTATCAATGCACTAAATACGACATGTTTTGCAAAGACATTTTATCTAACTGAAATAATTTTGGTTGTACAGATTGATTTCCATCTAAAAAATGGCTTTTTCAATA
>DATFBL010000101.1:0-3747 GCA_035253865.1 Nitrososphaeraceae archaeon | reverse complement strand
GAAGAACTTCACTTAATCCAAGAATAGGTTGAATAGGAGTTCGAAGTTCATGGGCTGCAACATTGATGAATTCTTTTTGTATTTTATCTGATTCTTTTAGTTTTTCATTTGCCGCTGCCAGCTCTTTATTCGAGTTTTCTAGTTGTTGATATAGGTCTGCTTGTTTCCACAAACTCTCAAAGATTGAGATATATGACAGTACAGTTGGCTTGCTATTAGAATAAGTAGCTAATCCTATAGCTTCATAAGATGTCCTTTTTGTATCATCTTTTAATTCTACGCTAAGTGAGGAACTCTCATCAGTTACCATAATTGTGACTTTGGTTTGTGAAGGCGGTTCAATATAACGTATACTTATTTGTTGTTGTATTAATTTTTGTACTTTTTCTTCAATTAAATCGTCTTTAGGCGTCAGGATTCTAACCTTAATACCTCTTTGTGCAATTGCTTCTTTTAATAATTGTATTGCTCCTGCATACTCTTGACGGTGAAAAGCATTAGCTGTAGAAAATATTATTCGTATTTCTTTTTGAGCAGACTTTGCAAGCTCAAAAGCAAGTTCTTGTATATCATAGGGATTTTGAATTATGTCAATTCCAGGAGTATCAACTCCTTCCTCAACATCCCGTATTCTAGATTTAGCATCAACTCCATTTTTCCACAATTCTTCAAAAATACAACTAAAGTGTCTAACATACATAGGCTCATTACTGACAAGAAGACTTTGAACAGCCTTTCCATGCTCCAGTTTTTCAATTGTTGTTCCAATTTCTTTATCAGAAACTCCAAAACTCATCGGTGGTAAATTCTTGACATGTTTTAGTTGTACTCCAGAATCAAGTAATAGTTTGGCTATTTCTACATTGTCTCTATCAATATTACTTATGTATCTGATACCTTTGTGCTGTCCTTTCCTAAACCTGTCTAATAACTTGTTTGTAACTTCGGATAGATAGTTACAAGTAAATTGCATTCCTCCACCAGTTGCGCAAATGGACATTTCATTAGAGGATTCATTTATTCGAATTATTTCTTTAATTATACTATCTGGTCCATTTATTAACTTAGTATAGTAAGGTACAATTCCTTCTTCAATTTCTCTTATCTTCTTCTGAGCTGGAATTGCTGCATTCCATAATGTGTCAAAGATATACTGTCCCTGTTCAACAACTTCTCTGACATTGCTATAAATGACTTGAGTAAGAGGTTTTGCTTCTTGTAGTACTGTAGTTGCCATATACTCTGATTCACTTACTGCCACTCCTCCCCTGACTCCATCTAAATGCCTAAGCTCATCAACTAATTTCATTAGCTCTTTGCAATGATATACATTTTCTTTGGTAATTTCCGTAAAACATCTTATTTTTCCACCCCTTTTTCTTATATCAATATAACCATTCCTATATTCTGCAATATCGGTTACGATAGAAGGTGCCCTATGGTCAAAGAATATATCCATCCTTTGTTTTACATTTGACATAAAGTACACCCCTCTTCCTACAGCATTCTCTACTCCATATAATATCTCAGATTTGTTTATTGAAGGAGAACTAGGTGGCAGAGGTGGAATAGAGGTGGTCACTCTAATTTAAAATGCAATTACCATTTATAAACGGATTTCCATATTTTGGCTTTAGCGTTTCAATACTCCCTTTCTTATTTAGCAAATCTAGCAAGCTGTTTTGTTATCTCGATCATCTTTTTCATATTCTTGCCGATTGGAGAAAAGGCATGACCAAATATTATATGGTCTACGTCCATCGCTTTGATTTGATCAAGATCACCTCCAATTTGGTCAGTGGTACCGGTCATGGGCAATCTCTGTTGCTCGGAGGAGGAAGTTGAAGAGGAAGAGGAGGAGTCTAGCACATTTGGATATGTCAAAACAAATACACGAATCTTTGAAGGGTCTTTGTTGGCTTTTCTTGCGCCTTCTCTCAAACCATTTATAGCCTGTTCAAGCTGTTCTAATGGCCCAAATCCAGCAATGGGTATCCAACCATCTGCATAGTTTACTATTCGTGAGAATGTATTTGGACTGAATCCACCAAGTAGTATTGGAGGATGAGGTTTCTGTACAGGCTTAGGACCAATTTTTGAAGCTGGTATAGAGTAGAATTGACCCTTAAATTCGACCACATCATCAGTCCAAATTCGTTTTAGCAATTGCAAAAATTCGTTTGCTCTTTCTCCTCTGTGTTTGAAAGGTACACCGGAAACTTCATACTCGTCTTTTGACCATCCAATTCCTAGACCTGCAATAGCCCGCCCATGTGACAGGACATCGAGTGTTGCAAATCGCCTTGCTAATACTACAGGATTATGAAACAGCATATCAATAAGACAAGTTCCTAATGAAATTTGCTCGGTATTGCCTGCCAAGTAGGTAAGCGTCTCCAGCGGGTCAAGAACATTTTGGTATTCAATGGGAAGAGAACCATCAGGAGTTGCAACATATGGTGTCTTGGGCTTGAGTGGCCACAAAAGGCGTTCGAATACCCAAACAGAATCAAGGCCTTCATTTTCAGCCTCCTTTGCAATATACAAAACGTTTTCTCTTGTGGCAGAGTCTCCAGTTTGCGGCAAGAGTATTCCAGCTTTCATAATATATATGAAAAAGTTATAGTCACATTCTATTAAAGCCTGTGGGTAAAGAAGGCAACTGGGTTAGGAGTTACCGAGTTTTTTCTTAGGTTAATGATCTGGTTATGTCTACAAAATAATGATTATAGGAATTCCCGTGGCCATGGAATGAAATGGATAAATATTTTCTCATGTAGTACTCAATATCCAATACCATATGAGGAATACAACGCCTTACAATGTTGAAAGCACTTGAGCAGCTCATACCTAATTTGTTAGACACCTTTTTTCTGGGGTGAAACACTATACTTTTATCATCTTTCTCTAACTTTGTTATAGGGTCTATCGAAGACTCTATATCAATTTCTTGGCCGACTTTTTCTTCCATATAATCTTGAAAATCTTTGATATCATAAAGTTGGAGCTTGATTCTCTTTCTTAATTTAGCTATTCTCCTCTAAAATGTGGTATGACGGATTTAGCAAATAAATTCAAAGATTTCAGATCTGGAAGATCTGGAAAGTGTATGATAAAATATCTTACACCGCCAACAACCATGTATTTTTTTATTTCCTTTATGATATCATCAGGTGTTCCAACAATAGCCACTTTAGAATTCTTTTTCCATATGCCTGGTCTATTTTTTAACATTTTTATTTCACTATAATCACGACCAAGAAGCATTATGGCATGCCAAGCTTTAGCTATTTTTTCATAGTCTCTACCAACTGCCTTGCAGCAGTCTCTGAGAATAGATATTTTACTTAAGTACTCATCATATGTGCAAAGTCCATAGTTCCAACTATCTGCATACTTGGCTATCAGTTTTAGGGTTGTCTTACCTCCTCCCCCTATCCATATAGGTGGATGTGGTTTTTGAATTGGTTTTGGGCTACATTTAGCATCCTTTATTGTATAATACTTACCCTCAAATGATGCTTGATTTTCAGTTAACATTTTTTTAATTATGATGATGCTTTCTTCTAACATTGCTATTCTGGTTAGTGCCTTAGGGAAAGAAAATCCATAAGATTTAATCTCATTCTTGTACCAACCTGCACTTAGGCCAAATTCTATTCTTCCATTACTTATTACGTCTAAAGTAGAAAGCATCTTAGCTGTGACAGATGGGATTCTATGTATGTTTACCAAAATAGCACCAAG
>DATFBL010000100.1:0-8712 GCA_035253865.1 Nitrososphaeraceae archaeon | reverse complement strand
TCAGTATTATTTGCTGATTCAATCAAGTGCGTCGTCGAATTTGTATATGGTGATGAATCTTGCGCATAGGAGATATGACTTAGTGAAGATATCAGTACCGGCACCATTATGTGAATTAGTAATAAGTTTCTCCTCACAAATAATGAATAGATTATTAAGAATATATACCTTTTTTATTAATTTTAACTAATTTATTTTGCTTTTTTAATAATGGACCTCGTATATCCATATTTATAAGTTGATCCTTATTCAGACGTATTTCGGATCTCGATTCTGTGATGAATATTTCGTGATTTTTTACAGACAAATGAATGAATGTGCCCTATTATCATTGCTCAAAGATGGATTGGTTGAATGTATGTAACAACAGAAAGTGGCACATGCGTATGGTAGAGTTTACAACTTATTTTAATCTACAAGTTACCTATTTCAAGACTAAGATAACACCAGGAATACAAAATTTCAAATTACTTTTTTGGTTTTTATTTTTCAAGTCCAAGCACTGTATTAAACAATTATCAAGATGACGCTCATATTTCAATATGGCATAATTATTATATCCAATAACTCTTTATGAAAATCTTATTGACCATAGTGAGCGTCTCATTAAATGAAGATATAATCGAGAGTTTGGACAAGCTCAAATCTTTGGGATTTTCAGGGAGATCAGAAATCATAAGGGCAGGAATCAGGAATCTTTTATCAGATGAACGAATGAAAGAAGATTTAGACGGAGAAATCAATTCGTTACTTTTAGCAGTACATGATGAAGATTCCGATGACCAAGTTTCCTCGATAAGACATGATTTCGACAAAATAATAATTGTTCACCTTCATAATAAGATTGACAAAGATAGATGCTTGGAGATATTTTCTCTAAAGGGCGATGCGAAAGAAGTTAAAGAGATATCAAGAAAACTTCAGATAAACAAAAAAATGCACTTTGTAAAACTGATAGTAGTTTGAAAGTAGAGAATACTATTACAGATTTGCATTTTGTCACATTTCATCAAGAATTGTATCAAGGGTCGGATATTTTACCGAATCAATAGCGATAGTTGATTACCATGGT
Source organism: Nitrososphaeraceae archaeon (assembly GCA_035253865.1). Lineage (GTDB taxonomy): Archaea > Thermoproteota > Nitrososphaeria > Nitrososphaerales > Nitrososphaeraceae > TA-21. The sequence goes on along the minus strand of DATFBL010000100.1, from coordinate 7,640 downwards.
CGCGTTTATATATGGAATTATTTTTATCGACTACAATTCATACGGTATGAACAATTGAAGTTAAACATACGATCAATTAGGTTTGGGCACTGGAAGCTGGTTTATGACAGTGAATGTTCATGAAGAATGGAATGATAGACAATAGAATTCAAAAATCATTTAGTCTATTTTATAATGACATCGCAAGATGGTTTTTTCTTTTCCTATTTTTCGCTGGGATGTTTTCGTGTTATGTTTTCGGTATCCAATTAGCTCTCAATTACGCAATACATGACAACTTTGATTTGTTCTACCTCAGTTTTACCATATTAAGTGGTTTAGGAACTATCTGGGGATTAATGGCCCACAGGGAATTTACCAAATCGTCCGATAGAGTTAACAACACTAGGATTCTGGCAAGTCAAATTAATCCTAGAATCGGAAAATACGAATACAAATCATATAATCCCGAAACGCATGAGTTTGAAGAGGGTTATATCCCCTTTGGACCCATAGATTTTTGGGATCCAGCTACATATGCCCCAGACTGGGTGGACAAGGGTAAATATTGGCATGTACTACTCGGGCTTCAAGTTCCCAACAAAGAATTGATTCTTCAGGTTGTCAAAGATGATGACCTATTAAATACCAAAAATCGAAACGTGGCTACTACTGAGAAAGAAACTATTCGATTCTCCTGGTCGACTAGAGGCTCCATTAAGAGAGTGCGGTATAGAGTCAAAATACCTCAATGGGCAGTAATGCGTGCTGACTATCAAGGTACAAAATCTAACAACCCAGAAGGAATCGTCACAAATCGTGAAATTGGAAAATTGAATCGAAATATTGTGCTTCTCGTTGATGAGATCATTGAAAGAGAGAAATTTAGAATAAAGTATCCCTGGATGATAACAGGATTATGGATATATCTTTACAAGAGCTTGCCCATAGAGATTATTTACAATGAAATTTTAGAAAAACTTCCTGGATTTCATAAATCAATAGTAAAGGAGGCAAATGAAACGCTGGCAGATATAAGAGAAGATAGACTAGTCTTGGCTATTTTGGATGTAGCAGAGACTAAGGGGATAAATCAAGATAAGATTGAAAAAATTTCAACCCTTATTAGATTTCTTGATGGGGTGTATGCAGATATTGGACTAGGTGAAGGATCTACAGAATATCATAATTTTCACCACAGCCTTGAAGTCTCTTATATGGCACTTAAAATGTTACCAAATACAATAAATAATTACAAATTTTCTGGCGACGATATTGAAATCCTTCTTGTGTCAGCGCTCTTGCATGATTACGACCCCCTGCAATTTACATATAATGCCAATAGTTCGAAACCTGAAAATAATGGTTACCCTAATCAAGGATCGACTATTCGACCTTCTGTAGGTCCAAGAGTTTATAGAACAATAGAGACTATACAAAGATACCAAATACACGATGCTTATTTCAAACTCGACCAGCCTGATCTGGAAAGAGTCTTTGAAAATTTTTCATTTAAATTTAGAAATCAACCAGAGGTACAACCCCTGAAAGCAGACATTCAGAAGTCCGACAGGAGTTTAATGGTCGAGGCGTTGATTTGGAGAACAGATTTTCCTTATTTCAAACAGGAAACGGCTCAGAAAAAATACAAGGAATTGCTTTCTGAAATTAAAGCAAAAAATCAAGATATCGCTAAGGTAAATATCCTAGCAGAAGTATTATGGCTATCTGACCTTTCTGTTACCTACATGGGTTCAGATCCAATTAGAGCATGGAATAGAGTCACAAATCTTTATGATGAATTATTTCTGCCCAAATTAGAAGCAGTATCTAGAACTGATTCGTACTTTTCTGATTTCGCAGACACACATCTTTTTCAAGAACTAATAAAAATGAGGGGATTCCCAGATGTTTTCAAAAGTAGGTGGAACTCTGTTTATCAGTTTTTTCATGAGGGGAATCCTTCTACGGTACTGGTGCGCACTATAATAAACGCACGCAAATCTTTTCTAAAACTGAATATGATTGTTGGATATTTTAAAGGAGAAATGATTTACCAAATGGCCAATGAGATTTATGCAGAATTTTTTATAGGAATTGGGGAGGACCAAAATGAGATCTCATTTGCCAAATCTAAAATTACTGAATTGGAGCCGCTGAATTCTTCTGTCTTTTGGGGAAACTCTGTAAAATTGCTCCCAAGCATTCCCGATAAATCAATCGATAATTTCATTCTGAATATGCCTAGTTCGTCTGGTTTGGATATTCTAACTAACAAGATATCATTTTCTTCGATGATTAATACAATGAGTGAAAAGTTGATCAATACAGGGAGTCTAATAATTCTGACAGATATTCCAAAAGAAAGTGACTTATTCAATTCTATTTATAACGAAATTCTTTCAAGGGGTTTCATAGATTGCAGCGAGATTTCTAACTATTATCTATCAAGATTAGATCCGACGACTCTTCGTTACTTTTCCAATCCATATGTTTTGTCATTTTGCAAAAAACCAATCCAATAATTCTCTATGTTATTAGCATAAAACATTAAACCTGGATCTTCAAGTATTCTATGCTCATTTATAATAACCAGGAAATTACACTTACACCTTTACAAATCCCAAGCAACCTTTGCATTTAGGACATGTGCAAATAGCATACCGAAACTGATTTCCCGTATCCTCTTTTCCATCGCGGAAGTTCATTTCGGGGGTAGAGAATTCTTCTTTACACATAGGACATTTTATCATATCAAGTTAAAGTTGTTCTTGACTAAAATATCTAGTGGTACACAATTAGAATTTTAGAATTTCTAAATATAGAAGATTCTTGGATTTACTAAGAAAAAGTGCAGTTCCTACAAGCAGCGTTTTAGTTTTCGTTTACAAAGGACCCTCCCTTAAAGATGATGGTAATCATTAATCTGAGTAGAATTGTCGAGTTCAGAAATCCTGCGAATACACATATATTGTTTAAATAAATACGGTAAATCAAGCAATCATGAGCGGAAATAGTAATAACGGAACTAAGAAAGTCAAAGTTGCAATTGCCGGTGTCGGAAACTGTGCTTCTGCATTATTGCAGGGTATTTCATTTTATGGTAATAGTTACTCTAAAGGTAATGAGGAGCAAAATGCTCAGGAAATACCTGAAGGTTTAATTGCATACAGCCTTGGCGACATTAAGCCAAATGATATAGAGTTCGTCGCGGCGTTTGACGTCGTTGAATCAAAAGTAGGACATGATCTTGCAGATGCAATTTTTGCAAGCCCTAATAATACTATAAAAATAGCCGATGTACCTTCAACTGGTGTTAAAGTACAAAAAGGAAAGGTACTTGATGGTGTCGGTAAACGCCTGAATGAAAGAGTAAAGATATCTGATAGCCCTCCTGTTGATGTCTCAAAAATATTGAAGGAAAGCGGAGCAGAAATCCTTGTAAACTATCTACCTGTTGGGAGTAGAGAAGCAACTCAATATTATGTAGAACAATGCCTTGACGCTGGCGTATCTTTTATCAATGCAATACCTGTTTTCATTGCGTCTACCCCGAAGTGGCAGCAAGCATTTGCGAATAAGAATCTTCTCTGCGCAGGTGATGATGTCATGAGTCAGTTGGGTGCGACAGTATTACACAAAACCCTTGTCAAGCTCTTTGTAGATAGAGGTGTAAAGCTGGACGAAACTTACCAACTCAATGTTGGAGGAGATATGGATTTTTACAACATGCTTGATGAAGAACGTCTCGAAGATAAGAGAATTAGTAAGACAAGCGCGGTGGCTGCCATGGCCCCCTATGAAGTACCCATGAGAATAGGCCCCTCAGACTTTGTTGGGTTCCTTGCAAACGATAAGGTATGCTATATCTCAATGCGTGGTAGATATTTTGGTAAAGTTCCAGTAGAAGTAGACGTAAAGCTAAAGGTTGTTGACGCCTATAATAGTGCTGGTGTTATGATTGACGCGATTAGAGGCACCAAGATTGCAATTGATAGAGGAATTAGTGGTCAGCTTGACAGTGTATCTGCATATTGTTTTAAACATCCACCAGTTCAAAGACCCTATTTAGAAGCAAAGAATTCATTTATGGAATTTGTTGAGGGAAAAGTCGCACGTTAAGGTAATCAACGTCAAATATTTTTTTATTGTCTAAAAAAATATCAATTTAGATCTAATTATTTTGTCAAATAGAATATATTTACAAGCATGAGAATCTAATCTCAAGGTATTTGGTCTATATAAAGAAACTTGAAATTTATGGTTTCAAGTCATTTGGCTTTAAGAATACTGTATTACATTTAAACAATGGTCTTGTTGCTGTAACTGGTCCTAATGGTTCAGGCAAGAGCAACATCCTTGATGCAATCATGTTCGCGTTAGGGGAAAATAGTCCCAAATTACTGCGAGTCGATAAATTTCAATCACTATTCCATGACAGTGGGAGTTCTTCACACCGATTGGTTCGAGTTAACCTAACATTTGACAATTCCGACAGGGGCATACCTATTGACATGGACACAGTTTCCATGAGTCGAGAAATGGAGGGCCAGACCGGTGAGAGTCAATATTATCTTAATGGTAAGAAAGTTTCAAAGAATACGATTCTGGAATTGTTGGAAATTATCGTGGCAGTTCCCAACAAACTGAATATTGTTCAGCAAGGTATGATCACGAGAATTTCTGAACTAAATTCCGAGGAAAGAAGGAAAATTATTGAAGATATAGTAGGCCTTTCTTATTTTGACGATAAGAAAAACGAATCCATAAAACAACTTGAAGAATCTGACAGGAGACTTGAAGTTGCGCTTGCCAGAATGGATGAAATTAAGAAGAGGATAAATGAACTTGAAGCTGAAAGAAATGATCAATTAAGATATACATTTATTGAATCTCAACTAAAAAAATTCAAGGCAATAAAGTATTCAAATAAAATTAGGTATTTGAAAGGTGAAATAGATAATCGCAGTACGTTACTAACTACGAATGAAAGCAACCTTGGAGTCCTGACCAAAAATCGCGATGAGTTAAGAGAACAAATCAATAAAATTGAACAAGAAAAATCAAGTTTTATGAATCAGGTTGATACGTCAAACAAATCCAGGGCACAAATTGATACAAAATTGTCCAATGTGATTTACAATATTGAAAGGGATAAGGCAATAATAAAAGAATCACGTTTGCGCCTTGCGGTTATTGAGGAACGTTTTGCATTCATGGAGTCAGAAAGCAAAAAAATTGACGTAGATTTTGGAAATTCATCTCAGACGCTGCAAGAAAGGAAAAACCTAAGCGAAGCAAAACAATCGCACCTTGCTCAAATGAAAGAAGAACTGCAGCTCCTTAATACTAGAATTGATGAGATATCCGATCGTGTTGAAAAAAACAGGAAACTAAAGGATGCACTTTTATATAAGAAATCAAAGTTAGTTGAAATTGGGTCGCGACTCAATATTATTATTGCAAGACTAGAAGAACGAAAGAAATTCAACATTAACAAGATAGATGAGAATGCTTCATCGATGGAGAGTTTAACCAGATCATTGGGTGAAAAGGAAGGAGAGTTAAAAATACTGAATATAGAGACAGATTACTCAACATTGGATACTGAACGCAAACTACTTGATGATCTAAAGCAAACACGTCAAAAATACCTAAATGAAATTGACTTGTATGAGACTACCGTTAGCAAGGTGAAAACATTTGCAGTTCCATATGAAGAAAAATATGCAATGGCTGTTCATTTATCTAATGAGGATTTTGCAATAGCAGATCTAACTAAAAACTCACAGGATTTCAAGATTATTGGGATGGTAGGAGATCTCTTGATATTTGATGAATCGTATAAAAAGGCAGTTTTTGCAGTTGCAAAGGACTGGATGAAATGCTGTATCGTTCCCAATGTAGAGGAAATGATTCGCCTAGCTACATACATCAAGGAAAAAAATCTTCCTCGATTTAAAATTATTTCATCAGAACTCCTTAAGTCTGCAAATAGGCAAGAAGTAGAACTCAGAGGATACGACTATATAGGAAACCTTGCTGATTTGGTTAGTTCGAATGTTCCAAATCTGGTCGATTTTATATTTGGAAATGTATATGTAGTAAGAAATTCAAAAACTGCTTATCAGTTATCTAAAAAAGGATTCAAATGCGTTACTATTTCTGGTGAGCTTTTTGAGCCGCATGCAAATTCCCTTTCTTTAGATTTTGGTTCTAAGATATCAGATCTCACAAGAGAAATAATATTAAATGAATCAATTGGATCATTACTAAAAAACTCTAAAATTTTGTCATCATATTTAGAAAACATGAAAACAGAGTTGGATAAGATTAACAGTGAAATATCAAATAGGGAAATGCATGTCGTAGAATTAGAAAAACACGTTTCAGAAAATAGTATAAATGTCAGTCATTTATTAGAGGTCAGTTCGGGTTTAAAATCTGAAATTGAAAAAATAAAATCCACTAACAAGTCTCTTTCAACAGAAATTAATGAAATCGAATCAGAATTAGTCGGAGTCAAAAAAAGAGACACAATTGTTTCTTCTTCTATTGCAAAATACACCACAAGACTTCAGTCAATGGTTGATGATAAAATTGATAATGAACTATCAGAACTTAATGAAAAGAAGGCTGATGTTCTCAGAAAAATTGAAAATTATGAAATTGAACATAGAGAAATTATTACAAAATTAAAGTCGCTTGAAAATGATATAGATTCGGCTATTGAAAGAAAAAACGAGATTTCTAATGAAACAGAAAGTCTTGAGAGAGAAAAATCAGAAAGACAGGATCAAGAAGAATCAGCTTCTCGGAGACTAGAACAATTAGAAAAAGAGTTAGTGGGACTCCGAGAGGAAGAGCAGAAAATTATTGATGTCTCTGGTGATTCTTATTCTATATTACAGAACTATGAAAAACAAATTAAATTATTAGACGAGAAAGAAAGACAACTGTATAGGGAGATAAATGGAATTGAAAAGGAATCAATTGCAATTAGGAAGGATATTTCAAATTTTACAGCACAAGAGAATCAAGTAACTAATGACTTGACATGGTTAGGATTTAAGGAACTATTAGAAACAGAGATTATTGATGTAGATATATTGATATCGGCATTAACAAGAGAATATGATGAATTAAAGACCAGACTTAATTTACGTGCCCATGAAACATACGTTGAAGTAATAGGTGGCTACCGAGATATGTCCACCCGCAAAAATTACCTTGAAAACGAAAGAAACTCGATAGTCTTGTTTATCGGTGAAATCGACAAGGAAAAGAAGGACGTTTTTATGGACGCGTTTAAAAAAGTAGATGAAGATATTAGAAAGACTTTTTCTGATATAACAGGTGGATCTGCCTACCTTCAAATTGAGAATGATGATATTTTTTCGGGCGGTCTGTCGTATCTCGTCCAATTTCAAGGAAAACCACCAAGAGAATCAACTGCCCTTTCTGGAGGGGAAAAGACAATGGCAGCAACAGTTTTCTTGTTGGCGCTTCAATCTTTAAAACCATCGCCATTTTATCTCATGGACGAGGTAGATGCACATCTTGATGCACAGAATACAGAAAGATTATCAAAAATCATGGTTGAAAGATCAGGAGCTAGTCAAATACTAATGGTAACCCTGAAGGAATCAACCGTGGCAAAA
>DATFBL010000099.1:0-3973 GCA_035253865.1 Nitrososphaeraceae archaeon | reverse complement strand
AGAAGTTATTTTTTATAATGTATCTAACTTTGAGAACACTATTTCTTAATGTACTGTTCTTAATTTACTGAAATAAGAATTTTTCTGCCATCTATTTCAATTTCCTTGTAGGCTACATCGTCTAATTTGGTAGGAGTGATGATTACCTGTTTTACTCTTACATAATATGCTAATTCATTTTTGAGTTTTTCAAGAGACACTAAATCGTCTGAACTTAGATTCGAAATATATGCGGAGGACAGTATTTCTGTAGGAACAAAGTTCCTTTCCTTTCTCAATTGTTGTATATTTCTTGCAATATCTTTCATAAGACCTATTGATATCAACTCGCTACTTCTAGTAGTATCAATGAGCACAACTACTTTCTCCTGTTCAGATTCCATCAAAATGTATGGGTCTTTTCCTTCATATGAAAATTCGACATCATCTGTTGTCAACTTTATTTCACCAGACATGTATTTGAGATAGAAATTCCCCTTACTAATAAACTGGCTAAATAAATCATTAATGTCAACCTGATCAAATGATTGTAAGGCATTTTTTAAATCGTTCTTTAATCTAGGAGCTATCTTTTTTACTTCGAGCTTGGCATTCAAGGTAACAAGATTCTCCTTATTCAGAAAATTAACTTTATCAAGATAATTACTAAAATTTATTATTTTGACATCTACAGTCATTGTATTGAGTTGTTTTTTTAATATCTCTGTTAATTCACTTGACTCAGAAAGACTTCTATCTTGAGTGCAAATTATAACCCTGTTAATGGGCCATCTTCTCTTGAATTTCGCCTTCATCCTTGCTGCATTAACTAGTGAAATTATTTGTTTTGATTTGTCTATTGTATTTTCAACTTTAGTGTTCACCAAATCACTATCAAATTTTGGCCACGATTCAAGAAGTATTTCCTCCTTATGTTTGAAGCATAGCAGATACAAATGATTCGATATAAATGGACTATATGAATGAAGGAGTATGTCAAGAATGTACAGCGCATACCCAAGTACAGCGTATATAACATTTCTTCTCTCTAATGTCTCCACACTGTCATCCCATAAGTCATCTCTACTCATAGGAACATATGTTTGGCTTAGACTATTAATGATAAATTCTTCCAAATCCTTTGCACCGTCATTAAACCTGCATGAGTCCAGTGATAGCGTTATCTTATTAATTAACGATTGTAATTTAGATAAAATCCAAACTTCAATCAAAGTAAAGTATTTACTTTTTACAACGGTATCTATATTGATATTTTTAGTATCAAACCTATCATATGTACTATTTTGAACCAGGTATACGTGCAAGTAATATAAAGTACTAAGTACCTGATATGGACGGGATCCCATTTCACTCAGGCTAAAGTTTAAAGATTCAATAGGCGATGACTTCCACATGAAATAAAATCTAATCGCGTCAACTGAATTTTCAGTCAAGAGTTTATTAGCATCCAATACATTGCCCAAACTCTTGCTCATTTTATTTCCCTTCTCGTCCAGTATATGTCCCTGAAATAGAAACGATTCAAAAGGTGATTGTCCCTTGTTTTGCATTATTACATTTTCCATCAGCAGAGTGTATGCCCATCCCCTAGTCTGATCTATCCCTTCGGTGAGAAATTCCGCAGGGATCAGATTCCGGTATTCTTCGTCTGAGAATCCCGCGTAAGGCGAAGCACCACTGTTGTGCCATGTGTCAAGAACAAATGGTTCACGAATCATGGGTATATTACATTTTAAACAATTGATTAGGACATTATCAATCCAAGGCCGGTGCAATTCAAAATGCTCTCCGTCTGGTAATTTTGATGCTCTTTTGATAATTTCATTTCTGGTATAGAGAGGTTCTTTCATACCACATTTAGCGCAACTCCATATTGGGAGAGGAGTTCCCCATACTCTTTCACGCGATATGCACCAGGGCACCTGTTCCTTGATTATTTCAACAAAACGATTCTTTGGAGATTCAAAAAAGAAATTTACATTTGAGACTGCGTTCATAGGTTTATTTTCGAGTTTATCAATCATGTAAAAATATTCACGCCTTGCAAGCCAGACAACCTTGTGATTTGAGCGCCAGCAAGTTGGATACTGATGTTTAATTCGTCCCAACTTGACATATGCACCTGTTTCCCTCATTTTTTCAATAACTAAAGTATCAGCGTCGCGTACAAATTGTCCACTAAAGATACCTGCCTTCTCTGTAAATTCTACTTTATCATTAATAGGAACAAAAATCGGAACACTTCGCTTGGCAGCTATGTCGAAATCATCCTGACCGTTTGCCGGTGACAAATGAACTATCCCACTACCAGTACTAGCATCAACGAAATTTTCCGCGACGACAAAATGTATTTTACTGTCATCACTAAGTTCCTTAAGTCCAGGTATCATTGCTAAAAGTGGGTGTATGTACTTTTTTCCTTCCAACTCTGTACCCTTAATAATCTTTTCAATAGTAAAATCTTGAATTCTGAGTTCTGTCATCAAATGATTTATCCGATCATATCCAACAATCCACCTTTCGTTTTTAATTGAAATATAAGCATAGTCCGCTTCAGGATTAACGCCTATCAGTTCATCAGTTACTAGTGTAAATGGCATGGTCGTCCATACAATGAGGAAAGTGTTCTCTTCCCTAAGACTCATCTTATAATAGAACGATGGATCCTCCAGAATCTTATATCCTTGATTGACCTCTGCATTGCTCAAAGATGTTTGACAGGAAGGACAGTATGCAACTACTCTAAACCATTCCTTAAGAATTCCCAGTTCCCAAGCTTTCTTTAATACCTGCCATTCCCTTTCGATATAATTATCCTCAAAAGTCCAGTATGCTTTTTTATAATCAAATGACATCCCAAGAAGAGCATCAACTTTAATCCACTTTTCAGAATTAGTTTTGATTAGATCTTTGCATGCTTCTACAATCTTTGTAATGCCAACCTTCTTGATGTTATCTGCCTTACTTCCAGTTAGTCCTAAATTTTTCTCTGCTTGTAACTCCACTGGTAGACCCTGAGTGTCCCAGCCTGCTCGGAAAGTAACTTTATATTTTTGCAGAGTCTTATATCTGAACCAAAGATCTTTGATAATCCGTCCCCTCAGGTGTCCTACATGTGGCTCTCCATTTAGTGTAGGAGGACCTTCAACAAAGCCGAGAGTTTTTTTATATGTTGATAACTCTCTGTCAATTAATGACTTTTTGTCTATTTTATCCAAATAGGAGTTTATTTGAAACTCAATTTCCTTTGGGTCATACTTTGTTTCTAGTTCCATTGATGCGAACGTCAGTTCTATTTTCTCTTTTATAATTTTATCAAATATGTATCCAAAATTGTCCTTTTTTTAAATTCAGTAGATATTCTAAATGGTAAATCCAGTTTACCATCCAAAACCTTTTCGAATATAAATAGCGGCTAATATCTAGAATGTATGACAACACATCAAGGAATTAGTTCTATAAAACAGTCAACTGATAAATGCACAGTAATAATTGAAATCCCAAAAGGCAGTAATATAAAATACGAGTATGATAGCGAAAGTGGTTTTATTTTTGTGGATAGAAAATTGTTCACTGCAATGTATTATCCATGTAATTACGGATTTCTCCCAAATACCCTTGAGAAGGACGGAGATCCTGTAGACGTTTTAGTATTAGGAGAAACGCCTCTAGCACCATTGTCTATGATAAAAGTAATACCAGTAGGCGTACTGCATACTGAAGATGAAGAAGGTCAAGATTCAAAAATAGTAGCCATACCAACCTCCAAAATTGATCCTAGTTTTTCAGAAGTACTAGATATCGAAGATGTGCCACAACATCTAAAGGACCAGATAAAACATTTCTTTGAACACTACAAAGAACTGGAAAAAGGTAAATTTGTAAAGGTATCAGGATGGGAAGGAAAAGAGTCCGCAGCAAGAAAAATAACTGAGGCTATTAGTAGCTTTCACAAAGCAAACTAGATTTAAAG
>DATFBL010000098.1:0-11986 GCA_035253865.1 Nitrososphaeraceae archaeon | reverse complement strand
GCTTCAGATAAAAACAGTCTATAATCACCTTCTCTCAATCTCGTTAGAGAGAACTCACCGGGACAGAAGTGATATACCCCTGCCTGTAGACCACTAATATTTCCGGAAACTAAATAGACTTCGATTGGGTACAGCGCACCAGTAGCAGGTGCAGCACGCATATAATATTTGCCATGCGGATATTTCATCTGTCTTGTAATTCCGGAAGAAAAGAAAAGCAAAGACGATAATAATTCGATATCTATCTTGGGCTTTTCCAAGGCTGTGGTATGATTTATCTCTTTCATGGTAATTACATTGTGATTCGGTAATGGAAATTCAGCCGGGAGCAGAATTGATGGAATATTGGTATAAAACTTAAATGGCTTTGGTTTGTTATCCCAATCTATGTAATGATTGGATAATCTAATACTCATCTGAGAATGCTTTGTTTCTTGATGATATTCTAACGCATACTTAATTTCTTTATTCAATTTAGTCTAATAAATTAAGACAAGCGTGTTATAATAATTGATCCGGATCCTTTCCGGAATATTCAATATACTGTTATCATATATATTTAGCTGGATGAAGTTTAAGATCCAAATAAAATAGCTACCATTTTTTCTTAATCATTAATTGCTTTTTACGATTGATCAGACTCCCAATATCAATTGATAGTAAATCGGAGAAAATTTAAATAGTTTACAAGAACATCATTTTCCATGACCCTCTCAATAAATTGTAAAGATGCCGGGGATCCGGTCTGTACTCACACGATGTACGGAGAGACAGAAGAAGAATTACTCCAGAATGCAAAAGAACACGGAATTAAGGTCCATGGATTCACAGAAGAACAATGGAATGAGGAGATTTCAAAGAATTTAGAGCATTTCAGAAAAATTATAAAGAAAACTTGAATAGTAATTTCAATATTAACGACTAACATCTGAGCGAAACAATAATTATTATAATTAATAATCTAGTAACAACTCTCGCTTATTCGGACACTGGAAAATTATATCCTCGTTTAGTAAAACTATTGATGCTAATAATATCTGGTATAAAACTAATCTCCCGCATATTGCTTGATTTTGAACAAAAGTTACTAGTAATCGAAAGAGTTAATATTGGTATTGTACTCACATGAAAGCTAAAATGTCTGAAGATGGTATCGCTACTCAGTTACTTCAAGAAAGTATTGGGAAATTAGTGCTTGTTAAACTAAAGGGAAGGAGGTCGGTAAAAGGAAAAATAAAGGGTTTTGATAAACAGATGAATATAGTAATAACAGAAGCCACAGAGGTAATAGAGCAGCAGTCAAACAATAGTGACAATTCAGAAATGGGTAAAGAGCAGGAGCCCGAATCTCAAGTTGGCGATGCATTAATACGTGGAGATAATGTAATTACGATAGCAGTACTATAAAATATTGATATATTACACGTAATTTTGACAACATAACAATATCAAAAATTATTTCCACATGTCAGGTGTGTTACATCATCTTCTATGTTTCATTTTTTGGAAACAATAATTTTTTGCAAATATTGATAGTTATTTGATTGTTAATTGAAAATCTTGATCGCCTCATTGAATTCTGCATTAGTTAACGGTGCTACTTTCGCAAGTTGAATATTTTCTTTAACATGATTAGGTTTCTTTTGTCCCATTAATGGAGCCAATACATTTGGAGTTGATCTCGTAACCTGTACTATTTTTAATAATTGATTTTCATACCCCAAATAGTCTGGTATTTTGGCACCGAATAATTTTGTCTGTAACAATGGGACACTTGTGAAAACTCCAATGTTTAATTTATTACAGGCTTGCAAGATAGTTAAATCATTGTCATCACCCACGGATTGGTTCTTGAGCAAAAAAGCTTCTCTATATGCTATATTGTATGGAAGTTGAATAAAACGAAATCCATGATTTTTCCCTCCTACTTCCTGTGCTATCCTTACCATTTCTTCTAATGAGAGATATTCCCTTTCCTTCTGAGGGAGCCTGAAACAAGTCCATGTAGCCATTCCGTAGTAACTAATTTTATTTGCAGATCGATACTCTTCATAAACTTCAAAGACCTTGCGTATCATTTCATCAAACTCTTTTCTATCTATATCTTCAACCCAGCTCTCATAGGCATTATGTGCATAAACAAGATCAATTGTATCAAGTTGCATGTTTGTCAACGATTTATCAATACATTTACGGATATAATTGGGATTTAATACATTGTAACCAGAGCTAATATCTTTTGGATCTATAATTCCCTGCGAAATAAACATATTTTGCATATATTCAAGAACATCAACTGTTGGAAAATCACCATCATTGGTAATGTATCCGTTTTTTGTTGAAATAAAAACTTGATCTCGTGATATAACTCCATCTTTTATTAGCCTTTTCATCGAATTTCCAATATTTTTCTCTGATTTCATAGAACGATAATTTATTGCAGTATCAATTACATTCATAGCTCCCGATTTTACTGATTCATAAATTGCGTTCTCTAAATCCCTGTCATCTTCTGGTGTAACCTGACCCAGATAGGTTCCCATTCCCAAACTTGATAAGTTTAGGTCATCAAATGAACGAAAGTGAGAGTTTGGAAAACCATTTTTGATAGCATTTTCCTTATATTTTTTTGTACCTTGAGGAGTTGCGTGTCCGCTAATGGAATGATATTCACTAACCAATGATATTGAAGTATTGACATCCATTTTATATTTTAATTGAATCTATCTACTAAGCAAATAACGTTATATTTCAGACCGGTCTTTTTCATATTATGCCTAATACTACTAAGGATTACTTTGAGACTCTTTCAAAGGAATTGTTAAAAATCAGTTCCTCACTAAGATGGATTGCAATCGCTGATTCTGAGGGTAAAATACTAAATATTGCAAGAAGAGAAGGTCTCGATCCGTTGATGAACCTGGAGGAAAACCAGGAATATACACTAAACGCAATTGTGCGACACAAGTCAAGACAAAAATTCGAAGACAAACTGGGTAAACTTGTTTACTCTTTAGGGAAATATGAAAAACTGGTAAGGATTGTTACTCCCATAAATAACAAATATTATATTTTGCTTACAATTGACGTGGAAGAGCCCCATATTGATTCCATAATGAGAGAACAGATAATCCCAAAGATAAGTGATAATATTAAATATTTTGAATAAGAACTTGGATAATCTGTAAATACTAATTTGAACGATACTTGAATGTCGAATGAAGTTTTGGCCTTCAATAGATTGATTTTATAAAATCATAAGGTTTTAAGGAGTATCTACTATATATGAAATGTGTATAACCAAGATAAAATTGAAACTGCCAGGAGATTGATTGACTCTGAAATCACAAGGGTCCTTTCTAATTCCTCATTGATAGGAAAAGGAGGATGTGCAGCATGTCATATATTGTTCACGTTGACCAAAACACTATCGTTAAATGAATCTGATGCTGGAGATTTGCTTTCTCAAGCATTGTTCGAAGATCCGCAATTAAATGATAGTTTCATCGAGATGGTAGAAAAAATACACATGAAGGAAAGACTGATGGGAGTTCAATTTTCAATCAAGAGCAGAGAAGCAAAGGACAGATTTATTGATGCAAATTTAAAAAATGCAATCTCTGAGTTATCTTTTGATATCAAACAATATGGAAAAGAAATAGTTCTGAGGAAATTGTTATTATCACTGATTACAGTACAATTAGCACAAAGCATAGGCGTAGATCATCACGCAGCTACTGAAGAGCTCTATTATTTTATGAAGAAAAATAAAGAATCTGACATTTTAATCCATGAATTTATCGACAAGGTATCTAAAATAAACAACGGTAGCTTTCATAATTAGATATTTCACATCTTCCAGGAAACAAAGGTGTCTTGACATTGGAAATTTGAAAAACAGATAGCAGTTTCTATGGGAGTACTTTTGATCAAAAACATAATAGACAGTCTTTATTTTCTGAATCTATGGATTATTCAAAGCTTTGCGAATCTATATTCAATCTGAATAGTGATATACGTTATGTAGCGGTCATTGATGATACGGGATTACCTGTAGCAGGTGGAATGAGAGGGGGTATAGATTCTATCATGGATGAAAACAATGAAGAATTATACCTAACACATACTGCATTACGTAAATCTATGCGAGAAAGGTTTGACGACAATATGGGAAGATCAAGATTCGCATATGTTGAAAGAGAGAAGATATCAATCCTGACTTTTTATTTGGACAAGTATATCTTGCTTGTAACAATGGAACCAAATATCAATTCTCATACCTCTATTGACATTGCAGAAGACATCCTGGATATGATAAATCGAAAAAAGCAATGACCTATTTTGATGGTAGTGCTTGCACGCAACAACATTTTTTTTGCAATGTCAGACTTGACAACAATCTTTAATTGTTCAATTTAGATATCGGCTTTTCACTCATAATACTTGTACTGGATTTATTCGGAACAGTAGTATTTGCCGTAACAGGTGCACTCAGGGCAATAGAACACAAGTATGATCTTGTAGGCATAATAATTCTTGCAACCGTAACAGGAATTCTAGGAGGAGTGATGAGAGATACAATCCTAGGCGTATTTCCACCAAATAATTTTTCAGACACTATACACATTGTATTGACGACAATAACCGCAGTTGTCATTTTTTTTCTTTATCATAAGACAAAAAAATATGAAAATTTATTCAATATTTTTGATGCAGTGGGATTGGGGGTATTCACATTTACGGGAGTCTCAATTGCACATTCTCTGTATAGTAGCAATTATGTACTAATCGTGATTTCAGGCTTGTTAACAGCTTTTGGTGGTGGAATTTTAAGAGATGTATTCGTAAGAGAACCGCCGATCGTTTTTACAAAGGAAGTTTATGCGGTGGCAAGTTTCATTGGTGTCATTGTATTCCTTTTACTGGTAAATCTTAGTGTGCCATTTGAATATACCGCAATAGCAGTAATTTTCGTTACAACTGGTATTAGGTTGATATCCATAAAACTACACTGGAATTTACCTAAAGTAGAGATGTAAATTATTTTAGTTATCTGGAAGAAAATATTTCACTCCAATCTTACGAGAACAACTATTGTTCCATTTCCAGGTAAAATTATTGTCATGTTTTTAGCAAAATCTTACCCAAATGATCTCCTTTTTCTAGTTTATCATGGGCCTGTTGTACTTGTGCTAATGGAAATATGGAATCAATTTTTGGTATGATCTTTTTTTCATTTACAAAGTTAATCAATTCTAATAACTCTAATTTTGATCCAATTAAAATACCAAATAGTTGAATTTGTTTTGAATAAAAAGTTCGTATTTGAAAATTAGCTTCACTTCCAGATGTAGTACCGCACACTGCAATTTTCCCACCTCTTCGAACAGAACTAATACTTGTATTCAAGGTCTTCTGACCTGCATTGTCCACAACTGCGTCAACTCCAACACCCTGAGTTATTTTATCTATTTCAAGAGCTATCTCTTTCTTTTTTCGATTTATTACGTGGTCAGAACCTATATCATATGCAAAATCTAATTTAGAATCATTAGATACAGTACTTATGGTTCTTATTCCAAGTGCATTTGAGATTTGAATCATGGCCATACCCAGACCACCAGAAGCTCCGTATATCAACACTGTGTCATTTTCCTTTAAGTGTAATTTTTTAACTATATTCCATGCAGTCAAATACGAAATCGAGAGTGTAGCTGCTTGTTCATCGCTTATTTCATGAGGTAATGATATGATATTTGTTTTAGGAACGCTTACATATTCGGCATACCCGCCATTGTACTTGCTTAAACCTCCAATTATTGAAAAATCTCTACATAGACTTTCGATCCCATTCCTACAATTGTAGCATTCATTACAACTGATTCCGGGATATACGAGAACTCTGGATCCTTTAGGAATTTCTGCATATTCTTCCTCCGATGAACCTACAATATCACTACCACAAATATGGGGAAAGCCAATAGTCACACCTGGAATTCCCAATCTTGTCCATATATCGAGATGATTCAATCCGCAATATTTTACCCTAATTAGAATCTCAGATCGATTAGGTACGGGAGTTGGAAAATCGTGTTCATACCTCAGTACATTTAGATCACCATGACTGTATATAGGAACAGCTTTCATAGATTACCACATTTTTATAATTAACCTTGAATATTATGCATTTCCTTTAGATCATCTTTAAACTGAGATAGGTCATCTGGAATCTTAGCCTTTATAGGATCCCTTAATGAATATCTCTTACCATTTTCATCTGTTGATTCTCTTTTTGTTGTCCAAATTAATGAATTAAAATCTATTATGGCTTTTGTAAATTTACACATATCTCGATAGTCATTACTATGAGCTGGAAATTCTTTTAAATGAATACTTTCTCGAGAATAAATTGTAGTCCATAATTTATCAGTAATAAATGGGCAAATAGGGGCTAATAGTAACAATATTACTGAAAAACATTTATGAAGCGCATACAATGCGGAGTATCTGTTGTTTTGGACTTGATCGTTGTATGCACGAGATTTTACTAATTCTAAATAGTGGGATGCGAAAGTATTCCATGTAAAATCTCTTATTTGTGAAGCTGGAATAAAAAAATTATATTCTCTATAACCCTTGGCGCATTCAGTCACTAATTTTGATAACTCCCCTAAAATCCACTTATCAGAAGGCAATAAATCAACTTTGACTTCCTCGATGAATTCAAATGAGGAGACAAATCTTCCAATGTTCCATAATTTTGTTAGAAATTTTTGTGCCTCCGCAATCTTTTGTTCAGAACATCTAAAGTCCTGACCATGATTTGCTTCAATTGCAGACCAGAATCTAAATGTGTCTGCTCCATGCTTACTGATTACAGGAAAAGGATCAATAACATTTCCTTTACTTTTACTCATCTTTTCTCCATATTCATCCACTCCATACCCCATAATCCATACATCACTCCAGGCAAGCTTATCTGTCAATTGATAACATCGCAACATTGTGTAATACAGCCAAGTTCGGACAATGTCTTTTGCTTGCGGTCTTATTTGTGTTGGATATGTTTTTGTAAAAAAATCTTCATCTTTACTATATTTGGTTACAAATAGAGGGGATATACTTGAATCCATCCAAGTATCAAATGTTCTTTCGTCACCTGTAAACTCATTATGACCACACTTGATACATTTATCAAATGGTGCTTTATCCTTCCAGGGTCTGTAATATTTACCAGGCTGAGGTAACATTGGTTCTTTACATTTATCACAATACCATATAGGAATTTCTGTTCCATAAAACCTCCTTCTAGATATCGGCCAATCTATTGCAACTGAGTCCAGCCAATTCAACAGTATCTGTCTGTGAGACTCTGGATAAAATTTCAGAGAAGATGCAAATTCTCTAAGTTTGGGAAGAAAATCAAGTTGTTTAATGTAATAATCCTGCATTGGTATTATCTCTACAGGGGATTTACTTCTTTCGCACATCGGTATTCTATGCAATATCGACTCTTGCTTTACAATGTAGCCGCCATTTTCCAAATCTTCAATTATTTTTCTTCTTGCATTATCTACTGAGAGTGTAGAATAAGTACCTCCATTTTTACTTATTTTACCATATTGATCTATCGCCACAATTTCCTTCAGACCAAATTCTCTGAACACTTGCACATCATTAAGATCTCCGTAGCTACAAACCATCACAGCTCCCGAACCAAATTCTGATTTTGCTGAATGATGGGGTAAGATCTTTACTTCTCTATTAAATAGAGGTAACATAACTTCCTTCTTGTGCATTTTCTCATATCTGGTATCGTTAGGATTTACTATAACACATTGGCATGCAAATATTAATTCAGGCCGGGTTGTAGCCACAATCAAATCTTCATTTTCATTTTTTAACCTAAACTTCAAATGTACCAGATTTGTCTTTTTTTCTTCATAAGTTATTTCAGCATCGGCAATTGTAGTGCCACAGTTTGGACAATAATTGTTTGGTCGATTTGCAGAATAAACAAGGCCTCTTCTCCATAAATTAATAAAAGTACTTTGAGTTAACGTGCGATATTCATTTGAATCAGTCCTATAGTAGTCTGCAAAGTTGGCACTTAGACCGATACTTTTCATGATTTGGATCATTTCTTTTTCTAAATCATCTAATGATATTCTACAAAGTCTAAGAAATTCCTCTCTGTCTGTCTGTCGCATTCTTATCTTGTGTTTTTTTTCAGTGTAAATCTCAACTGGTAATCCATTTCTGTCAATACCAATTGGAAAATACACATTATAACCAAACATTCTTGTTGTTCGGGCTATCATGTCAATTTGGGCATAATGCGCTGCAGCTCCAATGTGCCAGGGTCGTCCTGATGGATAAGGCGGTGGGGTATCAATTACATAATTTTTATTATCAGATACTTTGAAATCATAGATTCTTTTATCTATCCAATTTTGCAAAATGGCGTTTTCAATATTCGAGTTCCATATCTTTTCATCAATTTTTTGTTGCATATTTAGGTTAGAACTAATCCACTAGAAGGCTTCTATTTAAATTCATGGTTCAATGTTAAGTTAGCGGATAACTTCCAGTCCAATTCGAAATAATATTGCCGCATCATGATATACGTTCTATAATAAAGACTATCGCTAATTACCTAATGTTTGCCAGAATATGCGCCCCTTTATTCACACCTTCGTAAATATAAACACCAAGAGCTTCTATATTTGGAGGCATTTTTGAGGATAGTAGTTTTATTATTACGGAGGAAAGATTCTCGACTGTCGCCTCTCCAGGCATCAGGAAGGTTGTATCTTTTGGAAGTTGTAGATTGAAAAATCCACGAGGACCGTTAAATGAGACGTAGTAATGAAGACTATCTTCTTTGTAAACATATTTCTTGTTAATAAAGAACTTATGATCTAAGGTTGAAAGGGCATCCTTAATGATTCTCTTTGCATCACTAAAATCGATAACTAGATTGTTTACCATTTTTCCAATGATCTCTACCATGACGGTAGACGTGTGACCATGTAGAATTGAACATTTTTCAACGAGAGGTAAAATATGAGCATAGTCAAAAGCTAGTGATGAATCTTCTAAAAATATGGAGCCAATCTGATCCCCTTCAGAATCAACAAAGGATATTGTTTCAAAATCATCAGATTTGACACCAAATTTAGATTTACCAATCCCTATGATATCAAGATCAGGATTATTCTTTTTTATCTCATCAAATTTCTCTAGGTCCTGAGCGGAATCTAATATTTCAATGTATTTGCTATCAACCTTAAAGTCAACCAGGACCTCTTTTCCATTTGGGAGGTTTATCTTGAAATCGTACTCATAGTTTTGGCCTAAGAATGAAAGTAATCTTGAGAAAGATAATTCTGTCTTGGTCCTAAGCAAGTTTCCTTTTCCATCGATATATTTGAGATCTTCATCCAGAATTGTCTTTTTCATTAGTTTTATTTAAAAGAATCCCGATATATACAAGTTACTTTTAATATTATATCTATTTCAATAATTCCAAGAAATAGTTAATTAGCATACCCACCAATTGAACCCGTCTTATTTATCAAATCAAACCGTAAGTAATCCTTGGCCTAGTAATAATAAAGACATAAATGAAATTATTTTTGGTTATAATGTATTGTACAATTCCGACCTAATTGATGCATTATTTACAACTGTATCTGACAAATTGAGGGGGGTAAATAAGATTGGAATTGCCTTTTCAGGCGGGATAGATAGTACATTACTTGCAAAAATTTGTAAAAATTTGAATATCGATACTACATTATTGACTATTGGTTTTCCTGATTCTAATGACATAGAATTTTCAAAATCCATATCACGGAAAATCAATATGAATCACAAAGTTTTAGAAATAGATAAGGATGACTTTTCGGAATTTTCTAAAAAAATTAGAAATGACATGACCTGTAGAAATTTATCTCATATTGAAAATTGCATTGCTTTTAGTTATGTTGCTCAATTAGCAAGTGATAATGATCTGAATGTTATACTCACTGCTAATGGTTTTGATGAATTGTTCTGTGGATACAATAATTTCCGATTCATATTCAATCAAGGACATGATACTATTAAGAAGAATATAGAGTCAAAGATTTTGAATGAATTAGAATTAATAAATGAAATAAAGCAGGCGGTAGAAAAATATAATGTCAAGATAATACAACCATTCCTCTCAAAAGGATTTATTTCTATAGCAATGAAGTTTCCTATTTATGACAAAATAGTTAGCGATGATGATTTATTGAGAAAGCATATAATTAGAAAAATTGCGTTATCTTTTGAGATACCATCAGAGGTAGTCATAAGAAGAAAAAAGGCGTTACAATACGGTTCTCTAATTCACAAAAATTATAAAGCAATAGATTATCGCAGCTTGTAGTTCTTGCGTACTTTGTCGGACCGTTTTATGACATTATTTATTATTCTTGTCGATGCAGCCAGATGAGTGTTCGGATCAAATATTGTTCCCAATTCAATCTTGTTTAAATATTCTCCAATAGTAGGATCCTCGATTATCGCTTCCCTAAAGTCTCTATCATCAACCAGAGTCTCAAAAGCTACACGTTGAATGTTATCATACGCTTTCATTCGAGGTATACCCTTCTTTACTAGGGCCTCAAGAATAAACTCTGCAAAAATTTTTCCCTTTGTTCTATTTATGTTATCTAGAATTTTTTGACTACTTACAGTTAATCCTTCAATTACTCTTATCATATTATTAATCATTTCATCCAGAAGGATAATGCCCATGGGAATGGTAAATCTTTCGTTTGCCGAATTCGATAGATCTCTCTCATGCCAGAGTGAAATATTCTCTTGAGCGATATTCGAAAAGGAACGCAATATTCTCGCAAGTGAGGATATTCTTTCACTCTTTATGGGATTCCTCTTTACTGGAACTGCACTGCTTCCCAACTGCCCTTTCTTAAATGGTTCTTCCACCTCTCCAATCTCAGTTCTTTGTAAATTTCTAATTTCTGTCGCCATTTTATCCAAAGAGCATCCTATTAACGAAATTATGAATTGAACTTCTGCTAGTCTTTCTCTGGGTATCACCTGTGTGGCTGCCTCGATAGAATAAAGTCCAAGCGCTTTGGCTACTTTGTCTTGGACATCCAGAGCGCTTGATCCCATCAAGGAACCTGTTCCAACAACTCCTAATGTTTTGCATAAAAGAAATCTCTTCTTACCTTCTTCAATCCTATCTATATGATATGAGAGTTCGTTTGCCCAAACTGCAAATTTTAATCCGAAGGAAATTATACTTGCATGTTGTCCGTGAGTCCTTCCTACAGAAGGTAACGAGTTATATTTTCTTACCTTATTTATCAATAACGAAATTAGCTTGATTATTTTTGGTTCAATTATTTCAAATGCTTCTTTTAACTGCATAGATGTGGATGTATCTACAACATCGTTACTGGTTAATCCATAATGTATCCATGGTCTTGTTGAATGTGAACAATACTCGCTTATTGCCTGCACTATCGAGGCTGTGTCATGTTCACTTATTGATTCCAGTTGCTTGATTTTTTTTATTGTAATTTTATTTGATCTTGCTATTCGTGCTATTTCTCTTGAAGCATTTAAGGGAATCATTTTGAGTTTGCCTTGCGACAATGCAACTTGTGCTTCAAAATTAAGCTGATATCTGAGTCGATTTTCTTCTTCAAAAATTTTCCTTATTTCATTACTACCGTACCTTCCAGAGTCAATAGGTAAAATTGGCATCTAATTATACAATTAGTAAACGTAAAATAAATATTATTATTTTTTGATAAAAAAATTCCAATTAATATTGAGCTAGTGTATAATTTCAACAAAATTCTAATCTAAATTAAAATATTTTATCCTTATCTCAGAATAATATTTATAGTGGAAACCTTTACAATCCGCTAATGAATCGTAGTTTACTACTGGCAAGTTCATTGATAGCTAGTTTCTTGCT
>DATFBL010000097.1:0-15025 GCA_035253865.1 Nitrososphaeraceae archaeon | reverse complement strand
ATATATAGTAGACATATATGCAACGATTATACTAACTATAAAACCAACTAAACCTGAAAGTACTAAATTCTTGTTGAGAGATATGATGTTGGCATATTTTCCATAAAATTCTGTAAGGTAATTTGTTATTTTGCTACCCGGACTTCCTTTCAATTAATAGTCTATATGGACAAACAATCATTTATGGCTTTATAAAATGACTACTTTCAAGGAATTTTGTTACTACCTCATATTATTCTTTGCTAAAATAGTCCATACGGGTTGCATTGCCTACTATTTGACTTTTGTTCGGAAAATAACGATTATCAGCCGGAAGTGGAGTAATACAGTTTTATATTATTTTATAACACCTGCAGGCATGTTTATATTCCAGGTAACTTCTTTTTATAAGATTCATCCTCCTACAAAGCTTTTACTTCGGATTTGACTAGATCCAGCGGATCTACTTTATTTTCCAAATAATACCTCTTTACCGACGACAAAGTTTTCATGTAGGCCCAAGTTGATATAATGTAGTCCTAAATACAGGAACAGAAATTTCCTTAAATGGAAAAGCGATTGCTTTATATTTTTCTTTGACATATTTTTGCTTCCTTGTCCCAATATCTACCAAGAATTTTCCCGTCTCCATCAAGCCTCAGTAATTTTATCTATTTGAGAATTTATTTTGTGCATATCATAACCACATACTGCTATAATTCCTCCATTTTTTCCAACTCTTTTTAGAGAAGAATAAAATTTATCAATATCAAACCAGTGTAATGCCTGAGCTACAGTCACAATACCGACAGAATCGCTATCTAACTCTGTTTTCAGCTTGAAACACCTTGTATTCTATATTTACTCTTTGAAAGGCATATTGAGTCTGATTCCTGCTTGCATCAGTTGCGATTACTTTTTTGAAATATTTAGCGAGACTTATAGCTGCCTGTCCGTTTCCGGTCGTACAATCCCAGGCGAGATTGTTTTGTGGAGTTACTGTATTTAAGAATTCAAATAACGAATCAGGATAAGTTGGTCTCGAAAAAGAATAGTTTTTTGATTGAGTTGAAAAATTATCAATAAATCAGGGCATTTGAATTGTTCTTCCTTTCTAATTATTAATCATTCTTTTCTTAGTTTTCTTAATTTGTGAACTCTTCAAAATAAAATAAGATACATAAGATATATTGTAATAAACACCAAGTATTGAGCCGTCGGACATGATTGAATATTCTTTTGAAGTATTCTTAGTCGTGCTGGATACTTATCAATACCTCACCAGTGTTCTTCTAATGGTATAAAGAACAAACTACAGATAATTAGAATCCCTGCAAGCATTCCTATAGTACAAATATTTGATTTTATGTATTTTAATGGTTTCATATGACTATTTCGCATATGCAGTATTAGTATCATTGTGATCATTCAAGATGAAAACTTAGACTCTATGATGATTTCTTAACATAATAGTCATTTAGGAATAAAATGTAAATACGGGTGGTGGAGTGGTATTTGTTTCTGCTCCCGCAAACGATGAGAATTATATACAACTATTTATCTTTTTCATTACAATCTAGATCATAATGGCAACCTTAGAAATAGATGATCCGGCAGTCATTTTTGTAATAGGACTAGTAATTTCAACGATCATAATTTTTGCAGTAACCGCGTTATTTAGAGGAAGGACAAACATAGGCAAAGCATTCATAACAGCTCTAATTGGAACGATTGTTTGGGTTGTTACATATTATCTCTTCGGTCATGGACTATTGGCAACAGTAGTTGGAGGTATAGTTTGGTTATTTGCACTAAGAGGCATATATGGCCTTAGTTGGACTAGGTCTGCAATTATTGCTGTTATTATCTGGATTGTCTCCTATTTCGTAACAGTTGCTCTTGGTTTGCCCACAACGACAGGTCCGCTATGAAATAGTTATGACGGAGTAAGCTTAAGTTTATCCTAACAAGATAGACATTGTCTCAAATGCCTATCGAAATAAGGTTTCTTGTATTTCCTTTTTTGTTTGATAAGCTGGTCAATCTGTGAAATCAAAATGTTCCTTTGATAGAGTAAAATACCATAAAAAATCCAATCGTCTTCAACTCCCTCTATTATTGACCCTAATTTCTTGACTGCAATTCTAAGTGTAATTATGGATTTGTCAATAGATTTAAGAATTCTATCCTTGGTATATAACGGATTATCATTACGGCCAGATGACAAAGAATCAGTGTCAGCTATAATGCTATTATTTTTGATAAGCTGGCGCACTTTTCGCAATGGTAGTTTATTATTTCGTATTACTATCGCTATTTTAGTTTGTTCATCTCTACTGGAAACTGGAAGTAACTCTTCTGCAGCTGAAATACTAATTTCACATTTAGATAACAAATCTATTACACTCTCTGGCAGTTCTACTAATCTTATTCGTTTGCTCACATAACCCGAACTTTTTGATATTTTTTTAGCCAGATCCGATACGCCTCCCCATCCAAATATATTCACATAATTTCTAAAAGCTAGACCTTCTTCTATTGGATTTAATGTCTGTCTCTGTACATTTTCAATTAAAGAAACCTCAAATGCTGTTTTATCATCCAACTCTACTACATGGCACGTAATTTTTCTCCAGCCTAATTTTTTATATGCATTGAATCTTCTATACCCTGCGACTATCTCAAAGCAATGTGAATTATTCACTCTGACTATTATGGGCTGCAATAGACCAACATTTTTGATAGATTCAGCCAATTCTTCAACACCATCCAAATTAATTCGCAAAAGACTAGGTGGGAGAACGATTTCTGATAAATTGATATCTTCAACCGAGCCTGCTAACTCATTTGAATAATAAGAATTCATTTTGTCCCCGCTTTTATTTTACTTCGGTGAAAATAAGTATATGTAACAATCTTTGTTTAGTTCTACCTATAGATTGCGATTTATAATAACAAGTTTCCAAAAGGAAAGACAGTAGCTTTATTGCCTCGGGTAGCGTTTTGTTGATCTGCATTCATGCAAAGTCTTTTCTTTTTATTTTTAAACCATGCTTATTGCTGAAATACTGATCATACAATAAATGTACTCAATTGTGTTCCTTTTCTTCATAGTTCGTTTATTGTCATTATTCATTAGACAAATATGGAAAGATTTTTTTAACTTTTCTCACATTGTGAAAACTGATCTACTTATTAAAAGATAATGTGAGGTAAGGGATAGTTACCTAAGTATATTGAGAATATGAAACCGTTGAAATTTCACTCCTAAATCTTTGATCCTAGCTATCGGAAATTTACTTCATGGCAAGACCATTAAATTCCACCCTAATGCATTCAAGTAATTTTCTAATATTCTGGATAAATTGTTTAGATTCCAGTATGATATAATATAATTTTTAATATCACTAAATCTTTACCCAAATACAATGGTGCCGGCCGCAGTGGAAACGGGCAAGTGGTTCTATATTGTCTTAATAATATTGATTGTGGGATTCGTCATTACAATGTATTTCACACTTGTCCATGTTTACACTCCAGTTAATCAACAGGTGATTACATCGGATAATTCAGACATTTTTGTAGTAGTTAGAAAGGAGGCGAATATTTTAGTTCCACTTTCGAATTTCTTCTCTCCCAAATACACAAAAATAAATGTAGATATATATTTTAAAGACCCGAACCTAAGAAAGGCTAGTTTCATATCTCCACCGTTATTAGCCAGTAATACAAGTTCGCTCCTGTCTCAGTTTGATTCAAGGCTCACCGAAGACCCTCTTTTCACACGTTATAATCTCACAATGAGAGTCGGACACCCTCTGTTCGTGGCAAATTACACAGGAAACTATGAATTAAAGATAATTTACCGCCTAGGAGATACCCAGAAGCTTGAGAGGCTCGACAATTCAACCAGTTCTAATTCAGCTACCGAATTATTAGGTAACGCTACCTCTGTACCATTACCTTCAAACGTACCAGAAGAGCTTTTAAACGATATAAAAGTCGTTTCAATCCCATTACAATATCAAGTTAATGCACTTGATTTCAGTAAACCTGAATATTTCTGGATTATAGCACTAGGCGTTCTGACTAGTAGAGTTTTTGCTATTAGTAAGGACACATTGAATAAGGCGTCAATAAATCTGAGAGTAGAAGAATTAATATGGATACCATTCAGTGCAATAATCACGTTGCTTATATTTTCAAGCTTCGTAGATCAAGTAAAATTGTCTGCCGACGTAGTAATGAATCTTTCTCTAGCTTTTGGCTTTGGTTTTGGGTTCGATAAAGTATTCGAAGCATGGCAAAAAAGTCCTCCTCGAGGAACTTAATCATAACACTTTAGAAGGTTTAAAGCAAGTGTAAATAGGGGGCATATATTGTGTGTTTTGTATGGTGCAAACGAAAGTTATGTAACCTGACTCGTCAAGTCAATATACTCATAAGAGTCTTAATATGAGTAACAATATTGATTTCATTTTTTCGGAAAAAGTACATAATATATCAAATTTTTCGACGCCGAAATCTTTTATAACATTTCTTCAAATTACCATTTTTATTTATATACAATGCGTAATGTCGTATTGTTTATGGCAAATGCTCCCCTCGTAATTGCTTTCTCTGCTGATACGGATCAGAAAAGAGAAAAAAGGCTAATCCCGAGTCTGTTTTTAAGAAAATCGTTAAGGAGAAGCCTGAAGTATTAATGAAAACAACAGGATGTTATTGATCCATGAAGTAACTCAAGATATTTCTCTTAGGCGGTGGAGATTTTATATCTTCGTGTATGTTGTCTTCTATTATTCCAAAATCTCCGCTGTATATCCCTTGAAAGGTAAAGTAATTATCTTTTAACGTTTCTATGGGTAAATGAATTCTAAAAGTTTCAACATCTATTTTTCTACCATAAAAGAAAAGACGAAATTTTTCATACAAACCATTTACAACTTTATGCCTTCTCAGCTGCTCATTGTTGAACAAGATTGAGACTTCAATTATGCTATTATTGCCCTCATTTTTTGAGCAATGAATTTCACGGACGAAATTATCAAGCTTATCAATTGCCGGCTGATAAAGTACGGGAAGAACACCCATTTCATCATGAGGTAGAGCTTCTACGATGATATTATCAGGGTACATATGGTCTATTGTACTGTCAAGAAATGAATTGATTTGTTTGTAAATGGAATATACATTACTCTGTTTAATATCATTATATTTTTTTTCCACTCCCAAATCCAATAACTATCTAATCTAAATACATATCTAGGATAACTTTTCCGTTGGATACTCCTTAGGTCTTGCCTGTCAGATCCAATCTGATATAGTTCTTGGTAAGGTGGACTTATCGAATTAGTATCTACAATCAACAGGAAAGTGGGTCTGATAATTTTCATTTTGTACTTTGAATATCTGTGTTGATGGCCCCTTACAAACATTCTAAATTTCTTGAAAGGACTTTTTGAAATCCGAATATTACAGTTATCCCAATTGAAAATCTTTGGCCCTTCAAATTCTACTAACTTTTTGTTACCATTGCCTTTTACTTCATATTCAGTACCGATATGTGAAAACCATACTAAGTTTCCCATCGTGCCTAAGTAAAAAACCTAGTTATTATATTAAGATATTTAGTTTTTATGAAATGGGTAAAAATAGTAGAGTTTGGAGTTAAATTGAAGTCTGTTTTATGTTCCTGATACTTATGCTGCCAGTTTTTTTATTATTAACTCTAAACCAAGTATAACTTCTTTCTTTAAATGAATCTTTGTCAACCATATAGTTTTCTAATTTGGTATATTTTTTTTCCACACACTCTACAAATCCATTGCCATCATTGAAGTCTATTTCAATTTTTGAAGATATTGATTTTTCTTCTTCATCTGGGATATCTGTCAATCTTACTTTAATCCATTGTCCAATTTCAATGGGTTGAGGCAATTTGGGTTCTAATCCTTTAATATGAACATTGTGAAATTTTTCAAGTTTTGATCCACATTTCTTCTTCTTTCTGTCTATCATGTGACTTATGCCCCCAAATCTATTTGGACCATCTCCGCCTTCTTGATGTCGACTTTGTGTTTGACAGGTGTGAGTATCTATTTTATCATCATTAAATCTTAATTCATATTCCGTGATAGCCTTGTAGTTTACAGAGTCTATATACATTCTACCATGTCCCTTGTCAGCCTCTAGTGTTCCAATTCCGGTTCCGTCTAACTTTAACCTGGGCTTGCCGCTTGCTGCCATCACAAATCCCTTGCCATTTTCAAAAGGCTCGGGAAATCTGTCGTCAAATTCTGTCACAACCTTGACCGTCCCATCATTCCATTTGCCAATATCATTACTATCATAGAGTATAGTTCCAGTCATATCTTTTTATTGTCACAATATTATAAAAATTTTTTTACAACTGTATTTTAACCCAGCTTTTGATTTTTACATAGGTTTGCGCCTTGTTTTTAATATTCAGTGTAATTCAAATCCATTACACAAGATTTAATTAACTACCCTCTCAGTATAGAAATGTGAAAACGGACAGGATTAATTTTATATTCATTTTTATGGGTATACTACTTATTTTGAACCCCGTTTTTTTACAATCAATTCAAGTAGGTGCCATTAAATTTGATCCAATTCCGTTTAATAAAATACCTGTAGCAATAATTAATTCAAATAACGATGAATACAAAATAAAAGCGGATTTTTCAATTGATTTTGGAGACGAACCAGTTATTAAGAGAGCAAATGATTCCAACATTGCCAAGAATTTGACGTTGAATAAGCAGGACAAGGCACTGTCCCTTGAATTAAAATGTGATAGCAATGATATTTGCGGTACTAGTTTGGCTCCTTCCTATGTTACAATATACTTGGTGAACAGTACTATAAGCGATCAACAGATTGTAAATAATTCTGTTTCAAATTTGGAATTAGGCTACAAAGATTGCAGTACTGGATCTATTAAAAATTGTGCAAATTTTGACTTCTCAATACCACACAACGTACCAATCCAAGATTATAATATAGTATTGGATATGTCATTTGATGAAGCACAGTGGCTATTCATTAATCCTGTTAAGATTTCAAAATAGTGGTCTGATCGGTTTGGAAAAACTTTGATAATACATACTCTATTCTGTATTATGTTTCAACAAACTAAATGAAACTAGTGATTGATAACATAGGATCGAATGAAAATACAAAGCAGATTCGAATTGCTGGTCACACTAAAATTGGACTCTTAGTTACCAACAATTTATGATATTATTATGAATTGTGATCAAGGGAGAATTTCTAAACTGACATCTCTGACTGTAATTGAACCAGATCCATTATTTCTTATCCAAAAATACGATTCTTTTTCATATAGATTCCTATCCACCATCCATGACTTGGGCGATTTATCAAATCTATCCATTATTTTTTGAAATCCTTTGCCGTCCATATAGTCAATTTCACCTATCTGACGTACCTTTTCTCCTTCATCCTTAACAGTGTGGCGCAATATTACCGCCTTTCCATTTTTTAATGTCTTTGGAAGTTCTTTAGCATCAAATTCATCATAACAGTTGTGTGTAGGCTCTCTCTTTGCATCCCATTCAATTTTCCCTACAGCAAATCCATACCCACCAAATGCATTAGGATCAATAGGTTTCCCATCAACACACTCTTTTTCAACTTCTTCATGCCTTGACCTCAATTTTAGTGAGCCCTCATCCTTACGTCCCTTAAAATGTGGTATCAGTGTAACTGTGAGTCTTGCATTATAATTTTTATAATGACAATAAATTCTTACCTTATCTCCTGAAATAGTACAATTTCCTTGACCATCTATGACTACTTTTCTCGTCGCCTTCTTACCGGCAGCACATTCCACTTTATCGTCAAAGGGATCGAATTGATGCGCTCTTGTTAATGTCCTTGACTTTCCATTATTCCACTTTTCAGAGATGTTGATCATGACCAATAAAGTTGCAGTAAAACTGAATGTATATAAGTTTTAATCTCGACTTCAAGATAAGGTTGATACCTTATACGAGAAAGTTACTACATACAAGATTTAATTAATATCAGACTTAATCAAACTATATCTATTTTGAAAAAAGTATAAATGCAACTTTTTCCATGGCGGTAATGAGTCAATTCACGAATAGAAATATGTATTTACATGCGGTCCCGTCGGTACCCACAACGCTATCTGTTCAAAATTAGGATTCTAATCATTTAAGAGTATTTGTGATAATGACCTAAAACATAACTGTCGTATCACATGGACGTTAAGTTGTCAGGCTTTCCTTGTCTCATAGTGAAGTAATACTTCCCCACTGTCAAACGCTATTGATTTAACCAAATTGAATTCTTGAATCTCATTCAAGTCTTTAAATATAGTCATGCCGTTTCCAATTGCAACAGGATTAATGAATAAAAG
This sequence comes from Nitrososphaeraceae archaeon, assembly GCA_035253865.1. Lineage (GTDB taxonomy): Archaea > Thermoproteota > Nitrososphaeria > Nitrososphaerales > Nitrososphaeraceae > TA-21. The sequence goes on along the minus strand of DATFBL010000097.1, from coordinate 6,615 downwards.
AAATTCATCAATTAGTCCCAATTTAATTAAAGATGAATCAAATGAAGCACCACCATAAACAACCATGTCTTTGCCTTCTTGGTGCTTTAACTTCATGATTTCGTCTGTAATATCACCTGTTGCTATGTCTGTGTTTATCCACTTTGATTTCTTCAATGTTTTGGTGAAAACAACTTTTGGGATTTCTATCATTTTTTTGCCAAGCGCATACCAAGGGTCATTAGGTTTGTTTATCACGTCCGACCAGTAAGAAATAAAGCCATCAGCCATTTTTCGTCCTAATAGAATGGTATCAAAGGATTCTGTTAGTTCGTTTACGTATTTGTTGATTTTGTCATCCTGCAACCCAACCATCCAATCCATTTCACCATTAGGGCCCGCAATGCAGCAGTCAATGGACATTTGCACCTGTAGTTTTAATTTTCTTAACCCACTTTTGTTACTTACCATCTTTTAGGTTAACGGAATCCCGCTTATTAACCAACCCTCAAAGCCAGTAATTTGAAAAGTCTCTACAGTATTGTTTGCCAACGTGACGGCGAGAACGCGCACCCCATTATCCGAGTATTCACCAGAAGAACGGAAGCGACCAATGTATTATAAGTCTGGAAACAGCACGGATTGGAACCTTATAGGTATGTAAGCGGTTCTTCAACTAGGAAGATCGACAGAGATTCCATTTTTGTATTTGTTCTCATTATAGATCATTTCCGTAATTTTTTCTGCAACGTTCTTAGGATGAAGCATTTTGTGCTTATTCAATTCATAATAGCTTGCATCGACATCTTGTTGCATTTTTGTTGCGACTTGTCCGGGACATATTGTCATTACCCTGATATTGAAATTAGCAACTTCGTGGGCTAAACTTTGTGTTAAACCCATCATTCCAAATTTACTTGCACCATATGCTGATAAATCCTCAAATCCAACCTTGCCTGCACCTGAACTAACATTAATTATAATTCCGCAGTTGTTTTCAATCATATGTGGAACAATTGCTTTGCATAATAGAAAAGTACCTTTCAAGTTAATATCTAATGTCTTATCCCATTGCTCTTCAGTAGTATCAACCAGTTTTTTTACATATGTAATTCCAGCATTGTTTATCAACACATCAATTCGTCCGAAAACTTCCAATGCTTCGTTTACAAGAGTATCTACTTGGGAATAGACACTTACATCACATTTTCTCCCAATGATCTGACCATTGCCGCCAAATGATTTGATTTCCTTTACAGTAAATTCTATCTCTTTTTGAGTCCTAGAACAGATAATCAAATTCAAACCCTTCTTGGACAACATGATAGTAGTCTCCTTACCTATACCTCGCCCGCTCCCTGTTTCCAAGGCCGTATAAATCGTAGTCATTCTACTATAATTTAATTTGGTCAAAAGGAACATAAATCTTATTAATAAAGAAATTGCCTGACCTTTTGAGTTACGTATTCATTCCCAAGCAGCTATATCCTTTTTGCAATTATTTTAGCCAGCTTTATTTGCACAAGTCCCGGTTCCTATTTTAATTTACGAATCATTAATCCAAATGCGTTCTATTGCATGCGAAGGTATCATTTCTCTACGTAAGACAGAATTCTCCTTCTCCTGTTTATAAAATGTAATAGTAACAAAATCAGCCACCACTTGCACATTTAGAGTTTCACAGAGTTGTGGATTTTTTAATGCGTCGAATTCTTCAATCAAAAAACCATTCGGCATGTTATGAACTCTTGTTGCGTAGCGAATAATGATATTCTTTACTTCAGTAGCATGAAACTTGATTATCTTATTGTTGTTTTGAATCATTACAATCTTATCAATTATCTTACGTAAAATAGTTATTGGACATCGAGTGCGTATCGATGTGTAAATAAGTAAAAAAGCACGATTGAAAGTCGCTGGAAAGGTAGTAATTAATGTCGGGAAACAACACGTTGAAAAATACGTCAAACGATTGACAAGATGACTATTAGTCCTATTATTCCTGAGCTGTCAATTTCTAACTAGCCTGCGTCCGTAAGCTTCTTCTTAATCAATTAGTTGCCTTACTTTGATAAAGAACGAACAATTTTCCTTAGCAGTAGTGTCTTTTTAAAACATATAACCTAGAATTAACTTCATCTTGTTATGTCAAACGACGATATCAAGACTAAATTTGATGGTCGTATAAATCTGCTACAGATATTTGCCAATTTAATAAACCCTAGCGATGTAGCACAAATTACTACAACTCTTAATGTGAATGGAATCATAATTACCGGAACCATGATAGGAATGAAACCGTACTATGAAGGAATAACCGAAAAGCTGAAAGAAACAGTAAGAAGCACGTCAGAAGAAATTGATACTGCAATAAAGAAAGACTTTGAATCAATATTTGAAGAATTAAAACAACCGCCGCCGCTGGAAGAACTTGAAAAGGGACATGATTTTGAGTATATTTACTTAAAAGGTGCCAAATTTTATGTCGGCGGAACTTTTTTTCCGGCAGAGGGAACATATTGGATTGGAAAAATTGATTCAGTAGACGGATTTATCTTGGGTTCTTTCGCCCCAATTCCATTGCCTTGATATTATTAATCGACGCTTTAATAGATATTAAAGATTGACGCAAGAAATAAACCCAGCTAGGAATATTGGTATAATTATACTGGTTAGTGTCCTTCTTGCTCAAATCCCACAACAGGTGACATTCGCAAATCACGGTGAGGAGATCAATATTAAATTCAGTGACGCACAGTTTTTTTTACTCCCAAGTAAGAACGTCCAGCAAGTCAAGTTTACCACAACTTACACTGTTTCTGACTCTGATATACTTAGTAAGCAAATTAGTGCAAGCATGAAAATATACACAGAAAATGGAACTCTGATTAAAACAACTTCCATTCCAAATGGATTTAAGGCAGACAAGGCGGGATTTCAGCAATTTGTTACTAGTCTACCAGCTAGTTCCGTTAAAGAGATTACTGCTGTTGTGTCGTTCACAGAACTCAACATCACATCTCCGTTATCAAATTCTTTAGAGAAAAAGCTGGCTCTGAACCAAACACAGTAAAATCTGCTAATTCACAATGAAAATAAAAGTCTCAAAAGCTGTAGGTCATCTACCTCATTAACTAGCTATTGAAGCATATAACTACGGTGTAAAGTCGGTTCTAAAACCAACATTCATTGAAATGGACATACAATATTGACTAGTTTTTTCTAATGAATCAGGAGCTCGGGAATTCCGAAGAATCTTCGAACCGAATGTCTAGAAGAATAATAATTAATGGTTATAGCCCTAGTAGAAGCTTATGATTGAGTGATTAGAAAACCCGAGAAATCCATTCAATGTAAGCATACAAGAGAATTTTGTGTTACTAAAGAAGGTAATTATTGTTTAAATGTAGAAAATACGGAGGGTTGCTTTGAAAATGGTTGAGACTGGTTTAGCAGAGTATTTCGGCATGGGCGAAGCAATAGGAATAATTGCGACAATGCTTGTTGTTCTGTATTTTTCCAGGAAACAAATGGAGGCTCTATCAATTGATATAGAGACCAAAATATTAAGTGATTTAGATTTAAGACTTCGTGATATTACCCGCATGATGATTGATCGACCCGAACTAATAAAGGTAGTAAGCAAAGTTGAATCAGATTGGTCATCTGACGTTGCTTATTCTTACCATATATTATTCACCTTCGCACACGTGCTTCATATGCGAAAAAGAGGGGTCTTAAGTGACAATGAATGGACTGGATGGTTGCGATGGATGAAGAGTGCCTTTGACCAAGGAACGATCAAAGATATCTGGAAAAGTAACATAGAAATGGAAAAGTGGTTTGATCCAGCATTTCAAGAATTTGTTGATAAGGAATTGATTCTAATGGATAAGAAACAGGCTGTAAATTGAATTAACCGCTTTATTTCAGTAATGTCATCTTTTGTTTATTATACAATCAAATTAAACGTCTCACCCTCTCCATTTAATTGAATTTTGCTGCAATGTTAATCAAAAAACCTTATCTGGTATGATTACCATATTATTTTAGAAATGTCAACTGCAGAAGTAAAGCCAAAGAAACTCAGATGCGAGATATGTGCAAGGATTTTTGAGACTCCAGAAATGTTGAGCTATCACATTTCCGTGGAACATGGTCAAGATAGAAGACCGCCCACTGGAATCTCGTAAAATTTAATAATACATCTCTAATCGTTGGTTCTAACTATTTACAATACATGAATATTCATGATTTCCTGGAAGATCAGGTAAGAATTGAATTTGGTGCACGTTATTAAGATCTACATTAGAATTTTGTTACTATTTTATTGAACTGTCTACTGCGTCCATAATAACTTGAGTAGCGTGTGTTCCAAAATTTGCCTTACAATAGTTCTCATTCTTTAGCCTTGAGTCAAACTTGCTTGTCCTTATCAACTGTGAAACCCTATTTACTGCAGCTAGGTAATTCATAGAAGATATCCAAGTCAGTATGATAGCACACTTATCACAAACACGAACCTTAACATTGCCCCCAAATATTTCCCCACAAAAGACACATTTGCTATATACCATTGAATTACCGGATCTGGGCGCATTAATGCCGAAATGAACTGTATTAAAGCACTCGATACATAAGTGTTGATTGCATGTAGAACATGAGTGATATTCTTCATGTTTACTACATTTTTCACACACTGTCATTGCTTACAAGCACCACCATGTAGAAGACCATGTAGAAGCCAATATGGAGAAGCAATTCTTGTCAAGAACTAATATATTCATTATATTCTACTACTATGGTTAATTAGGTAATCACTCCTATATCTAGTTACTCCGCAAGTAATGCCAGACATGATAAGTGTCTAATTATTATTTTGATATCAGCTCGGAAGTTTGTGAATAGAATTCAATTAATTTTTAGGATAGAATATCTTACGTTAGTAATATAAGGAAATGATACTAATAATTGGGATTAAATTGCCAGTCGGAAGCGGTTGGTCGGGCGAATTCGAATTTTCAGATTGATTGGATTTAGAAACTCTAAGGTCTTTATGAAGGAAACTTTACTTTATGACAATATAGGAGTAGAAATTTAATAATTTTCGGTTTATTTGATATAAACCATTAATGGAATTATTCGCATTTTTGGATGCTACGTCTTTATTGTAATGCATTTATTTTTATAGCTTGTTTCTCATCTTAGTCTTAGATGAGTGATATAGAGGAAGTTAGAAACAAATTCAATAAACTGGATGACACATTAAAACGCGTGTATTCAAAGGTAGATCCGCTTTTAGTAGTTTCTTTGATATTCGACAGAAATGCAAACAAAAAAAACATCTACACATTAGAAGTTATACTTAAACCAGGGCAGGATACTGTCGTCATACGTCAAGATGTCATCAATAAGACAGGCATGGCTCCTAGCTTCTACCTAAGGGGCACTAAGATGATAGTCAGTCATACACTCGACTTGGATTTCTTGAAATGGATGAACGACCAAGATGGGATAGAGAGTATTAAGGGTAGTAAATTTAGTGCTGGTGGATCAAGTGACTTTTAAAATATTGTTAAATACTGTTTGACTTGCGTTCGCGGTTTATCAAAATGACGCTAATCATGTATAATACTGCCTTCAGCGATAGCCAGTCTTGCACAAAATCCCATTACACCACCAAATAATACATGAAGCGATAGTGAACCCCAAAATATGGTGTCCGAAAGCTCGATCAGGTTTTTTGCCATTGCATATTGTGAAGAAGAAGGATCTGATTCTATAAGCAACTTTTGTAAAGTTGGCTCCATAATTAAGTAGTTTAATGGCAAAAACAGAACTGCCCAGACTATTATTCCTCCCAAGATACCAGTCCCTACTGCCTTTAATACGGAATTGATATACAATATTTTGATTTTCTTTGTTATTGCACTGTAAATAATTCCTATAATAACGGCAGTCATCATATACAAGAGAAATCCAATATACAATGCATAAGATGTGTCTATCCCAAATGCTAGTCCAACCATTTGAAATAACGCACCCGGGTCATCTCCAATTTCATGACCCAAGGCCAAGAATAATCCAAAAATTGCCCAAGCCGCAGTCAAACCTGCTATTATGCCTGGAGGTCTTTTTATGGCAATCCCAGTAGCTGATTCCATATTATAATTTTCATCAGAATAATATTTAGGGTTGTTGTTTATAGTTTAAAACTACCTCAAAAGGAACATCAACCCAATGAATATCAGGTTATTATTTTTTGGTGATTGACATTGGTCAGTCCAACTGATTTATAGCTCCTTTGTATCTCTCAATATGAAATGAAAGAAGACAAAGTGAAATTAAGGCATCCCAAACCAACTGATATTAAAAGTATAATAGAACTCCTAGCCCAATTAGACAGGCCTTTACCGACAAACAGGAACGAAACTAAAAAATTCCAGAAACTCATCAAAAGTTACATCCAGTTTAGTTCTACTAACATCAATCGTGGCATATTTTTAGCAACCTCCAATTCAAAAATAATTGGACTAGTTTCCTATGTATCGCTTGAAAGACTTAATAGGTCGTTTAGCGAGTTCTGGATTCCAGAATTAGTAGTATCTAAGGAGTATAGAAATCATGGGATAGGCA
>DATFBL010000096.1:0-4548 GCA_035253865.1 Nitrososphaeraceae archaeon | reverse complement strand
CTTCGCTGTAAGTTCGACAGTTACCCAATCTCCAGCAATATTAGAAAAGAAAGGAGCAGGATTTTGGCTACTAAACATTTCTAGAACCTGATAGTTTGCCCCCACAGCAGCCAGCATAATAGATATTATAGCCATATACATTATAAGAACCGGGACGCGTTGTGTTATAACTTCAAAGCCTTTCCCTTGCTTTATACCTTTGTATATACTTAGACTGAATGCGCTAATCAGATGCAAGATCCCAATATTAACAGATATAGTAAGAATAGTCAAAACATTCTCCTGAGTAAATTCTGCTGCATTTAATATCCCAATAAAGCCTGTCGATTTTAATGCTTCTCCCCCCGGTAATTCCTGTAGGTGAAAGCCGAATGCTTCTCCAACGATAAGACCTACAATCATTGCAGATATGCCTGATGCCATTAGAAGAGTTCCCCATTGTCTGAGATTTCCAACTGCACGAACCCTAAAAATGGCGCCCACTGCTGCTATTATTGCTCCTTGTCCTAGGTCACCAAACATTAGTCCATATAAAATCGGAAAGATAAAGGCGATCATAGGTGTTGGATCCAATTCACCGGCTTTTGGAAGACCTTGTGTAAGCGTAATTGGCTCAAATGACCTAAAATAACGGCTATTTACAAACAAGCTGGGTTTTGGTTGAAGATCATCCTTTTTTTTCCCATCATACCCTTCATTGTGCAAGGATTCTGATTCTTGAATGTCCTCGACAATTGTAATCCATTTGTTTGTGATTCTCCTAAATTTTTCAGACATTATATCAGGAATATATCCCTGTATTATTGCAAATTTTCTAAGGCCTCCTGGCTTGCGAAGAGTTTCAAGAACATCCCTTGAAACTCTTGCACCTTCATGTATAGAAAGTATTTTTGGGGTAATATCGGTAGTAATCTTAGTAATTTGACTATCGATTTCTTTCTTCTTTTTGGTTAGTTCGGCAATCTTGGTGAGGACATGTTCATATGCAGATTTAGGATTTTGTGGAAGGTTCGCAGGGATAACAAATGGATAGGCGTCGAAACTTCTGATTACTTTGTTGATTCGGTCTGCTTCATCCTTAGCACCCACAGCGAACAAAGAAGATTGAAAGTCATTTAGTGGAATAGTGACAAGCGGAACTCCAGGAAGAGACCGTTGAATTTCTGGAAAATCCTTTATGTTAATTATGTACATAGCGGAAAAAAAACGTATACCTTCGCCTATTCTATTTAAATTAACTTGTAATCCAGATACTACGTTCAAAGCATCTTTTAATGTGTTGTATTCTTCGAGTTGCCTTTTTAGCGATGCCTGCTCGTTAAGTACATCCCGGCATTCTTCAACCAGAGTTTTTGATTCTGCTTCAAGCTTAGCAACCAAAGACTCTAACTCAGCTACCTTAAACTCTTTCTTTTCTTTTTTTGCACCTTTGATCATTGTATCAATGATGCCAATACCTACTTGGATTCCAAGCGCTCGAACAATTTCGTCTACATTCTGATATAATTTTTGAGATCGTAGTAACAAATTATCAAGATTAGGCTCTGAATGTTCTGAAGCTGTAGTCACAGGATGAAACCATTGAAATTCTGCAAGTCTGCTTATAGCCTGCGCAGATTCCACTCTGGGAAGTATTAGGGTAACCTTCGATAGCTTTGCTATTCCCACTCTAATTTAAAGTGTCAACACTCCGCTTTAAAATCTTATCTTTATAATAGTCAGACATGTTTCTTATGCAACATTTATCTGATCAATAAAATCAAAATATCATAGCTGCCTTTACAGCAATCCTCACTATTTCTGTATATTTTTTATAATCCCAATGACAAACATCAAGACTATAGGAGATAATACTTTATCATGATCCTAAAAATCAAATAGTTATTTTGAGAAATAAGTGATATTTATGGAAATACTCATTCAAAGATAGGACATATGGCAGACAAGAGTTGTGCACCGCAATTTTACATCAATTTATCTTTGTATTGTTTAGATTTTTTATATTCATTCATCTCATCCTACCTCCCTGTCTTGCTTTAAATTTTCCTTGCTTCGCAATAGCTTTTTTCACATATCTTCTCCGTATCAGACAACATGTTGATTTATGAGGATGATCGTTTTTGGCATTCATACATATCCTTCTAATTGGGAAGAATCATCGATTTGGATGGTTTTATAATGTTTATAGCGTCAAAGGAGATTGATTCTACTACATATTCTCTGCTGGAATTGAATTAAGAAGACTTATCAAGGAGAATATCACCCGAGGAAATCACATCGCTCAGATTGAGAACTTGAGACAAAACTACTCGCATTTCTATCTTAAAGAATTTTCCGCAACTACAATTGCAGGCAATCCAGCATATAAAATAGAGTTTACTGTTACTGATGATAAAGAAGAAAAACGCAAAACAATGCTAATATGGACTCTAAAGACGAGAAAGCACATTTATTTACGTAAGCCAATCCAAAAAACATTCACCTATAGAATATTCAAAATATGATAAATCATTTAAAACAATTGAATCAAACCAAGAAAAATACGTAATCTTATAAATTAGACAATAGGATATAAATTCATTCATAGTAAACATGATTGCCGCTTTATATTCTCTTTAGTAAAAGAGAAATATGACATTAAACTAATTCAAATATATATAATTCTATAAATAATATCCTTTTTTATAGAATTATTATAGCTTTAAGCAGAGCAGAGAAAAATAAGCCATATTTAAGGTTCTTAGTTTTTATAGCTCCTTTAATCTAATAATTAATGCGTTAGATCTCGTGATCTTTTAGACCTGTCTCTTATTAAGCATCTTCCATGATTGAATAACATGTAGGAGATAACAGACGCTAATTAGACCTGTTGAACACTAGAAATACGTCCATCTAATAATTTAATAAATTCAACAAGTTTATCCTTTGGTACAACTGCACCGCTTGCCTTCTCATGTCCCCCTCCACTGCCACCTATCTCGGTTGCAATATGGTTCACCAATCTTCCAAGATGAACATTACAGTCTTTTGAACCTCTAATGGAAATAACAAAGGAATTAATATCCTCCTTTAATTTATAAACCATCGCCACAGGTTTTTCAGAAACACCCAAAACAAAATTTACTATCATGCTGGCAGATAACTCGACTGTGCTTTTGGCATATGCTAGATTTTCCATTTTTGTTATAGAGTGCTCTATGGAATTTACAGCCTCTGAAACTTTTTTTGCATATCTTTCAGCTATTAAAAATCCTCCTTCTATTTCATGCGGATATTTCATCTGGGAAAGCGTATCAACTATTTGAATTAGAAATTCCTCATTGTGTTGGTTGGCAGAAATCATATATGAAAGGGCTGTAGATTGTAACATCAAAAATTGTCTATCAAATCTTGACACGATGGTTGACGCAACTGGTCGATTTTCCATGTAATCAGTGAGCGCACCGGCTGCAGCAAAAAATGCTGCATGTGGTTTGAATTTCCTTTTGTATCTATTATATACTAATATGCTGGTGCATTCTTCTGAGGAGTGTACTAATACTACACCGAGACGTTTTAGGGCAGCTGCAACCTCTCTATTAAGATCATGATGATCTATATAAGTCACCTTACATCCTTTTGATATTAGTTTTGCAAGTATATCAATAAAATTTTTTTCATTTTTCTTGCTTAGACCTAAATCGCATATAAAAATTCTGTCAAATACTGGTTCTGATTCAGATTCAGAGGCGGACAGTAATTCTATAAGTTTTTGCAGATTAGATATCAAATTAGAATAGTCAACAAGAATAACCGATTTTGCTTTGAATGCAGCTTTTATCAAAGCGGCCGATGACAAGCCATCGACATCTTCTCTATGGGAAAGACAAATGACACGCGACATATTCTGGTTGTAAAAGTTACATTAAGTCCCAGATTTAATCTAATAGTCTCTGACTATTCTTTTTGTTGTTTTGTTAAATCGGTTACCTTTTATTGTTATAAGTGCAGAAACAAGGAGTGCAATTCCAAAAAAACCAGAGATAGCAAACATCACGGTAATTGGGTCAACAGTACTTTCGGTTACCATTTGACTGCTCTATTTCTTTTGTTTAATATATCATATATATATTGTACTAAGTTAAATTTAATTTAACTTAAATTAAGTGAATAAAATAAGTTGACTTCCTATATTGAAATGAAAAAGTAAATTATCATAATGTAGGCTGTTAATTTAATCCCTAATAGTTTTCTAATTGTAAATATTAGATTTAATAGTAATAGAATTTAATCATACTGCAAATATCAGTTAGCAATGATGATACGCAAAAAAAGTTAGTATAACGGAAGAACAAAAAATCGTCGATGAATGCATTGAGCCTCACATACAGGATCAACAATAATTGCAGAACAGATGTTCTTTACGTCTTTCACGACATATTTACTATCTTATTTTTGTTTCCACAACTGTCAGGTGCCTTGGGCTATTGGAAATGGCAGGCTGAACATCTCGCCATAGCTTGATGCTTACACCTCCATCCCATCAACGCCATCTTCTATAGCCGCCCT
>DATFBL010000095.1:0-2910 GCA_035253865.1 Nitrososphaeraceae archaeon | reverse complement strand
AAAGATCTCTTATTGGTCTCAACAATGAAATATTACAAGATTCAAAAAAAGATGGCCTCATACAAACAGATATTGATCTATTGTTATCTTTCAATGAATTTCTTCCTATTCATGAATCCATAGCAAATACTTATGTCCCATATCTACATGGTCTAACATCAAACAGCGACAAATGTCTTGACCTTCTTAAGAAGACAAATATTTCATTAAAAAAAGATGGAAGGTTGAAGGCAATTTGTGATATTAATCAAGAAGAAAAGTTTCTCATCTTAGAAACTATCAAGGACCACCTAAGTTCTCAAATTGATTCGAATATTGACAACTTGGAAAATATCCTAATAGGCTATACTTATGTACTTCCAGCTGAAGAACATGGTAGTCACTTATATGATGCTCGTAGATTTTCAGAATTACTGAATTCGTGCGCCCTTAGCAATAAAACAGGATTGGGTATGAGTATCTGCCTGGGAGACCGCTCATCTTCTCTTGATGAGGCTCAAAAAGATACAAACGAATTCAACAATAGTTCTCAAAGATTGATATCAAAAATACTCAAGGAGAAATGGAGAATTTTTGATAAAGGGTTGTGTATTTTCATTAATGCCGATGGAATAATTGAACCAGGTTATATTGGTTATCTGTCGAAGCTATTAGGTTCACATTATCGGTTTATGAATAAGGTGATAATAATGAAAACTTCGATTGACGAAAATTATTCAAAATATTTTTTTAGTTCTCTGTTAAGTGGAAATATAGATGTGCAACAAATGACGAAGGAATTATCAGAAACAGTTAATGGAATAACTATGACATTTAACAATGCAGAAGGTCAGATTGTTATACCACCTGCACAGGAGGATTCTTTAATCGCCATTATTCAGAACCAAATCGAGAAGTTCTCGAAATGAAAGAAGGATTTAATATCAAGTCTAGCATGAAAATAGAATTTAGTAGTGAAAAAGAGATAGATACTATGATTAATGCATTGACACCAGATAATGTTCGTGTCCCAAAAGGACTAAACATTGATATGAGATCAGAAAATAAATGCTTAATAATTGACATTCAATGTGAAAATGGATCAGGAACGTTCCTCAACACAATAGATGAATTATTAGAACATATATCGTTATCAAGGGCAGTGACATTAAATGATTGATCCTAAGATTCTTAAAGAAAATCCAAAAACCATACGAGAAATGCTAGAGAGAAGGAGGGTTAGTTACCCACTTGATGAACTACTCGAACTTGATGGGAAAAGACGTGAACTTATAATAGAAACACAGAATTTGAGGCATAAAAAAAATACATTATCACAAAGTATTGCAAATAAGAAGAAAAAACAAGAATCTGCTGAAAACGAACTTGACGAAATGAAAAATATTGGGCAGATGATGACTACTGCGGAATCTAAAAGGATTATGGTAGAAAAAAGATATGATGAATTAATATACAGTATTCCCAACCTTTTGCATGAATCAGTTCCAATTGGAAAAAGCGAAGATGACAATATTGTTGTCAGAACTCATGACGATCATATGAAATCAAGTTCAAGAAGTGATCATGTAGATCTGGCAAATTCCCTAGGACTTATCGATCTTGAAAGGGCTGCTAAAATAGCGGGAGCTAGATTTTATTTTCTAAAAAAAGAAATCGTCAAGTTGAATCAGGCTTTGATAAATTATGCTCTGGACTTTCTTGAAGAATATGGTTACCAATTGATTCAACCTCCTTTTATGTTGAAAAATGATGCAATCAAAGGATCCATAGTAATGGATGATTTCCAAGATGTGATTTACAAAATTGAAAATGAAGATCTATATATGATAGGTACATCGGAACATGCGATGGCGTCTATGCACATGGATGAAATTTTAGATTCAAAAAAACTTCCATTAAGATACGCCAGTATTAGTCCATGCTTTAGGAAAGAAGCTGGAGCTCATGGAAAAGATATGAAGGGGATTTTCAGAGTTCATCAGTTTGAAAAAGTGGAACAGTTTGTAGTCGCAGATTCAGCGAATTCATTTGACGAGCATGAAAGAATGCTAAGTATCTCTGAAAGATTTTATCAAAATTTAGAAATACCATTTAGAGTGGTACTATTGTGTAGTGCCGATACCGGTAAGGTATCGTCAAAGACGTATGATATAGAAGCATGGATGCCGGGACAAAATAAATACAGAGAAATCGGATCCTGCTCTAATTGTATTGATTTCCAGTCCAGACGTTTGGGTATACGTCATAGAGAAAAAGTCAACGAGGAAACTCGATTAGTTCATACATTGAATAGCACTCTTGTTGCAACTGAGCGGACTATGGTCGCCATACTTGAGAATTATCAAACAAGTAATCAAACAGTAATTATCCCAACGGTATTGAGGAAATATATGAGAGATATGAAAGAGATCAAATCAACCTAAATTAGCTGCAATGCAGTCAATGTTATCTGGTCAAAACTAATTTGCAGAATATGCCGTGACTTCTTAAAGCGGATAAAGATATAAAGCTGATTCAAGAGAAAGTATCGATGCCTAGCGATAATTTGGACAATAAATCAACGATAAATATTAATTCACATCACCACGAAGAGTTCATAAATATCAATTCACAGGTTTATGAAGAATTACAGAAGGAAGCAGAAGAAAAACACTTTACTACCAAAGAATATGTCCAAATCATACTAGACAGACATTTGAAGAGAAATCACATGATAAATAGAATTTGGCCAGAACTCCAAATTGCAGGCGTAGATGAAAACATCATTACTTGTAGTAAATGTCACCGATAAAAAATTCTTTAATGTAAGATTACATGATAAATACCTCTTCTGTGAACAGGACAAATCCACAGGCTGCAACCATACAGCATTTGTTTGGATGCAAGCTGAAGATTTAGACTTTAGATGGT
>DATFBL010000094.1:0-11036 GCA_035253865.1 Nitrososphaeraceae archaeon | reverse complement strand
GATCAAGAGATTGTGCATTGTTCTGAAGACGCAAACTATTTTGAACACAAAATATCTGATATTGACGACAGAAATAGCTTTGATAATACTGGTAACTAGTAACGTACTTCAATTGATACTATTCGAATGTTTTTAAAAAGTAATTCAAACTAGACGTATTTTATATCGATTAGGCAAGAGCTCATTCCCTCAGCATTATTTTTGCAGTCGCAAGTGAAAATAAGAGCTTGTGAAATTGAACACAATAATTAAACATGATTCCATTAAGATTCAAATACATTACTTAATTATGCCTAAAAAAATGTGAAAACATCGTGATAGATCAGTAATACATATTAAATCAATTGAGAATATTTTAGTATTGCATTGAATTTTGCTAACAGAATAATTTTGACTTTTTTATTAGGTTGCGCCTTAACTAGCGCTACGGCCGTAAACTCATATGGGTCCACAAATTCGACAAGTCAACTGACTGGGACACAACCCATCAATGGAGTTGTTATGAAAGGCATATTTGTGAATATGAAACAGGATGACAACAATCCAGATTCTGCTCCCGATAATTACATCGAAGATAGCCTTAAGGAGATATCTGAAGCTGGTTTGGACCATGCAAGATTCCTATTCTATTGGGAAGCTTATGAAAGAGACCCAGAGGCATTCATGGACGAAATAAAATCAGTAGCGGAAGCGGCTGATAAGTACGGAGTGAAAATCATTTATGACAATCATCAGTGGCACACTTCTTCATGGTTAGAAGACAGAGGAACAGGTTTTCCATGGTCATTATTTGAAGGTGAATATTCCAGAGGCGGTGGAGGTAATACTGAGAATAATGCAGCACAGGAATTTTGGGCGGACTGGTGGGACAGATCTGTGAAAGGTGATGATGGAAAAGATGGTTGGACATTGATGGCAGAATTTCTCAAGGAAATAGCGTCGACCGTTGATAATCATACAAGTACTTTAGGATATGAGATCTTAAGCGAGCCTCATGTTGATAACATAGACCAATGGTCTAAAATAGGAAAATTTAATTCATTTATGACTACTGAACTGAGAAAGACGACCGATAAGACTGTTGTCTACAGCATGAATGTTCCAGTCGACTTGAATGGTCCTATCAAAGTGTCACCAGAAAACTTGGCGAAAATGGCACCTTCAGATAAGAAGAATGTTGTATTCAAGATTAGTGTCTATGGGGTTCCCGATAGAGATGATTATCAGAAGGAGAGATTTGAGATGTTTTTGGAAACAAGAGATCTAACTGGTGTACCTCTGTACATTGGAGAGTGGAATAACGTTGTAAGGACAAGAGATGGTAGTGTTTTCAAAATAAACCCAGGGTTAAGCGATCTCACACAATCTAATGCTGGGGAGATACTTGGTGCGTTTAAAGAGGCCGGTATGTGGGGAACCGCATTTTGGAAATGGGATTTTAGAGATGCGGATACGGAAAGTTTCAATTTACTTTCGGACGGTAATGGGCAAATAAATCCTACCAAATATTTTGATATCTTGGAGGATACGGTTGAATCTGTTTACGGCTCGACAGATATACAAAACAGTATTGAACCCATTGATACTGAACAAGCTGCGTCTGTTGATACTGAACAAGCTGCGTCTGTTGATACTGAATCAGGTACCGAAGAGTCTAAACAAAACAATCTGGTTAACGAGCTTGTGAAAACAGGAAAGCTTACAGAAGAGGAGGCCAAAGAATTAGTAACAAAGTCGATTCAGACTGGAACTGAGGATCCATTAACTACGGAGACTCGTGATTCATATGCAACCTCGACTTTGAATACGGAGGGCAAGAGCGATACGACTCAAACTTCTACTACCAATGAAAACAATACCCCTGCTAATCAATCCTCCAATACTGATACTAATCCTGAAGATTATGATGATCTCAACCAATTGATAGATGATATAAAAAATAAGCGAGTAGACTTTGAGGTATCTTTGGATGCGTTCAAAAATTCTGGAGCCTATCAAGGAACAAATGAGGAGATGCAAGATTGCATAGACTTGGCAGGAAAAATAGGTAATAATCTCATTGACTATGAAATAGTCCGCTGTTCTGAAGATACAAACTTTTTCAAGAATCAATTGTCCAATAGTGACAATAACAATGAGAACAATTGATGATACTAGAAAAATTCGTATGGGGATACCAGTTAGTAGTATCTGAAATTCCAAAAAGCATTGAGTTGCGAGTTTTCACACTTACTAGATGAATAGGTTATAAAAGATTTGATCTTAATAATTGTTCCATCAGTAACAATGCGATATCCCCGGATGATTTGTCAAGTGATTATTTTAGACTCTTTAACATTATCAAAAATGAGTCCTGTGAAATGTCTAATCGTCTCTTACAAAATTTCAGGAAGTCGTTGTATTTTGCATTCCTCTCTTCCTTTTCAATAGATATAATCTCTTGAATTTCAATCGACAGTTGTCCCAAAGAGCCCAGATATTCGATTGTAAAATCATAATCGTGAATTATACCTAGAATATCTTGAATCTTTTGAAGAGTTTTTCTTGTTCTCAATATATTATTTCTTTCTTCTGGTAACAATTCTAATAAATACCTTAATTTTTTGCAGGAAATCCTTAGATCATGTAATTCTTCTAATTGCGAAGGATTTGTGAGGACAACAGGAAAAGTACATTCTATCTCAGATATTAATTTTGATACCAATTTATCATATCTTTTTTGTAACTCTTTCTCAGTAACACCGATTCTATCTATAATTTTACTTGTATCTGTACTTTTTAAGGAACGTGCAATTATCTTTGCGCGTTCTAGATTTGTATTTCTTGATGTTTTCAATGATTGCATAACGCCATTCCTTTGCTCATTTGAAGGATATTTTTGTAACTTTTCATAGACAATATCTAAATCTCTAATTTCGCTATTAAGCTTAAAAAATTCCTTGCATTTCAAAACGTAGTCAGATAGTTATGATCCAGTCCTATTTTTCTTTGGCAATATAAGATAAGTTGCATCGAGCCGTCTTATAGCAGTTCTAACATCATGAATCTGCTTAGCACTTGGAGTTTTCAAGTATTTGCCTACTCGATTATTGGCCCTTTGAAGATTCTCGCTTAATTTTGTCAGAAAGGGTAGCGTATATAACATATTAATTTAAAGTTAATGTTTGTGCGCTTATTAGTTTTCTTAGATTTCAAAAGTCAATTTGATATTTCGCATGTCAGAGTAAACCACAATCAATTATCATCGCTCTTAAAATTAGGTTTTCTGCTCTTAATTTAACGCAGATCAGATCATGTTACCAAAGATCTCTAGTTCAAATCAGAACAAATTCTCTCTTTATATCCCGCATCAAAAT
Organism: Nitrososphaeraceae archaeon; assembly: GCA_035253865.1. GTDB lineage: Archaea > Thermoproteota > Nitrososphaeria > Nitrososphaerales > Nitrososphaeraceae > TA-21. The sequence continues at coordinate 7,680 of DATFBL010000094.1, read as the reverse complement.
TTTTCATATGATATCTTCTCATTTCTAGGAACATTTACCCAAGAATAAGTATAACATAGTCGTATCTAAGATAATTCGACATAAACTATAGAGTAAGACTCTAGAAATACATTACATCTACGTGGTCTTTTAGATCTACGTGATGAACATTCCTAATTCAAATAAGAATGACAAAGGTTGATTGTTCTTGATAGATTAACTTGCTCAGTCTAGAGGAAAAAAGTAGTAAGAAAAATTCGAATCCTAATTTTTTGAATAGAGGTCGAAAAACATTTCAAATGTCGATTGTAGCAATTCCTGTTGCTATTTTGCTTTTCTATGGGGTAGAAGATAAGAATGCTTGGTTCTTTGGGCATGACTATATTAATGATTATCGATACAGAATTGAAAATAATGTAGTTTACCATATTGGAGTAATGGTCAGTCATTACGCATTAATTGTTACTCTCAGTATAGTAGGAATACTAATTAGTTGGATTATTTATGAGGTATTGAAGCTGTATAATGTTGCAATAAACAGATTAAAGTTCAAACTAATTTTTCATTTGGTGGCAAAGACCTTAACTTTCTTGCAGAACTCTTCAAAGTAGCCGAATTAAGAATAAAAGCAATTCTATAGTTTCTATTAAATAGTATTGTTTTTTCACTAGCACTTAGCCTTCAAAAGTCCAAAATTAGTAATTATAATTAAGCCATTAAGTAAGATACTATTTCTATTCAGTACTACCGTATGAGGAAAGATAACGATTCGTCATGAGTTTTGTTGATTTGCTATATTTTCACTTTAGTTCAAAATACATCTATATTTTTCGTATTGTATATCGATTTATTATGCAATGTAGAAGATATTCATAGCTTCCAAGTATAAGGCAAGATGGGTTAATGGTTGGTTATTGTTCATCACAACCAGGCAACTCCATCATTTTTCTCACACTAATAACAAAATGGTCAGATATCTAACTGATAAATACTTTAAAGAATTGTAGTATTCAATGCAGGGAAGATACGACGTTTGTGGAACGGAAAATGTTGAATTACAGCAAAAGAACATTCAAGGACAGGACAAAAACATTTGTTCAAATTGTGCTAATCAATAGACGTATTTGCTGTCATTCTATTTTTTTATTTGATATCTACAATAGATTAATGTGGGTACTAGTTACTAATATTGAGTAAGACCCCAGGATAAAGATCCTCTAGAAACTAAATGAATAAAGCTGGTAAATTATTTTTGAAATAATATCGCATCTGAAAAAAGTATGATTTTTCTAATAAAAAAACCAGTAACGATTAGTTGATTCTATATGATTCAAAGGATCTTGTTACTCATGCAGTTTGCAGTTGGGCGCTGACTTTGTGGTAAATCACCGGGAATCAGAATTGGCATAACAAGGTGCGTCAGATAACCAATAAACAGGGAGTGGATGTCGTTTTTGAGCATATTGGCAAATCCGTTTTTCAACAGGAATTAACCCTACTAAAGATGGGCGACACACTTTTGTCCACAGGCGCTACTACAGGATGATATGATTCGGCAATCGATTTAAGATACCTTTTTTTCAAAGGAGGAATCTATTGGGTGCAACGTAGGGAACTAAAGTCGGACTAGAAGAAGTAATACAATGGGTAAGCAAGGGAAAAATAGAGCCGGTGATAGATACCGTCCGACCTATTAGCAGAATGGTTGAAGGACATATAAAGATGGCCGATTCGCAGATATTTGGAAAAATATTAACTACTCCGCAGAGACTTTAATAGGTAATTTAGAAATGAGTTTTAGATTTGGAACAGCGATAAATTGTATTGATGGAAGAACTCAGGAACCAGTAATAGAGTTTATGAAGCACAAATATGGCATCGACGGTGTTGATATGGTCACTTTTCCAGGAGCGGATGGGATAATTTCGTCCTCAGGCAATTCAGATGTTAAAGCATTAATTCGTAATGCAGTTTCAATATCAATTGAGAAACACGGTTCACAGATAATAGCAGTAATAGGACATTTTGACTGTGCTGGTAACCCTGGAAACAAAGAACATCATTATGAACATATAGACAAGGCAGTCGTAGAAGTTTCTTCATGGGGCCTTGGTGCAGAAATTGTTGGGTTGTACGTCAATGATAACCGACAAATAGAGCAAGTAAAATGATTACAATGATTACAAAGTCTTCTTATGTTTAGGGTTACTGAAGTTCAATTAACCTTGAACTACTCACTTCAACTTTCTCGTTAACAATTTAAGTGGTTCTATACTATTTTACTATACCATGGTCTCAAACTCATCTTCAAATATGTTTTGGGACCAAGAGGTATCCAAGATATCATACATTTATCCTTCCTGCACCCACTACTCGTATGTCTCTACTATCTGGATTTAAGAGAATTGCAATATCATTGGCTTTAAATGCAAGGATACCATCAGATAAAAATTTGAGTTTATTGTTTCCTAATTTCTCTATCTTTGCAGACTTTATTTGAGTTCCTATGGATAGAAGATAAGAGTGTTTTTCTGAAAGCTCGCTCTTATAAAATGGAACCATATCAAAATCAACAATCAACTCTTGATCGGCAGAAGTAAGATGTGTATGGCTGGAAAGAATATCTCCTCTGGTTATCTTATCAAAAGAAACTCCTGTTAAAGCAAGTCCTACCCTAGCTGGACTATTTGATTCATCAACATTTTTATCATGCATTTGTATACTTTTTATAGTAACGGCTTTCTTTTGAGGAAACAATGTTATCTCATCGTGCACTTTGATAGCTCCCTGCTTAATTATACCCAATACGACCACACCAACTCCTTTTACATTAAAAATGTTATCGATGTTGATAATTGTTGGTCCGTCTCTTTTGAGCGGAGACAAAGAATTGATACTCTGTTTAAGACTTTCAACATTCTCCTCGACCTTGAATGATGACGCGACGGTATTTTTTAATAGACTACCAAGAGCTTCGCTGTCAACTCCATAAGAGTGAAGAAGAAATCCCTTATCTAATTGCAGTAGATTTAGGGCCACTATTTGCTCACCTAGATACTTATCCAGTTTGTCGACGTTCACAATAGAATACTCACCAAGATTTACTGCAGTAATTAATGGTTGTATCTTGTCGGGAAAGCCTGATGGTATTACGTAGGTCATGATTCTGTCGTCTTTTTTACTATCATATGTTGTAATATCACTTGACTGCCCTTTCTTACCTAGCTCATTTACAAAGTCGGTTTGACCAAGGCATACAAAATTGATACTTTCCACGGTGTATTTTTAAAACTCTGTCTTAAAATTTATTCCATTTTGAATTCTCAGCAGATTGAGGTCGTGGCATATTCATTGTCATGTTCAAATCGGAAGGAGCACACATTTGTTCTTTGACTGTTCCCTCCATGTCTGTTTAAACAGTCGTTAGTTTTTCATATTCTTGAAGAAGCTCTGCTGGATTATGCTGACAGTTTTCCTCTCTGATATGTTTATCAATTAAATCCAGTAGCTTGGCAACCTTATCGATACTTTTTCTGTTGGTCATCGTGAGCTAAGCTATGGACAATATACTTGATAAACGCTAGAGACGTTTAGATAAATTTCAAATATAATGGAATAAAGCATTTTTCATGGCAATGGACGAGAACCCTTTGAAGAGGGCTGGTAAGATATCAGGTTTCAAAGTACTAAAGGTTCACCGGCTAGTGTTTTTCGTGACTCAAAATAGTAATCAATGCAGCATTCTTTGCAGCAAACTCTGCCCTCTTTCTTGATGAGTCGTCTGTTCCTATTATTATTACATCGTCTTCTTGAGGCCGTAGATTCTGAATTAATTGTTCGGCTAGTTCTTCGTCGGTTTTCAACGCATCGTAATTAGTTTGCGGAATAAGAAATTTGTTATCCTTGAATAACAGAGTAGTTGCTCCTGATGCTCCTACCTTTACTGCAGCATCCCTTTGTTCTATTCCAGATTTGACAGCATAACTCATTTCTTTTATGAGTATGGCATAGTTATGTTTTCCCAAAGTTATTTTACATTTTGACAGCTGTGTTTCAGAGGGAAATGAAGCCAGAAGGTCAGCTAATAATGAATTTCCTTTTTTGGTCATCTTCGTTCCTGCATTGGAGGATTCTACCATACCATTCATCTTAAGGTGCCTGACTAAAGTCCTTACCGTTCCCTCTCCAAGTTCCAGTTCCTTACAGAGAAATTCTCTGCTTACATGTCCCTTGTAGTTAATCAGTTGTAAAGTTTTGAATACATGTACCATATCGAAAGAAAGAACTCTACTGGGTGCATATCTCATTGCAACTTTTTGGAGCGTTCTGACAAATGTATGCATTAGTTAAGTAAACAACCTGTAGGCTTTTCAAGTATATATTTGATTTTAGCTTCTTAACATTCTAACCCAGTTGGATAAACTATCCTATAATTTATATACTCCGAAACCTACTCGTATGGCGATGTCGATTACCAAGCAGAATACAGTAAAAGCATTAGACAGTTTGCTTGTAGTTATTGGGTTTCTGATAGCAGTTTTAGTATTTACAATGTTCGTAGTCGGTTACGATCAAGGGCAATTGTTCAGTGTGGTTGAAGGACAAAGTGCATTCGACACCATGTGGATTCATGAGTTTACTCATGATATGAGACACTCTGCAGGATTTCCATGTCATTGATTTACTTAAAGTGAAAAAATTATCTTGAAAGCGTTAACATTCGTTGGAATTACTCTAGCTTCTGGAGTTATTGCCGGAATAATTCTTGCGTTCCTCAATTTAGGAATTGTTGAACCGACTATTGATAAGGCTATAGCCTTGGAAGTTCAAAAACAAGTTTCCTCAGGGGAGAATGTGAATATGTCTGAATTGATTGATTATAGATACTGGCAGAAGGGAGGTGCTATTGCTGGTGGAGCAATTTATGGAGCAGGTTTAGCAGCCTTGTTTGGAGTAATTTTTGTATTTGCCAGGAACAAATTACCCGGCAAGAATAATAAACAAAAGGCAATATTTCTTGCTGGAATAATGTGGTTTGTGTTGTTCCTTATGGTAGCGCTAAAGTATCCAGCCAATCCCCCGGCCGTTGGCGATCCAGAGACGATTTATTATCGGGAAACGTTGTATGTAGGCTACATTTTGATATCAGGTTTTGCAGCATTAGGTATGGGTGTTATTTGGATTATGACAAGACTGAATTCTAAGAAGATAATTGTTCCATTAATGTATTCTGCAATTATGGTAATGGCATATGTTATTATGCCTTCCAATCCCGACAAGATAGAAATATCTTTGGAATTGATACAGACTTTCAGAATCTTGACTGCAATAACAATAGGGCTATTTTGGGGGATCCTGGGGATAATCTTTGGTTCACTTTGGGATAAGTTCTTATCCAGAGAACAAACGGTACCGGCCAGGTTATATTAGAATTATTTACGACTTTCTAAATATTATTTTATTCATCTCGATACCTAACATCTTATGAAAGGTGTCTTCGATATCGATATTAACATAGATTTTGTTTGGCAACCATCTAAAAAACTGATCGTTCGATAAGCCAAGTTCTTATATTACAATATAGATGTACGAACACAGTTAATCTTCATTGGACCCCGGTGGGACAACTCTACGCATTAGTCCCATCGGTTTTTGGGTTATATCTCATCTATACCGGTTGATAAATTAACGCAATGCCATTTCTATTCACAATACTTTTAAGACTGCATATAATCTGATGACTTTCGATTTTCTAACTTATTTTATATTTGAATCTTCTTCCTTATGCATTGTATATTTGGTCACCGGGTTGTCGTTAGTCCTTTTCTAACGACTAGTAATACTTATTTATTCCGCGTATATTTTATTTTTAGACTTAGAAGGATAACATTTAGAGTAACACCAATAGCGTTAGCGAATCCAATTACAACATCATGTTTAATAATGCCGTACACCATCCACAAGGAAAGCCCGATAATAAGTGAAATTATCAGCCACTTAGACACATCATCTGTTTTCTTTGTATTTACAGCCTTTCTAATTTGAGGTACAGTACTCCACATGCTAAAGAAAGTAGCAGATATTCCAATTAAAAAAATAATATATTCATTCACTACTAAATTCCTATTTATGATATTTTATAAAGGATCAGTGCAGATTATGCTTAATCCTATGAAATATTTAAGTAAAAATCCAAATAATTAGTAGCAATGGACCAATTCAAAGGAGTTGCTTTTGAGCTCAGAGGTGGAGAAGAACTCCAGGTTAAAAATAATTCTCATTGGGTGTTTAAACAAAAGAAAAAAGAAACCCCGTATTATACAGATTCAACAGTCTATATTTTTTAAAGGGAATTTATCATTTTGTCCCCTTAGTCTTCATTTTGGTGGCTCTAAATTTAGTTTCTGTTAGCTCCTGAACTTGCTTCAATTGCACTGGCACATTTTTCACAATACTTTTCTATTATTATTGCTCCTTCAGTACTATATTTTACTAACTTTGTCGCAGGTTCTCCGCATCCGATACAAAATCGTGAATTCTTTTCTACGTTTGATGTAAATGGTTCAATACTTTTTAGTGTCTTTTCTAACAATTAGAATCTTCTCTAATTATGTATAAAGAATATAGGTTATAAACTAGTACTATTGCAGGAGAATTTCTTTGCGAATGCAGAATTCTACCAGCGTCGAATGAACCTTTTGCACGGCTATTGCTTGAATGTGGATGAGTCGGGTAAGATAAACCAGCAATAAAAATAATCATAGTTTATTCAAATTACAATTAGTAAAACCGATAACGGTGAGTTCTAAAGAACCCACTTTTTTTATCTTATTGTATTCTAGATTCTCTTATCGGAGATTGTAGAAGTTCTCCAATCTCATTATGCATCTTTAAGAGGTTTAACCCCTTTTCAGTAGTTTTGTATGTTTGTACACCTTCTAAATATTCGAGTAAGTTGTTTTCAATAAGTACGGACAAATATTCTTTCAATTGAGCATAGCTGAGGAAGGCTTTGTACATGATTTTTGTTTTTGTTGTACCACCGTTTGCCGCTTCAAGAATCATTGATACTATTTCTGTTCTGCTTCTGTATTTCATATAATTAAACTGATAAATTTACTATATTAACATGTTGACACAAAAGTATAGAACAAGACAAAATCATTATTGTTTGCTAAAACTGACAGTTCAAGATTTTGTAAGGTTTGTATTTGCAGTAGGTAGCTGGAAGAATGGGAAACCACTGCTACCCAGTGCATAAGGCATTTGTCCGTTCCATTTTGTGATAGCCTGCCATTGAAGGTATTCTGGGCTTTGTCTTAGTTGTTCAGTAATTATCTGTATGGCCTGAGATTCACCACTTGCCCTAGCAGAATTTGCTCTTGCCTGTCCTTCAGCCTGAGCTACGGTTTGATTTGCAACTACCTCAATAGCCCTCAAATTATTTTGTTCAGTAAGAAACTTTTGAAAGGCGACTACTTTCTGTTCTATTTGGTCTGAAAAGGATGAAGAGAATTGGAAATCTGTTATGAATACATTCTGAACAATTAAATTGTTACCAGAAAGAGTTGTACGTATAGTTTGCGCTATCGCATCCTTGGCAGTTTCTCTCTGTGTTATCAATTCTTCAGCATTGAATTTCGCTACACTAGCCTTGACTGATTCTTGTATGGTAGGAGATATGACACGATCCTGATAATT
>DATFBL010000093.1:0-21249 GCA_035253865.1 Nitrososphaeraceae archaeon | reverse complement strand
TTGAAAGACAAAGATAAACTAGATTGGGAATGGAAAGTAATTGATGGAGAATTGGTAATAGTAGTTAGTAAAGTTTAGTAACATTTTTCTGAAACTTGTATAATTGATCAGTTTGATTTTTATATCGTTGATTCGTATTGGTAAACCTCTACGTTTTTGATGTAGAGGCTAGGTGGAGCCGTCCATCTCACCCGATAAATGGCTCCACCTGTTTATGATTATAAAATGGTTTAATCTTATTTCCGTATGATAAAAGAACATTTAAACTTTTATCCTATCGATTATTAGGAATTCTAAATTTTGGACATTCACATTTATTACATTTAGTAGGATTGTTCTTGGGCATCTTTCGTGCATGATGTGATCTGATGTGCCCACATTCACACCTATCATTTTGACTCAAGGGCATCTTCTTTAGAGGTACGAGTTATTAAAAATTCCTATGTGAAAACTAGTCCAGCAGGCCTATGAGCTCTTTACGTTTTTGCCTGTGAGGTTAGAAAGCCTAAATCTAAGATATGGACTATCGAGTACTCAACAAGTAGTCATTGGCTTAACAAATAATATTGTCTAATCCTGTATTTATTGAGCCTCAAGATATAATATTAATTTATGAATGAAGCTGAATTAAAGGACCTATTCGTTAGCTCAATTGAATCAAGGCATATTTTTGATTGTAAGAATAGAGATCTTTTGTTCCTGAATTCTAATTGTGAATTCAGAGTCAAAAATGAGGGATACTTTGGTCAATTTGATTTGGTAGTAGCTGTCATTCAGATAACCAAAAATTCTAAAATTTGGAATTCAGAACGAACGGAGGACTATCATGATATCCTGATGAGGACAGGTCAATTGACAGAAATTGCCAGAACTGAAAAATGTAGAATAGACTGTATTTCACTTTATCCTGTCGAGCTTAAATCTAATAGTGATGTTTTAGATGGTCGCTTACCTAATCAGATATTGAATGCTATACTAACTTTCGGAAGATCTATTGTTGTTTTGGATAAAAAACATGTAAATAAAAATTCATTAAAGTTTCTGCGTTTACTTCCCGCAACGATAATAGGCTATACTGGCATGAAGGATCATTTTGAAGTATTATCGGTGTATGACAGAATCATACATACAGGATTGTTTAATTTATCTAAAAGGAGGTTTGCCAAAACTTTGATAGAAAATGGTATTGTAGAAGGTACCGATAAGATATACAGGAGACTGGAAATACTAGAAAGAATAAATCAGAAACTAGTATTCAACGAACTTTATGATTCAAATCCAGGATTCTTAAAGGAAGAAATAGAATTTCTTTGTCATATTTCTAAACTACAAGTAGCCATTACATATAAAAAACAAATTGAAGCTTGCATTTTGGAAAGCAAGGACAACAAAATTACAGATTATGTGTAGACGAGTATTTACTAATTCAAGTTAATTTGTTCAAATTAAGGCCCAGAACCTACGTATCAACCGTAATACAACCCTCTCTTGGAATTTATTCGGGAATACCCCACGATAAATTCTAAATGCGTGAAAGGTTATTAAAATAGACAATACAGCTCTCAATTGTGTCGTCCGAAGAATTAAGGCAAATTGTGAGAAATTTGGCTAATACATTTAATGACCCCAAAATAAGAGAATCATCGTATTTTGATTTTTATGATGAATCGCTTGTTATCCATGGCTTTCCTCCAAATCTTTCGACCAATAAGGAAGGTTTGAAACAGTTCATTTATATCCTGTGGAAGGCATTTCCTGACATAAAGATTATCTTTGAAGATATTATTATTGAAGGAAACAAGGTTGTAACTAGATACCATTTGACCGGCACTCATAATGGTGCTTTTATGGATCTTCAGTCAACTGGTAAAAAATTCAAAGTTAATGGCATGACAGAGTTTTCCTTTAGTAATGCAAAGATTATGGAGCGGTGGAACTTGGTTGACATGGTTTCGCTAAGAGAACAGCTAACAAGCTAACACCAAACTTAAAAATTCCTATATTAAAGAAATTCTATTTGCTTTTACTTCTCCTCTTGATGGTAACCTCTAAAACACCATTAAGAAAAGTCGATTTTAGACCTCTACCAGATATACCATTTGGTAAATGTATTACTTCAAAATAACTCCTATTTTGACCCTCGGCATTAATAAATAAATCACTCCCATAGATATTAATATCGATATCCTCCTTAGAAACGTCTGGAAGTTCAGTTATTACTCTTATTTCTTTAGCAGTTGTTATAACTTCGCAAAGGATCTTTCTTTCTAAAATGCTGTTAGATTCATCTATTTGTCTTTCTAACTCCTCTGACATGCGATCTAGGATCCAAATGACATCACTTTTGCTGACAAGATACCCATTTGCCTTTAATAGTCTCATAATTCTCTTAGCAGCAATATCATCATTTGCGTCCTTTTTCATGCTTTTAATCCATTACCTAAGTTCTCTCATGTCATGAAACATAAAATTTGAATAATTTGTGGCAGCGTTTATGATTATTTTCGCAGCTTCGATATCAATATTTAATACAAAAGCCAAATCATCTATGCTCATTCTTAATAATCGTTCCCTATTTAGGGAATTTTCTACCAACAAGTCTATCAGGCCCTGTGGTATATCTAGTGAATCAAGCTCATCTGTAACAACCTTATTCGCTAACATACATACTTGTGTCCTTTATCATATATATAGAACTAGTATTGCTGGTGAGGAGACTCCAAGCTATCATTTAATTCACAATGAGAACTCAACAACAACTTTTTGAGAGGATTTAATGATTACTTAGTATAACCATAGTCATGTATAGATCTTCTAGCTGATTCTAATATTTCTCATTAAAATCCATCGATATTATTTACTTTCAACTGCTGTTGATAAATTCACAATACACGTTACAAATATAGACCACAATTACTTCAAAATCTACGCCTCTCTAATTAAAGGCCTCATTTTTTCATTGAACGCTGGAGTAAACTCTTGTTTTTTCATTCCATGAGCATTGAAGGCGTGTGTTTCACCTTTTCTAAACACATCATCATCATTTTCTCCTTCAATGACATAATCACAATCGAATCCAGCATCTCGACATGATAACGATTTCATACAAAGTATCGTTCAGCAAGATATAAAAGAATTTAAACATTTGATAACTGAATTTAACGTTCTCAAACAGATTTCTATAGTCATGAATTGTGTAAGAAAAGTCTATAAAAAGTGAGTATTATAACAAATCTATGTTTCAAATATTTTTTGTAATTTTCGCTGCTCTTGTGTCAGTAGTCTTGCTTGAATTTGACATCATAATTGAAGAGATATCAGCCTTGCCCATGAATTTTAGGTTTGCGAAAAATTTGCCAGACCCAGCATCTCAACTACAAATTTTAGAACCAGAAGGCATAGAAGTAGATTCTAAAGGAGATATTTACGTAAATGATATTAAATCAAATAGTATTAAAAAATTTTCCAAGGATGGGACTGATATTCTGAGTTGGGGATCAACCGGTTCCGGTGATGGACAATTTAACCATCCACATGGTAACGAGATAGACAAAGAAGGCAACATCTACATCACAGACCAAGGGAACTCCCGTGTCCAAAAATTTACCATTGATGGCAAGTTTATCACAAAATGGGGAACCCATGGAACCTCAGAGGGACAATTTCTACATCCACACGGAGTCGCCATAGATTCACACGGAAATATTTATGTTAGTGATAGAGACGCTGCAACCATTCAAAAGTTTTCAAATAGCGGTGAATTTATTACGCGATGGGGAAGTCAGGGTAGTGAGGATGGTGAGTTCATTCAGCCTTGGGACGTCGCCGTTGATTCAAACGACTTTATATATGTTCCAGATTACGGTAATAACAGGGTTCAAATTTTCAAAAATGATGGAACCTTTGTTAGCAAATGGGGAACCTCTGGCGATGGAGATGGACAGTTAAACCAGCCTGCTGTAATCACCTTTGATTCGGAAGGATATTTATATTTGACCGATTCTGGAAACCATCGAGTGCAAGTGTTCGATAAAAGTGGTAACTTTATAGCCAAGTGGGGTAGCCAGGGCAACGCAGAAGGTGAATTGCAAAAACCAGAAAGTATTGAAGTAGATTCAGATGGACAAGTGTATGTTGCCGATACTTCAAACAATAATGTTCAGTTATTTATCCCGGCAAATTTAACTGATATTCGAAACTGACAAAATGAAACTGCGTAAGAGCTGCTCATGTTTGCTTATGGTACCACTGGCTCTTTCATTTAGATCTTTTGTACCTATATGTTAGATGAACAATACCCTAGGTTTAAGTTACCAGAATATTCCGCTATAATGCGAATTATTTGTTACTTAAAGGAATCGACTCTTTAACTACAAATTCTTGGAAGGCAGGATCAAACCACTTTTCCATTTGAATAATATCTTTCCGTATTTGCATTATTTCTCCTTGTTCAAAGCAGCTCATCTATCTTTATTGAGGGGATTCAATTAAAATCTGATGCAATGCAATGCATTCTTCCCGCCAAATCGTTCAATACCTTGGTTTCAATATCTACAGATAATGCCTGCATCTGTTTCCTGGAAAAATACAGAATGACAAAGAGTGTGGCTATTATTCCTATTGCTTCTCCTATACCAAAGTATTCGGCCAATCCAATTTCAATCATATGTTGTCATCGTGATGATTGATTCATAACTATTTCTAATTTAGGTATCTTAGGAATTCTTGGAAATTGCATTAGAACAGCTAATAGACTTTCATACATTTTGTGATCCCATCAATTTTGCATTTTCTAAAACTTTAATCAAAGGATCCCCTAAATAGATACTGAATGGGCAAGTCCGAATTTTCGAAAATTGTTGCAACCGGTTCCCGAGCTAAAACTGATGCATTAGCACGGCTTCAGAAAACTCGTATGTTTCTATGATTTTACATTTTCTTTTTTAATTATTAGGGAACCAGTCAGTTTGAAGAGTCCGGTATCTTTTTCCTTAACCTGCCTGATATAGTCAACCGTCTAAGCGGATCTTGGTCTAAAAAATCTATTTAAAGCCTACCTCGTAAGTTGAAAATAATAAAAAAACTGGGACCTGGCAATTTCTATGATGAACAAATACGGCCGAGATCCCAGTTTTTCTTTAGTTACATATTGTAGTCAAACAAATTATATATATCTTTTTAGATATTCTAAATTTTAAGACTACATTTTTGCATATCTCTAGGGATTATTAAGGTATTGTTCAGAATTTTGAGTTGAACCAGACATATGTCCTCTATTGTCTAACGATGTCTTATGGAGTGGCAAATACCATAATATCCACCAATCGTTCATAACCCTGAAGTATCACTGAGAATGATAGGGAACGGACAATAATAAATCGATATAAGAAATATTGCATTAGTGTGTTTGTGATCTTAAACACTGCGTGGAAAGATTTCCTCAAAAAGAAGGCAAGTGGTATAGATTGTGATTTGGGTGAAGTCCAGCAGGTCCAGGCAGAACTTGTTGTTACAGAAAAAGGTATTATAAATAAAAAGAAGTACTATATACCAAAGAACCTAATAGCAGGTTTCGATGGGTATACACTCTTTTTTAGAATAATGAAGGCAGAATCAAAACGATATCGCCAGGATGATATGAAACTACAAAAAATTACAAAAAAGATTGGTCAATAAAGAACCTCTTTTAGGACCAATACTAGTGTGTGAAATTCATATAGAGCTTGGAATTCCTTTTAATTTAAAACGATGTAAAGTAGCTTTTACTTAGAACAAAAGTAAGTAATGATGTAACTAAATTCAGATTAATAATAGATTGTGATTCTAGCATGAGAATATGCGTTTTTGGAAGAGTTTAAGTCCTATATCCAGTATCTTGATGGTCCTGTTGTTATCTTACACTATATTGACTTCAATGTCACAAATGCCTTTATTTCAAGTACAAGGACAACCTTTTGATATAACGGAACTACAAGAAAAAAAAGATGAAATTAGAGTCGACGCACAAAATATGGCGAAGAAATTAAGAGAGGCAACAGGGGAAAAAATACCTAATGATTACATCGTAGTTTTGAAGAATGACTTTTTATCATCTATACATTCTTTAGCAAGTAAAGCACAAGGTGAAGGAGCAACAGTAGAACATATCTTTGATCATGTTTTGCCTGGGTTTTCTGTTAAAGTCCCCAATAATAAGGTCCTTGAGACAATTTTGCAAAATCCAAACGTAGATTATGTGCAACCTGATGTGAAGGTAAAAGCATTTGCTCAGAGTTTACCAGCTGGTGTCAATAGAGTTGATGGCGATCTGAGTTCTACTAAATCTGGGGATGGTAGTGGGTCTGTAAATGCCGACATAGCCATTTTGGATACGGGAATTGATCTCAACCATCCAGACCTTAATGTATATAAACAAGTAACATTTGTCCCAGGAACAAGTAACGCTAATGATGATGATGGTCATGGTACAGCTGTTGCCGGCGTAGCGGCAGCCAAAGATAACTCTCAAGGTGTAGTAGGAGTTGCTCCAGGAGCTAGGTTATGGGCTATTAAGGTACTCGATAGCAATGGCATGGGTTCCAGTTCTGATATAATAAAGGGAATCGATTATGTTACTGAGCATTCTGACGAGATAGATGTAGTGAATTTAAGCTTCGGTGCTGTTGGTAGAAATGATGCTTTCCATAATGCAATCATTAGATCGGTGACAGCCGGAGTAACATATGCAGCAGCAGCAGGCAATGAAGGAATTGATGCCTCTAATGTATTTCCTGCAAGCTACCAAGAAGTAATAGCAGTATCTGCAATTGTAGACACCGACGGAAAATGTGGTGGAACTTCATCTATAGCAACCACAGCTGGTAAAGATGATACTTTTGCAAGTTTTAGTAACTTTGGTCCAGTTGTTGATTTGGCTGCTCCAGGAGTACTTGTAAAAACAACAACGAGTGGAGATTCTTACATGTCGTTTAGCGGTACGAGTGCTGCAACTGCTCATGTTACTGGTGCGGTTGCGTTATACAAATCAGAAAATCCTGGAGAATCGCCTTCAGATATCCTAAATGCACTCAAAGACCTTGGTTCTAAACAAAACACGCAATGCGATGGTAATGGTCATGGTTACCTTAGTGGAGATCCTGATGCTAATGCGGAACCCTTACTGTATGTTGCAAGCGATTCTATCCCCAAAAATTAGGACAAGTAGTAATAAGGCATTGAAAAATAACTCATCAAATTTTCTCATTTGATTGTGCGATACGACTTTTTTTGTCCTGAAAAGAACATTTTCATAAAACTTTTTATGATGCTAGACTAAACTCTGTTCGGAACCTACTTCTAAATTTACAAGATATTATTTAGTTACCAGGTATTAGTATAAGCAGGTTTTACAATAGGCCAGCATTGTTTAATTCATCCAGTAAGGGAGTCAGTGCTACAAGTACTTCTTTTTCTCCCAGTATAATATTTAATTCAAGACCAAGAGCAATTGAAAGCATTTCCCTGTCCTCCCTTGAAGTATGGACCCCATTTCCAGTTATCATAAATTTCATGTAATTCTTTGATATCCACTCCTTCCAAATTTTGACTCGTTGAAGACTTTGTTCCAATGCTAAAATCGTATAGTCCAAATCTATTGCTTCTTCTTTATCGAGTACATTCAGCTTTGCCATGGGAAAAAGAATGTTACCTCCTCGGACATTTTGATGCCGTCTATTAAGTTCTTCAATATTTTCGTCTGCATTCTCTGTGTCTTCTTGAAGCTCATAGTTTGGAAAGAAATATGCTGCTACGTTTCCATTCCAGTCATAGACCTTGTAAATTGTGTCCTCATAATCTATTTTCCATTTTGACTTCTTATTTTCCTTCCCAAACATCTAAAGATATTAGATTAACAGAATATATCTAATTTGGTATCCAATTCTCTTGAATAAAAGATACTATCAAATCAAAAATTCATGAGGTTGAAATTTGATTTTTTTCTGGTTTATCCTGATTCTTGATGACTTGCTAAATCCTTGTATGCGCACCCGATAACTTCATTCCCAATTGGAACATTCTAACTAACATAATTCAGTTATCATCCTGCGGTATCTTTTTGACCAAAGATCTTGACTGGCTTAATTTTTACTAATATTTCTCCTTCTCCACTATTTCTCTTACCATATTCTTCTGATTTATCATTGCCCATATATCTTGCAGCAATAATTTTCGCCCATTTGTAAATCTCGCTTCTTTCAACTCTTTCTATCTGTGCTATCCCATCTATAAGAACAAATGAGAAAAGAGGAGTTTGATCATCGACACACAAACGAACTCGATTATCTCGTCTAATGTTTTTGGCCTTTACCGATTCACCACCAGTATTAAAAAAAATATTATCCTCTTTGTCTACAGTATACCAAATTGGAACCACATGAGGTGTCCCGTTTTTATTAATAGTTCCTAGCTTACCTGTAAGGGTGCCTTGCAATAGAAAACTTCTTATCTCATCTTTGGTCATGATTGACATTATTTCTATTAGCTACTGGAATTTTATATATTTTACACTATAGTAACTTTCTTGCATTGTGCCTTTAATTCGATTAACGCATTAAATTCTTCAAATTGAATATTAAAGTAAGATTTGATTATTCTTTATGAGAGACTAATCCTAATAAAAAAAATATAGAATTAGGTCAAAAACAATGTAGAATTAATCTATTCTACGTCACAGTAACGATCCCAGTCATCCATGGATGAATAACACAGAGATAATCATATTTTCCAGGACTCTCAAATGTGATAGTGAAAGTGCTTATCGGGGGTACTCCAGGAGGAGCCAGACCTTCAGGCCACATCCATCCAGAATTTACAAATTTTTCAGTCCCGGTCATAGTATAATTCTGATTAATTTCCAAGTAAGTTACATTACTACCAGTTGAATCTATTGTTACGGGAGTATAATGTCTTGCATTATCTACTACTATTGCATTTGCTCCGCTTTCATTTGCAACTACCAGTGGTTCGATATTTGGAACAGGCAGAACTGGTTTTAATTCAGTAATATTAGAGGTGCTAAACGGAATTGCTGGTGGAGGAAAATAATTTGGATCTCTCACGAAAGCGACACTATGCGGTTCAGGAACAATCATGGGATTGTGCCATGTCACACTATCTCCTACTTTAATTTCAATATTCTTGGGAGAAATTGAATCCCACGAACTTCCATTTCCTCCTATAGAAACCATAGTATCCGATGCACTAACATTATCTAAAAAGAAACTAGGTGTGGCGAAAAGGGTAGCTCCTACAAATACCAATATAATAGATAAAATTTTCATTTAGGCTTTGTTTATGGCTTGTGTATATATATTTTTTCCAATTTTATGTTAAATTTGCAATTCGTGAAAAATAATAATTGATAAATAAATTTCAAGGAGTTAAAAAAATAGGATGAAGGAACGAAGCACAGACTAGAACCTAATTTTTATAGTCAAGCGTTATTGGATTATCGAACAAATTGGCCAAGCCAAGATCCTCCAAACATTGGCTTCCAAGGTCCGTGAAAGCCTTGCCATTGCTCCTGTCCATGTCCTTTCCATGATGACGCAAATGAACTTAATGGGAAACCTTCTGATGAATGGAGCACTTTACCATTTCCAGCATCTACAATTACTTTATGTCCTATCTCTCCAGTCGGTTCTATTACAAAGAATGTGTATGTTAGATATCCCTGAGTTACTCCAATATGACCTCCTAATACCTTTCCGTTTGGAACTTGTTGTAATGCAGTCTCAGCCGCAGTATTGAATGCTACTTTTGTATTTTCATTGAAAAAATTCTTTATTTCCTGACCCACGTTTATTGAGCCGTTAATTCTAGGCACAGTTTCAAGCTTTGAAAAGTTGCCGTTCATTACCATCTGTTGTGCCGATAGTTGTCCAAGAGGGGAGACAGCATAGATAGTTACTAAAAACAAAACCCCTACCCCCACTATTACAGAAGATAGGACGACCTTCTTGTTTGTAATTTTTTTTAGTATTGGCATGGATAATGAATCTGAACAATTATTTTTATCCATTATTTACCTATGACACGTAACTTTGTTACTTGGTTCGTCTTTGTCATCATCAGTAAACAGGCAAGGTAAAATTCAAGTATAAACCTAGGATCACATGCCCTGCTAATATACTCGACGATGTAACTAAATGTTGATATTTGCTTGTCATCTAATCCTGATCTAATGGATATGACTAATGCTTCTATTGATACTTATTTTGTTTATTCCATTTTCATAACTGAAATTCAGATAGTGCTAATAACAGCTTCAGTTTTGATATGGTTATCATTGCGGTATATGAGTCAAATTGGTACATGAGTATCGAGATAGGATATACATAAGAAAGGATATTCTTCTCAAACTTTACGAATACGGTGAGCTTAACCAAAGTAAACTCATGAGCTATTGTGGTCTTAATAATGTAAAACACAAAGGAATCCTAGATGATATGGTCAAAAAAGGGATAATAACTAGAATGGAAGAAGCCTGGGGAAATAAGACAATAATAAAATACAGACCTTCGGACAAAGGAAGAGAAATATTAAATGATATTCTAGAGCCCTATGAATCCATGTTTCCAAGAAGCGAGATGGAAAAAAATAGTGATAATTGAATTTCATATGACAACGTGTAACAAAGTTACTATTACAGTTTTATATTGCATGGAGGAAGAGTAACTATTCAATGACGTCCAATCCCAATAGTGAAGATGACCAACCCAAACAGAATCCCTTTCAGATTATGGACGGAATAATTCTTCAGCTGAATAGGACGAAAAAGATGTTTATCATAATGATCCTAACTATTATGATAATCCCACCGATAGCCTTCGTACTTACTTTCGCCCTGATAGGACCGCCATTTCCATTTCACGATGGAGGACCCCATGATAGGTTTGGT
This sequence comes from Nitrososphaeraceae archaeon, assembly GCA_035253865.1. Taxonomy (GTDB): domain Archaea; phylum Thermoproteota; class Nitrososphaeria; order Nitrososphaerales; family Nitrososphaeraceae; genus TA-21. Next base: position 10,310 of record DATFBL010000093.1, on the reverse strand, counting down.
CCTGGTTTCAATCCCGCATTTGGAATCGCTCGGGTAATTCCATTTCTAATTTCTCTTATTTGGTTAGGTATAGGAATAAGGCAATGGTTTGTTCTTTCAAAATGGACCAAGAAATATGAACGATATAAGGAATTGCAGAAAAAAATTGATGCCAAATTATCCGATGATGACAATGCGGATGACATAGTAGATAAAAAAGAGAACAGTAATAACGACAAGTATACTTGATGCATTTTGTACGAATAATGTTCAAATCAATAAGTCCACTGCGAGTACAAATAATTTCATTTGATTTTAATAACTTTTCCAAAGAATTAAACTTGGACTCGGGTAACTTAGTTACGTAATATGGGTCAACAATCATTAAATGCCATTTTAGCCGAGCATTTGGTAATGATAAAGGATAAAAAAATGAGAAATTACTCAAAGAGACCTAGTGTGACGCTGATCATTCCTGCCGTCATATTTGCAATAATAGCTATGGCTTTTGTTATATTACCTCAAGCATTTGCTACCACAATTAATATCACTAGGGAAATATCTGCACCTGCCAATCAAGTATGGGGGATCATTTCAAATATTGATAATGAACCTCAGTTTTGGTCCACTTTTAAGGAAATAAACAACGTAAACAAGACGGATAACATCATCGAAAGGCAGGTAATTATTAGTGCTGGTCCCCAAAATAATACAAGTCATCAATTTGTAATGATTTATCCAGATGAAATGAAAATTCAAACAAACCTTACAGAAGGATTTGTAATAGGTGATAGGATACTCAAGTTGGATACAATATCTACGAACAAATCTAGATTAAATGCAATATGGGATATTGATCTTTCGGGCATTCCTATTATCGGTAGAGGTTTTGCTGAAAACGGTATCAAACAAGCCACAGAAGAAGCCTTGAACAAAATCGCGCAGGCAGCAGAATAAAGAATAGATGTAAAATAATTTGTAGGTAAATGCTACTTTGTTGGCAAGGAAGTGTAAATTAACTTGCTGAGTATTCACTTACAGGCAATCAAATGTTCCAATAGATAGTAACGTATATTACTGTCTAATTCCGCATTATAGGAACTGAGTAGAAAACATATTACTTGAAATCATTGCGCAAGACAATTCGATAGCGAGCCTTGCCTGCCGCAAGATGTGCGATTGCCTCATTAACCCGCGAAATAGGAAACTCTTCAATGACAGGCTCAATACCATGTCGAGTGCAAAAATCTAGCATCTTTAGAATATCTGCAGGGCCTCCAATAGGAGAACCACCGATTGATTTCTCACCAGAAATTAAAGGAAACACCGCTGCTTTCACTTGTGAGGCTGCTCCAACAATATGTAACCTTCCTCCCGGGCGCAATGTCTTAATGTAAGAGTCCCAATCCAGATCTACATTGGCAGTAACCATTACCATATCAAAACGATTTGAATATGGTTTCAATGCATCGGCACTAGTGGTGTTTAAGAAATGATCTGCTCCAAACTGTTGCGCTTCTTTCTCTTTTTCAGGATTTGTAGACATGGCTGTAACTTCACATCCCCATGAATTAAGAAATTTAATGGCCATATGTCCTAAACCTCCAATACCAACAACAGCCACATGATCCGTAGATCGGATATTATTTTGAATAATAGGATTGAAAACTGTAATTCCTCCGCAAAACAATGGACCGGCACTTTTAACATCAATGTTCTTGGGCAAGGGAAAGGCCCATAATGCTTGACAACGTACCTTATTTGCATATCCTCCATGCCTGCCAACGATGACATCCTGACCCTTAAGACACCGGTTATGATGACCGCTCAGGCACTGATCACATACTAAACAAGAGCGAGCCCGCCAACCCAATCCTACATATTGTCCTATTTCTAGATGGGTGACACTATTTCCAATATCAGTTACTTTACCAATGATTTCATGTCCTGGTACAAACGGATATCGTGTAAAGCCCCAATCGTTCTTAAGCATATGCAAGTCGCTGTGACATATTCCACAATACTCTACATCTATCTCTACTTCATCGGGTTTCAATGAATCCATTTCATACTCAAAAGCTTCTAATTTTCCGCCAGGTTCATGAGCTGCATAAGCTTGAACTTTCATGACGATATAGAGTTTGTAGGTGTATAAATAAGTAATTGATTGTAAAACTTCTATCATGATGACATTTGTTCAATTTTCAATACAAGTTGCTCAAGTTTATGAAAGCACGACTAGCCTAACATGCATGAAAAAGTCGGCCGTTATGAAAAATGAATACAAGCTGCTACGCAGAATCCTTTTACCAATGTAGTAATCGATTCAAATTGGGCATCCATATAATCAAAAACCTTGATAATTTTCATTTCTTATAAATAATTTAACGAATCAGTAATTTATAACACTTGAAGTTACTACCTATGAGAATACATGACTATGACACCATATTGTTAATTATGTTATGTCTTACTTTGACATTATGATTATCTCGAGAATGCTCAATCCGTAATCTGAGAATTAACGGCCGTGGGGAAGGAATCTATTATCAATACTGATTTTCCTAGCTTTTTAGGAAGATCAGAAATTGCTGTTGTATTACCAAGAAGAGTAAAGTCGTAACTTATTTTCTTTCCCTCATTTTCATATTTAGGATTGTAGAGCTCTATTTCAATAGTATCTTCTTTCTGATCATCTGTTACTAATACAGCATTTGGGGGATCTATTCGCAAACTTTCTTGTCCTGATGTCCAGTTACCAATAAAGTCTTGATTACCTTGAGTGACTACCACCCTATCTGGTCTATCAGAAAATAGGATTGACTTGTCGGCCAAATCATTTAATTGGAGCAAAAAACTGGTAGAATTGATTTCTGATATAGTACCAGATTGTGCATGTTGAATTGCAAGGAATTGAGGCGATTGGACGGAAGTACCAAATTGTCCTTGTTGAGCAAAGCCAGTACTAAAAAATGAAACCACAATAATAGAGGCTAATAATAATACCAAAAATATCAAAGGGGATTTCTGAACATTCATCGATTCAATCAACCTGGTTAGTTATGTATATATGTTATCCTGAGTTAGTAGGAATTCATCTAAATTAACATAAAGTTAGAGCAAATCTCAAGTTACGATTTGTACCCTTTGTCCAAGTATGTTACCTGAATATGCAAATTCATTTTTCATTATTGCATCTGTGTAAGAATGGAACATTGAAGCATCTATGCAACCACCATGCATTGGAAAAATAATTTTTGGTTCAAGTTTTACAAGTCTTCTGGTAGTTTGTCTTACTGGTTCTTCACTGCCGAATATTCCCACATTCCTATATAGCTGAATCATGTCATCTGAAAGATCGCTAGAAATTATTGGCTTATTTTTTCCCGGTTGAATAAAAAGATCTGATGGAAATAATGATTTCGTGGTCTCTTCGAAGATCATCATACTGTCCCAATGATGGACATGGGGTGTCATCATGAATCTAAGTACACGCTTGCCTGTTTTTAGAATTTCGTTATCCCAAAACGAGATATGATCGCAGGGAACATTATACCAGCCTGTAAGATTTAACTTGGAACTCAAGTCGCTACAAACTAGCATTGCCTTTGGGGACTTGAGAAATTCCATACCTCCCCACTCATCGCTTTCAAAGTGTAAAAATGCAACATAGGTTAATTTTTCTATGTTAATAACTTCCTTTACTTTTTCCTCTATTTTGTTATACATGCCTATGGGTCCTGTATGAATCAGAGTTGGACATTCATCTTGGATTAAAAACTGATTAAATGTAATGCCGTATGTTTCAACAAAACCTGATATGCGATAAATCCCGTCTGAGATTTCAGATATTGAAACATCAATCTCATCTGGATGAAATGACTTGTTAACTTCTGACATTAATTGGTATAGAATATTTTAACAATTAAACTTTATTCCCATACACTTTTCTTCTGTATTGCTTGCTCATACTCATATTTTAATAGTAAGAATATCTTACTGAATTATCAATTTAATTTAGAAATGATATCATTGTAGGTATCGAAATGTTCAATCTGCTCTGTTAATCTCCACAATAGTAACCTATACTAAACCTTGATAGTATGAAAAAACTATATTAGCGCAAACATGAGAGGAAATTTAATGTCAGACCATGAAAAAACACTGGATATTATATTTGGAAGATTGAGAAGTCAAATACTTTATGCGGGAGTAAAGCTGGGTGTATTTGACTGTGTTAATTCGGTTCCTAAAAACGCATCGGAGATAGCAAAACAACTAGACCTGGATTGTTCTTTGGCTTATCGACTCTTAAGTGCACTTGGGTCACTTGATTTACTAAGGGAGGATGCAGATCGTTGTTTTTGAGTAACTGAGCATAGGAGAATTGCTTAGAAAAGATCATCCTCGGACGTTGAGAGGAATAGCTTTGTTGGAGGAGGGAAATGAGCATTATGCCATCTGGAAACACTTGCCTCCCATGATTATCGATGGGAAACAAGATGCATTTCTACGTGAAACCGGCAAAAAGCTATTTGAATATTCAGATAATAATCTTCCTTATCGAGAAGTTTCAACAAGGCTATGAGTAGCTATTCTCGTATCCAGACAGGTTGGATATTAGAAGCACTCGATGGATATGATTTTTCAAAAATACGACGTGTATGCGATGTTGGGGAGGACAAGGTCACCGTTATTGAAATCAAGGATTTTAAAATTCTGATACCCAGTAAGTAATGTATTAGATTTATTTGACTATGTTTGGATTGGGTATTCCACATAACCAACTATCGGCAACCAAACGATAACAATTTAAAGCTTGCCAAAAGAGAAATCATCTATCGTGCTAGTTGTAATTATAATATCTGTTACGATATTAGCTGCGATATTATTTTCATTTTTAACATACCAATCTTATGTTATAAACTCAAATGAAATACAAGATATTTCTGAAAAGAATATCAGAAATATGGCTCTAGCCAAGGCAGCAGATCTTTCCCATCTAACTGTAAACAAATTAAATTCAGTTATTGATAGTCTTGAATTGGTTTCCTTATCTCCAAACTTGATAGAGCACGATCTAGAAGAATCAAAAATACTACTATCAACAGCTCAAAACTCTACAGAAGATATAGTAGATTCGTACTATTGGTTTGATAGTAATGGGACCAACATTTGGTCAAGTTCATTTAACAACGATATGATAGAAGAGAGGTTCGATGGATTTTCGATTGCATCACATGCATATTTTAAGCAAGTAAAAGATACACTTTCACCAGTTTATGGAGATACTCAAGAGTGGGTGGATTTTCAACCCAAAATATTTATCGTCTATCCAATTTTGGATACTGAGAACTCTACACTGACAGATAATATTGCCAACCAAATTTTTAAGGGCGTTATTTTGGCAACTATCAATCCTAATGTTTTGGGACTACTTTTGGACAATCAGCTTTCACCGCTTACCAATGCTAACATATCCCTTGTCAATTCTAATGGCTTAGTGATTCTAAAAGGAACCCCTGAATATTTTGGAATTAATTTATTGGATCCTACAGCTAAATCCTTGAGCGAACAATTCATTACTGATAATAACAATGAAAGTAACCTGATAGAAGAGATTAGATCAGCCCTATTAAACTCTAGAACGTTCTCGATAGATGTTGTGGCAAGTGGTCAGCATCTCACAGTAGCATATTCACCAGTTCTAGTAGATGGTAAACATTTACTAACCATTATTTTAGCGTTACCGCATATACCTGAAGCGTCAGTAGAGAACCTTGTATTGCTTCAGAGAAATTTTGGTGTCGCTGCCATGGTAACAATTGGAGTAATCGCTTTTGGTATTTTTTATGGAGTTACAAATTGGCATAAAGAAATGAGAAAACAAGTGCAAAAACACAAGTTAGAACTACAAGAAACTGCTGAAAAATTAGCGATAATAGATCAAGGACAGAAAGAATTCATAGATATAGCCGCTCATGAATTTAGAACACCCATACAATCAGTTCTAGGCTATTCTGAATTTATTCGATCAAGTCTAGTAAACTTCAATGACTATTTTGAAAACCTTTTCAAAAATGCAAAGAGACTTGAAAAGTTAACCAATGACATGTTGGATGTGTCAAAAATTGATAGTGAAAACTTTGATTTATCAAAGATAGATTTTGATTTGAATGATGCGATAAAGAAGATAGTTGATAGTCATGAAAAGGAAGCTCTTGATAAAAAAGTGAAGATAATTTTTGAACCAAAAAAAGAGGAGAACAAAACAATAAATGCAGATGAAGCAAAAATCCAACAGGTTATTGATAATCTTCTATCCAATGCTTTGGATTTTACCAAAAATGGAACTATTATAATAAAGGTCTACGATTTGTCAATCCGATCAGATGATAAGGATAACTCTACATCACAAGAATCAATTGCTATAGAAGTAAAGGATACTGGATGGGGTATAAATGAAGAAATAATGTCACGATTGTTTGAAAAATTTTCTAGGAGATCTGATTCTGGTGCTGGATTGGGACTGTACATCGCTAAGAAGATAGTGGATATGCATGGAGGTAAGATATGGGCGCAAAACAATCGAGGTGCGAGAGGAGCTACATTTACTTTTACACTACCGCTTAATGAAAAAACAATGTGATTTGCAATGGTCAGATCACTTTAGCTTTGAAAACAAAGAAATGATATCAAGAGTTCACCCTAATTGAGATTCACATAGAAGATGTAGCGAGTATATTTGGATTCTCCGACACGTTTTTTCCGATAAGTCGAATTATGTCAATTCATTTGGGCTATCAGTTCACTTAAATATCTATGATATTCTAAAATACATATGAGTCTGAAATTTAACCTATTATTGTTAACAGTATCTTTACTATTTGGTTTTTCTAGCTTTGCAATTATTGATTCTGCAAATGGTCAAGTCAACACTACTGTCCCACAGCCACAAGAATTACAAATGATTCAAAATCAAAGTCAGATGAATGCAACTCAGACTAATGCAACTCAGACTAATGCAACTCAAATACAGGCAAATGTATCGGCTGGTAATATGAGCAATCCCTGTGACCCTTCATATCCAGATTTTTGCGTTACCACATATTCTGCCAACTTGACCTGTACTGATATCCCATACCGGAATTTTACTGTCCTGGCTCCAGATACATTTGGTTTAGATTCTGATGGAGACGGCTTTGGTTGCGAAAATTTTGATGTTACCTTCGTGAACTCTAGTACCACAAATAAATCAGATATCATTAATACTACTATCCCCAGATAATTACTGAAATTATTTGGTCCTATAATTGGTATACTAGAATAGTTAAAGAATAGAAAAGTAAAAAAATCCCAACTTCATGGTGTTGAAATAATTCTTTATTTCGCGGTTGCTCTACGTTTCACCTGAACCAATACTCGATTATAGTCAAGACTTAAAACAATTCTTAATTCTAGTATTTTTTCTGGTTTGAGAATCTGGATAAGCCTTAAATTAGACCGGCTGTTACACCTGGTTATAATTGAGAAGAATTAACTCTGATATTTCAAAATCCAATCTGTTTATTCTCTTTTACTTTGGCAGTTTTCTACTTGTGGGCCTGCAATTTTCATCATTTGGTTTAGTATGGGGTCAAATGCCCAACCAAATAGAATATGTGTATAATATTGAACAAATGAAAGGTCATCTTGATCAGGCAATTCTAAACAAGGAGAATGGAAATGATACACTAGCGAGGGCACATATCCTACATCCTATAGTGGAAATATATGATTTCATAGAGGCTCCTCTTGTTACCGTTGATAGTAATCTCAATCACACACTATTTACTTCATTGAATGATCTGTCACAAGATGTAGAAAATTTAGATTCCTCTCAATTTACTGAGCAGACTGAAAAGTCAAATCAGATGTTAAATGATGCAATTAAACTAGTAGTACCCCAAGAAAATAGTACACTGAACCTAATCGTAGCCTCATGGTTACTTGACGTTGCAAATACAGAATACCAGGCAGGTGTAAACGAAGGAAAAGTGCTTGAAATAATTGAATATCAGGATGCTAGTGGTTTTATATCCAGAGCGGAATCTCTGGTTAAGGATTCATTGCCGATGCTTGACCAATCAATGAAAAGTTCTGCAGAAGAAATACTGAATTTGATCTCTCCTTTGAAATCAGAAGTTCAAAATAAAGCAGACATCCAGATACCAATTGATGAGTTAAAGCAAAAAATATCCAACATGACTGGAATCTAGTAACTGGACCTAATACTATTTCTATCATTATAATCGTCAACTTATTAGTCCGTGCTCAACTCTGTCTCAGTTTCCTTTTGCTCAAAACAACATCTAGCACTTCCAAAAATATAGATATATGAGAACGTATAGAATGTTACAATGAGAATATCTTCTGAACTCGTAAAGGCAATTAATGATCAAATTTCTTATGAAGCATCAGGAACTCATGCATATGTTGCTATTGCATCATGGTGTGAAAGGACTGGATATAATGGAAGTGCGAAGTTCTTTTTTGAACAAGCTACCGAGGAGAATACGCATATGTTGAAATTCGTTCACTATCTCAATAATGCGGGAGCTGAAGCAATAATTCCAGCAACAGAAAAGCCTCAGAGCAATTTTGATTCTTTAGAATCTACTTTCCAGGCAGGTTTGAAAAGTGAACAGACAGTTACAAAACTCATTAATAATCTAGTAGAGATTGCCGAAAGAGAAAAAGATCGGGCAACATATTCTTTCTTACAATGGTTTGTAAATGAACAAATAGAAGAAGAGTCATTGTTTGAAACTATTCTGCAAAAGTTTGAGTTAATTGGAAGAGACAAACTGGCAATTTATCAAATAGACCAATCATTAGCCTCAATTAGATCTGAAATAATGCCTAAAGGTAACTCACAACAACCGCCGGCTAATTAGCTAGTCCTTTCTTTACTTCTGAAGTTCGTTCGTTGATTTTATTCCGATGTAGAGTAGAACGGTCTCTTTTTTGAAAACAGGCTTTATCGAGTTATTGACCCTCGATGGAAAATGTTGTGGGCGAGCGGGATAACAAAATGAAAAATACAGTTAGAAAAAAAGTATAATAAATCCTTAGTTGTTAGCTTGGACCAAAAAGATCAGAATCAAATATTATTATTGTGACCACTTTGAAATTTACAATAAAATTGTGTATAGTATATTAGGAACATTTACTTTATGCTTCAATGGATCTCGACGTTTCTTGACTTTAACTGATCGCATATATTTAAACGGTTTTTTCTTTCTCCAATATGAGAATCATGTATGTAGAATAAATATAGCATGATGCTAAATTGAGTTGGCTAAAAGACTAAAGTCTGGAGTCGAGCCAAACGGCATCTAAGTCACTCATCTATGGAAACAGAACGAGTCATCAAATTCCGTCCTACCCGGCATGTATCTCGTTGGCCCGCGGTACAAAAATAAGCTGGGTAGGATTCTCATAAATTACCTTGTTAAGAGATTTACAAATTCACATAAAATAAAAGATTATTCTTTTCCCTAGAATGAATTCCAAGCAATAGATTGAAAAAATTTAGCCATACTAAATCCGTTGTTTTTTGTACTTACCTCTTATCCACATAATATCAAGATAGTTCTTTCGAGTTGTTTAGGAGCTATAAAACGCGTGGCGCACCCTTTCAATTTTGAATTCAAGGCTAGCTGTATTGCTCTTGTAAAATAGTACTCTTTTACCGCTTTCATCTATCTCAGACCGGTGAACCCTTACAACACCGCATTTTTGGAGTTTTTTAATTTTTTTATATGTAGAACTTAGAGGAATATTATTTTCGATACTTATCTGGGTTGCAGCCTTGGGAGAGTCCCTAATAGATGTAATAATCCGGAAAGCCATATCATCTGAAATTTCGTGAATCAGCGAAATATCATTTTCAATCGAATTGCCATTCATTTGGAGAGTCATTTAGGACAGCCTAATTAGGCCCGACTAATATTTAAACACGATTAGTCGTTCTAATTTCGACCATACTCTAAACAAGTGTGAGCGACAAGCTCTTTAAATAGGCAGGTGGTAATAATCGGCGCAATCAAACTATCGCAGAATATCAGAACAAGAACTTTAATGGCGCTTCAGCTCTGGTGGAAGAGGCATATTTGGAGAATTATGAATCTATCGAAGCTCGGCTGGCAGAACTAAATGAGACTCTAATGGAAGAAACAGAAGTAAAGCTTAGAGAAGAGTTACGGGACTTGGTTAGAAATGATGGCACAGAAATAGATGTTCAGTTGCTTGTTGAATAAATAAATACCAACTTGAACCAAGCTGATCTA
>DATFBL010000092.1:0-3078 GCA_035253865.1 Nitrososphaeraceae archaeon | reverse complement strand
AAAATCATATGCATAGAGAAAAACCTGGCGACCATTGATTGTACCAAATCCTGTAATAACGCCATCACCATAGTATTTCGTAGTTTCAGGATCGTCGCTTCTATGAGTTACATATTTATCAATCTCAATAAAGGTACCTTCATCTAAAAGAAGACTAATTCTTTCTCTTGCAGTAAGTTTACCTTTTGAATGCTGAGATTCTACTTTGTCTTCGCCGCCACCCCCTTCAGCCATTTTTTTCATATTATATAATTTCTTTATTTTCTCCTCATGCATGGCCTTGTATTAATCCCAAGAACTGCCTATATAAATTCATTACAATAAAATTTACTATTTGACATAATGTGCTACATTCTTATTCAGCCAAGGCAGAAAAATTCAGTTTGGCATAATTGGGTTTTACTAGACTTCAATTGTACGGGAAAAACGACTAATGACCCACAACAATTACAGAAAGGAAAAAAGCTATTCTCTAAGTCCAGTTCTTCCACCTCTTGCTCTACGAAAATAGTTCATTCCTAGATTGTAGTTTTCGAAAAGAGATTGCAGCGTCTCAATTTCAGACATAAGTATTTTTTTTTGAACATTCTTAGCATCTGGATTCTTTTCTAATTCTTCTAGCTTTTCTATTTTTTCAGCTAGAAGTGTTCCTACATTTTGTTCGTATTCACTAGACATATGTATTCAAGAGTTTACTATCATTTAGATTTGAACCTTTGCTATTCTATGCATTTATTTAATAAAGATTCCTAGTAATTTTTGATATACTTTGTAATCTATCAATCATTTATTGCGGACGCATGTAAAACCATAGTCTTTTATAATCCTCTTCAAAATCGCAATCAACTAGTTGGCTGAATTACTATAAATGAAACAATCAACTACAGCTTTTCTGCCTAATAAATACTCTTTAGACAGAATTGAGTCTTCCGGAAGCAGGCATTCTATATGTTTGAAAAGTCTTAAGAATATTCATCATTAGCAAATTCTCCGAATCGTAATTACTTTCTCCATTTGCACCTTCTTTTGTATTTGAATAACAGTCTTGCCTACTCTTCATGTAATGGTTCACTCATTTCTCTTTTCCCATTACAAGATCCATTTCTTTCATCAAAGCCTCCCCAGACTTTTCATCAAGGTTTGAAATATTTGAAAATTCTCTTGGGTCTATTTTTTTATCAGCTAGTATTTGAAGAAGATATGGAAAATAAATCGATCCAAAGATACTTTTTGTTACATGAGTCTGCTTCGATAGATCCGATAGTAAATTTTTCATATATTGAGCTCTGACAAAAATAGGGTTCATTAAAGGCCATATAACACCATACTGGTTGTATTTTATTCCCTTCTTGCGAGTACTGCTAAATAGGCCGTATGCAATCATAACATCGAGATACTTCATAAGCCTCCAATATCTATTTTGGCCTATTCTCCCAACTATTACATCTATCTTTGAAAGTACCGCTAAAGCGTCTGCAAGACCGTCTAGATCTATAGGCGAAGAAACGATGCTTGAAAAAAGTGCATTTATCATATCTTTTCGTCTTTCTTCCGCTGACATCCCAAAGCGCGGATCAAGGTAAGCGGCATCTGCGTGAGATAAGAAATTCTTTGCGTCCTCAAGTTCACTCATGGAAAAATAACCATTTATCGCTTCAGCAATATCAATTTCAAATGTCTCGTTATGAGTTGAATTATACCCGGCACATTTAGACTGTGCATTATTTAACATTGAACGAATGTCTCCTTTGCTATTATTCACAACTGAAACTTTCTCATCGGGACTTAATTTCTCGTTCTCCTCCTTTAGAACATGATCTAGATAAATCATCAACAATCTTGGTGGAATCGAAGTTAATTCTATGACTTTGCAGATCTTTGCAAGATCTTTAATCTTTGTATTCTTTGTATTTGCCGCCATGATAACAGGGATCGTTGGCTCTTTCATTATAGTTATCAGAGAATCAATTCCACCTGTATCCTCCCTGCCAGAAATACCATCAACTTCATCCAAGAATAATAGCATTTTTCTTCCAAAAAGTCCCGCATTATGAAACATTGGCATGATTCGATTTTGAAGACCTATTTTGTTCCTATTATCGCTGGCGTTCAATTCTATTAAATCATAATTGAACTGCTGTGATAATGTATGTACGAGTGTAGTCTTACCTATGCCAGGAGGGCCTATTAGAAGCAACGGCCTACTACCATCTACCCATCCTGAGAGCCATTTTACTACTGCTAATCGAGCACCTTCGTTTCCTATCATTTGCTGGACTCCCATAGGTCGGTAAACTTCGGACCACATCATAATTGATCAATTGCTAATTCAAAAAAAAGTAATATAAATACATGCAGTATCTTGGTTTTAATAACTTAAGTTGTTAGCCCTATAACCTAAAGGTGAATGTCTCACATAGCAATTTCATGATGATGGCATACAATGTATCAAACAGACTATGCCTAGTAGCTAGGATTGAAATCTGTATTTTTATTCAAGTTATAGATTTACATCCAATCTTTAGAATCGACTGCAAAAATGAGACACGTTTCTAGTTTGGAATAGTGCTGCATGTTCTAAACAAGCACGATAAATTTATAATATCTGAATGAAGAGTCAAGGAGATTTTGTATATGAGAGATTGTTAAGAACATAAATGTCTAGGATTAAGGCTACTAGCATTAGCATATATTCCAGTTCAAATTTACAAATATGTTTGATGTTTCATAAATTAAGAAAGAACTAATTTTGTAGGAGCCTTATCTTTTTCTTTCTGACATGTTAAGGTCCTTTTGAAAAGAATCAAGCATATCGCCTCTTACAAGTTCGTTGTACCAATATTGGTTATAATGATTAACTGTCAGAAATAAAAATTGTAAAAATGGTTTGAGTTGAAAATCTAATGGAAGCATACGGACTGCAAGGTCTGCTTCCTTTAAGTAAATTTCACTTTTTTTCATTGTTATTTCGAATGCTTTCCTAACATCCTTGCTAATGAGTGAATAGTAGAGAGGCCATGATGGTATTTTAATAGACTGTTGCTTTATAGCGTCCTGAATCTCATTTCCGCAACCAAC
>DATFBL010000091.1:0-14530 GCA_035253865.1 Nitrososphaeraceae archaeon | reverse complement strand
AATGATCATGAAATAATCCAAAGATATCCTGTGGTATGTCGCTGGAGGGAGGACCTGTATTATACGATTGCATCCATTGTGGACTTTCAGAGAGTAATGAATGGAAAAATCGTGTTTGAAATTCCTAAAAATCCTCTTGTCATTCCTCAAATGTGTCTCAGATTTAATGATATTGAGAATGTTGGACTAACCGGCAGACATTATACGAGCTTTTGTATGGTAGGTCAGACATGTAACGCAGATGCTCCCGGTGGTTATTGGAAGGACAAGTGTATTGAGCTGGATTATTCTTTGCTTACGGACGTTCTAGGTATTAGATCTGAAGAAATTACATTTGTTGAGGATGTCTGGATGGGAGCCGGGGCATTTGGTTATTCATTGGAGTATTATGTTCGAGGATTAGAACTTGGAAATGCAGTTTTTACTGAATTTGAAGGTGATGAAAATAACTATCGAACACTTGATAATAAGATAATAGATATGGGAGCGGGACTTGAGCGATTGTCATGGGTCACTTTGGGAAGTCCTACAAGTTACGATGCGACTTTCGGTCCAATATTTAAGAAACTTGTAGATTTAATTGGTATCGATATTGAATCAAAATCAGAATTCTTATCTCGATACTATAGAAAGCTTTCTGAGAAATATGCAAATCATGAAAATGATACAAGACTCCTGAAGGCCAATATTGCTAAAGAACTAGGCCTGTCTTATGATGATATGGAAAAAATTGTCTTGCCTTTTGAAACTCTATCAATTATAGCTGATCATACTCGGACATTATTATTTGCAATTTCTGATGGTTCACTGCCCTCTAATGTAGGAGGAGGCTACAATCTTAGGATAATATTAAGAAGAACACTTGCACTCCTTGCCCGACTTGGCTGGAAACTCGACTTGCAAGATATAATGGACTTACATATTAGGTATTTAGAACCTATGTATCCTGAACTAAAAGAACACAAGAATGATGTTAGGACAATTATGCAGATTGAATCTGGCAGGTATTCTTCATCAAAGGAAAGGATGTATTCTATTGCCAATTCCATTCTAGAATCCAAGAAGAAACCAAGCGTTGAAGACCTAGTGAGGATGTATGAATCAGATGGTATTACACCTGATCTTCTACTTGAAACAAGAGTTATAGAAAAAATCCCCCCTGATTTTTATGTAAAGTTAGCAGAGCTACATACAACACATGAATCCACCCTGGTACCCGTTATCGAAACTGTCAGTGATATCAAACCTACAAGGTTATTGTATTATGAGGATGAATCTATAAGAGAATTTGATGCAAAAATTCTCAATATAATTAAAGGCAAGTTCTTGATTTTAGACAAGACTGCATTTTACCCCAGGGGAGGAGGACAGGAGCCTGATTTTGGTACTATTGAAGGGATCAAAGTAACAGATGTCATAAAACAAAATGATCTAGTTCTACACAAAATGCAATCTACATCCAAGGATTTTCAAGATAATAAGACAGTTCATGGAATTATTGATAATATAAGGAGACAATCAATAACCAAAAATCATAGTGCAACGCACATATTGAATTCTGCTGCAAGAACCAACCTTGGTTCTTGGGTATGGCAGAATTCCGCATTCAAGGATGAACATTATGCAAGGTTAGACATTACGCATCACTCAGCTCTTACCAAACAAGAAATCAAACAAATAGAAAAGACGGCCAATGAAGTTGTTCAAAGAAATTTACCAATTGATATCAATGTATTTGAAAGATCGAACGCTGAAGAGAAATATACATTCAGGATTTATCAAGGAGGAGCAGTTCCCTCAAATCAAGTGAGGATAGTGAACATAAATGGATGGGATGTGGAAGCATGTGGTGGAACTCATGTGAATAAGACAGGTGATATCGGTCTCATAAAAATTCTAAAAACTGAAAGGATTCAAGATGGTGTCGTAAGACTTGAGTTTGTTTCTGGGAATAACGCTTTGCAATATGTGCAGTCTCAGGATTCTCAATTACTACACATAGCCCAATCTCTGGGATCAAGTAGAGAGAAGGTAATTGAATCATTTGATAAGGTATCGATAGAAAATGAGCAAATGAAAAGAAAATTCAGGATGCTTATTAACAGGTTTTCAGACAATATGGCCAAAACAGTTACCCAACAAGCGACTAAAATCAAATCAGGTTTAAAAGTTTATGGTACTTACGATGATGAAATGGGAGACGATTACTACATTGCATTAGGAGAAAAAAGCATCAACATCGATCCTTTCTTAGTATTTGTTGCTCTTGTTCAGGATCATGAACGCATAAAAGTTATTGTTTTTGTTGGAGAGGAATCAAGAAGAATCACAAGAGCATCTAGAATAGCAAAGGAAATTTCCTTGAAACTAGGAGGAACAGGAGGCGGAGGTACAGATAAATTTGCCCAGGGCGGTGGTAAGGACAAGACTAAGATTAATGAGTGCCTGAAGAACCTTGAGAATCTTATAACAAATATAGACATTAGTGAAAAAAATGGTTGATTCAATTGAAAAACCTCCCAATGTAGAACTTGAATGGGCTAAAATTGAAGAAAAATGGAGAAAAAGATGGACGGATGATAAAATTTTTGAAACCGATCCTCAATTGCATAAAAAGAAGTATTTTCTAACTGTAGCTTATCCTTACCCAAATTCTCCACAGCATGTAGGACATGGACGAACATATACTTTGGCTGATGTTCATGCTAGGTATAAGCGTATGAACAATTATAATGTATTGTTTCCGATGGGTTTCCACTATACAGGAACACCTATTGTGTCGATGTCTCAGAGAATCAAATCTAATGACTTGGAACTCATTGAAACGTTCCAGCAAATATACAAGATTCCTGATGATATCATAGCAAATCTTGTAGACCCTAAAAAAATAGCCAGCTACTTTCATCAAGAAATTAAGCAAGGAATGAACGAAATGGGCTATTCTATAGATTGGAGGCGAGAGTTTACGACTATAGACAAGGGCTACTCAAAATTTATCTCGTGGCAATTCAGAAACCTCAAAAAGAATGGCTTAATAGTCCAGGGATCTCATCCTGTAGGTTGGTGTCCTCAAGATCAAAATCCTGTAAGTCAACATGATACTGTGGGCGATATTGAGCCCGAGCTTATCGAATATGTTCTTGTAAAATTTAAGTTTGAAGATCAATACATTGTTCCAACAGCTACGTTAAGACCTGAAACTATTTTTGGTGTTACAAATCTATGGATAAATCCCGACACAAAATATGTTATTGCTCAGGTAAATAATGAAAAATGGATTATTACAAAAGAAGCTGCAAGAAAACTTGAATTTCTAAATACTACTGTTAAGTTGGTTTCTGAGATTAATGGTTATGATTTAATCGGCAAATCTGTATTGGATGAAAAAAGGAAACAACAAGTACCCATATTTCCTGCATCATTTGTTGATCCCAATAATGGAACTGGAATTGTTATGTCTGTTCCAGCTCATGCGCCTTATGATTACCAGGCTTTGATTGATTTAAGGAAGGATAGTAAGACGCTAAGTAAATATAACATACATGCTAATGTTGTTCCTCTTAAAATTATCCAAACTGATGCGTTTCCCTCAAATGAATCTTCGCCTGCAGAAATTATTGTTACTAGATATTCTATCAAAGATCAGAATGATCCTAAATTAGAGGATGCCACTAACAAGCTATATTCGGAGGAATTTCACAATGGTAAACTTTTACCCAACATAGATGAAATAGGAAATTTGAGTGTAACAAAAGCTCGAGAGACTATCAGAACAAAAATAATCAGTCAAGGGATTGGAACTACCATCTATGAATTGAAAAATTCAGTAAAATGTAGATGCGGTACTACTTGTGTTGTCAAATTACTAACAAACCAGTGGTTTATCAACTATGGAGATGAAAATTGGAAAAAAATGGCATATGAACTAATTGGCAACATGGAAATCCTACCAGAGGAAATAAGACAAGAATTCACCAATGTTATAGACTGGCTGAAGGAAAGGGCATGTGCAAGAAAAAGCGGACTTGGAACAAAACTTCCATGGGACGATGAATGGATAATTGAGAGTTTGGCTGATTCTGTTATATATATGGCTTATTATCCGTTGTCAAGACATATCAGCAATAATCAAAATTTGCAAAAAGATGAAGATAAGATATTAGCAGATAATTTGAATGATAATTTCTTTGATTATGTTCTCCTAGGAAAGAATAATCGAGATAATCGAGATACGGTAGCTAAGGAATCAAAGATATCCAATCAGTTACTTGAAAAAATTAGAAATGAATTTGAGTATTTTTATCCAGTAGATTCCAGGCATTCGGGCAGGGATCTGATTCCTAATCACCTTGCATTCTTCATATTTAATCACGCGGCAATATTTCCCAAGGATAAATGGCCTAAACAAATTGTTGTAAATGGATCAGTACTAATGGAAGGTAAAAAAATGTCCAAATCACTTGGAAATATTATACCATTGCGTCATGCCATAGAACAGTATGGTGCAGATTCTATTCGCCTTACAATGCTGGCGTCCGCAGAAATATTACAGGATTCTGACTTTTCTTTTGATTTAGTAAAAGGAATTAGAGCCAAATTATTTGATATCTACAGAAACATAAATACAAATTTGAAAATTTTTAAAGAGCTGCATAATAGTTTGGATGAGGACTTGGAGGATGTTTGGATATCAAGCAGATTGCAAAGCGTTATTACGGATACGACTGCTGCTATTGAAAAATTTAGAATAAGAGAAGCTTTGCATACCATCTTGTACTTGATGGATAATGATTTAGAGTGGTATGAAAAAAGAAAGCTTGCAAGAAATAAATCAATATTCAATAATTATTTGAAAGAATTCTATGAGACCCGAATAAAATTATTGTCTCCATTTGCTCCATATTTCTGTGAAGAAGTATGGGAAATTATAGGCAATGATTCCTATATCAGTAAAGCTCAATGGCCAGAGATTGATCAAAATAAAATTTCAATAAAGTCTGACGATAATGAAAAACTCATCCAAAATATCATTTTTGATATACAAAAAATAACAAAGGTTACCAAGATGGTTCCAAAAAAAATTTCAATTTATACTGCTTCGAGTGTCAAATGCATGTTATATAGAAAAATATTGGACAGAATACAAAAACAAGTAACGCCCAATTTTGGACAAATCATGAAGGAATTTGTCAACGATAATCAAGTCAAGGATCTTGTTAAACGCAATCCTGATTTGGTAAGGAAAATCATAGATGATATCTTATCTGAATCAGTGGATGTTAGAGAGAGAAGAATGAAAATAGATTCCTTTGATGAGAAAATGCCGCTAGATGATGGAAAATCATTGATAGTTAGTGAAGTGGGAAATAATCAACTTGAAGTAAATATTTACTCCGAGGACGAGAACGATAAATATGATCCAAAACAAAAGTCAAAATTTGCACGACCGTACAAACCAGCCATATACATTGAATAAGCAATTTCAGAAAATCAGATATGTCAAGTAATTATACACTCGTATGTTCCCGACAAGATCTCGCCAGTAGCACAATATCAAATTGTTTGATTGAAAAATATGGATTCATTGCAATGCCAGAAGAAAAGTCTACATTTTCCTCTTCTGATTATCAAGGTGTTGTCTTACACATTTCTGAAAGTAACTTATTATATCTTGACAATCTTGACGAAAAATATCCCACTACATCATGTTATATCTTTTTATCTCAACATAGGTCTCAAGCCAATGTTCCTGCGTTAACATGTCATTCAACAGGGAATTTTGGCCATAATAATTTTGGTGGCAAAGAAAGAGAATTAGGAATATGTTATCCTTGGATCCAGAAACAATATCTAATTGAATTGAACAAGAAAAAGGATACCGTACCCAAGTATGATATCATTATTGAATCCACACATCACGGTCCCACATCATTAAAAAAGCCAATACTATTTGTTGAAATAGGATCTACAAGAGAACAATGGACAGACAAGAATGCAGCAAATACAGTATGCGATTCCTTGTTTTCTGTGCTTAACAAGAAACAGGGAGTATGTGAAAAGGTCGCAGTGGCACTAGGTGGAAATCATTATCCCACAAAATTTAACAAGATATTGTTGGAGTCAGAATACGGTCTGGGATCAATAGCAGCAAAACATGATTTACCATATTTGGATAATTCTATCATAGTTCAAATGATACAAAGGAATATTGAAAAAGTAACTTGTGTTATTGTTGATGCAAAGGGACTAGGGAAAGAGAAATCCAGAATACTAAATGCCTTAGATGAAGTTGGAATTGATATAGTAAAAATCTAGTTCTGGTGAATTTAGAATAGTTTTTTTAAGACTGTATAGCCTATTAAATGTGGTTATGACATTTAAACGAAATCTTGGTAAAAAATCACGTAAAGGTCGTCTTGATAGACAAGCTGTCTATAATCTTGTTTCGGATATTCCTTCTGGCAAGGTGATAACTTATGGCCATTTGGCAACACTACTTGGTAATTCCAATGCAGCACGCGGAATAGGAAAAGTCCTAAATCAGAATCCACGGCCAATTATAGTGCCTTGCCATAGAGTTGTCTGTTCAGACGGACATGTTGGAGGATACATGTATGGAAAGGACAGAAAAATATCATTGCTACTAAAAGAAGGTATTCCTATCGATGACGATAGAATAATGGACTTTGAAAAATATAGGATTTAGATCCGATTTCTACTTGTGCATTTTTGCTTGCTTGGCCAGTTCTCGCAAGTGTGAAAGAGATCTAACATTGCCACCTTTAATTTTTTTATAGAGTGCCCAGAAAGTTTCTCGATTAATTTCATTTCTAGCCTTTAGTATTTTTAAATGGCGTCTCATGGCCTTTGTTCTCTTGACGTAAACCTCCTTCTTTCCTACTCTGGCAGTTTTCTTACCCTTCTTTGAACCGGCTGAAGTTCCGTGTTTCCTACGTGTCTTTAATTTTTTTTCTGCTCTAGATCTAGAAATACCTCTTACTTTAACTGTCCAGATAGTACCGTTCTTGATTAAAGAACGCATGTCCTCTCGTGTAATTGCGTCTGCTATATCGTCAAGCTTATCTGGTTCAAATCTCACCCTATTTGAGCCGACACCTAATACCCTTGCTATTAATTCTCTCTTTTTACCTAAATTTACGACCATTATGATTTAGTCCCTTTTTTTTCCTGTGTTTTTCCTCTTAGCGCTTGTTGATTTTGATTCTTTCTTTGGTTTTTCGATCTTTTCTGTTGGTGTTGGTGTTGTTGCTGCTGGTTCTTTCTTTGGTTTTGTCTCAGTCTTTTTAGGTAGTTTCTTTATGGCTTCAATCTTTCCTGGATTCAAAATCTTCATTTTCAGCTTTGTTGCTTCAGTGACAATTTCTATTCGTTTTTTGTTCCCGACACCATGTGCTATTCTAACTGCGTCCACTTTTGGATCAATTTTTGTTAAATCCTTTACATTAAAAACCAAAATATCGTTATAACCCGATGGATGTAAGCCTCGCGATTTCCTAGGTCCCTTGTAACCTACCTTAACTAAAGGTGGAACACCAGATACCTGCTTTCTCATCTTGTTATCTTTTCCTTTAGGTTTTCTCCAATTGGGTGCAAGTTTCTTATACCTCCAGCTTTCTTGCCTAACAAACTCTGGTCTTTTGTCTGCTATTTTCTTTCTGAGTTGCAGGAGTTCCTTATTAATAACCATAGAACTATTGTCAAGACCCTATTTTTTAAATAAAAATGTTTCTAGATACAAGCGACTTGCAAATCTAGATTCATAATTGGCTTTGAAAGACCTGACCACGTGTATATACCCTCAACTCAATTAACTAGTAAAAAACGTGTGCCTCGTTTATTGATATTAAAACACGAATATTTCTAGTAATCTGATACCGTTATATCCTTTGAGGGACAATAATTTACCAATATTTGACCGAATTTCACACAGGAGAATTAGCACCATACAGTGGCTCTTTCAAATTGCTTAGGCACAACCTTAGATTTCTAAAACGTCTCAGAAGAATCAGTTGTTCAATAAAGTCAACTGAACGAAGGGTTCCTCTCTCTAAAGGTGACCCTTTTCCACCTTGCAGATGTTGTAATACAGATGTAATCTGGAACGGATAAATCGATCAAGTTTAACGCATCTTATTGCAAGTTCTATTGAATGAGATTTATGAAACCGTATTTTTCTCTTATTGTTCTCTGAATCGACATATTGTACTCGAATATTCGTTTTGAATATTCCTCCAGGATTTCCTTCATTGATTCAGGGGTTTTATCCGTATAGAACCCTGGGCAATCACCAGTCAATTGAAAAGACGCATGTACCACTGGCTTTCCATTACTAGATTCCATCCATGAAGAAAACGGATAAAGCCAGCAGACTCCTGGTTTGTCTGGGTGTATCTCGCAACTTCCACAATTATCTAAGAATCTGCAGGGCAAGGGTTTCCCATCTTGTTCCTCACTTTCATTTTCTTTTCTTTTTAGTGAAATCATACTGATAGTTGTGATAACATTATTCATAGTTGAAGTTTCATTCCAACTTGATACCCTGGTTTCCTTTTTGATAAATTTAGATTCTGAATCATATCCCATTTTTTTTGAAATCAATGAAATATCGTCTTTAGTTAGGGGTAATCTACCCTGTCTCTCACAGCAATTATGACAGTCTGGCCAAAGGCACCGCCATAGAACAAAAGTTTTATCCTTTGTTAGAAAAGGGATGTGAAAAACTACACCATTTACAATAAATTGTGAATCAGAGACATCATCACGCAATCCTAGATGAAGATCATATATTGATTGTTCAACTTGCCATTTGTTAGATAGATTATCCAGAGCTTGCTTTACGTGTAAATCTTCCAATACTAAGAATGATTATCGCAGGACCCAAGTTTAAATGTGCCTAAGAAACAATTGTCATTTGACCCGTACAACATGCTTAAAATTCAAGATCCTAGTGACCCAAAAAAAGAATCAATTGATAAAGGCAAGCATGCCTCATCAACACAAAACAGGAGAATGGTATGGGAGAATATTATTTGGCCACTTGTCTTGGATGTAAATCGTTCCTATTTTACATTGAAGGAATATCATTCTAAAAGGGATAAATTTTGCAACAATAGAAAGATACAATCATCAAAAGTCGCTGGTGGTTTTGTATCGCTGTTGGTTAAAGGGATTCTCATAAGACAAAAAAGTATCTATTCAATTCATTATAGATTAATACCATATATGAGAAAGAAAGTAAATCTTGAATATGGTCAGGCAATAAGGGAAGCAAGTACCAAACGGTAATTGTCTGTTTCTTTAACGCTTGTCTAGATTGAAAAAATATTAGAGTATGTCATCTATATTTTATCGTCTGTAGTCTTCCGTTATCAGCAGTTACAAGTATCTTTTGAAAATCTAGATCCTCCTTTTCGGGAGTAACGAAAATAAAACTAAATGGCGCAATGGAATTGTAAATTTGTTTTTTGGCCGTATTGTTATCAAATGTAATTGTTACATTATGAATTTCTTGAGGATTATTGTTGTTTATTTTTATGCTTATAGTACTCAGTGCTTCTCCTGTTTCATTTATCTCCACAGTCAACCCCGCCCTTGGAATAAATACCAATAATACGACGATAGCGACAATTGCGAAGCCTCCGTAAATGGCATATCGAGCTATTCTTATCCAGTCTCTTTTCTTTTTATCCTTAGGTTCATAGTGCCATTCGTCATCCCATCTTCCCAATTCTAACCAATCATAAGTACTGAATAAAAACTATAAACATTTTATCATTCTTAAGGACCTGCACCCCATCAATTACTTGTTGAACTTTCTGTAAAACGCTATAATGTTATTGCAGTTCTTGCATTTGTATTCTCCTTTTTCAACAAGTATCATTCCCTGACCTAAATCCTCATTAGGATTTTCAAATTTGATGTCTGGAGAACCGTCATATTCCTTTCCGCAGGTATTGCAATAATACTTCAGAAATCGCTCCTTATCTAGCCTTCCTACGTTTGCTAAGAATAATTGTGGAATCCCCAGATTTGCTTTGATTTCTTCATCTTCTGTAATTTTTGCTAAGGCATATCCACCCGACCCAAGCAACTTCTTTTCTTCTAGATCTTCATTTTCATTCATAGATATTAGTGTGACATATCCTTAATTTTAATAGTACAGGCCGCATTTGTATGTCTATTCTAGTTTTAGTCCAGTAAAGTTAATGAAAATTGAATATATTCTAATTAGTATGGCTTCTAAAACTGATTCTGACTTATTGTTAGATAGAGTTGAGTTCAAGATTTTTGCTGCGCAACAACATTTGCATAACCTACAAGAAATTCAATCGAAACTTGGAGATGCGCATGAAATTCATCCAGTAATTCAAATGGAAATGGAGATAGATTGTTTTCTTTCTCAAATTTTAGGGACTTTAGATTCTCTATTGTTGTTAATTAACACAAAATTAGAGTTGGGAATTGCATCTAAGAGAGTTGATTTGGCAACAGTACAAAGTGCATTGAGCGCCCGGACAAAAAATATCAGTCTACTTACAGACATGCATCAGGCGTCATCTCATAATGGCTGGCTTTGGATCTTGAAGGAATTTAGAAATCTCACCTTGCAGAAGCCATCAAAAGATGTTCAATATCTCTTAATTGACGATAATAATTCGTCGACAAAAGATTATCAAAACGAGACAATCCAACCATCAGATGAATTTGTCATTAAGAATCTAATCCGTTATTTTCAACAAAGTTTACAGAGAGTTAGGGAATTGGTAAATACCATTCTAGACAAAGAACCCATGCTAAAGTAGATATTATAAATAAAAATGTTTAACCCGCATATATTAAATTAGAATTTCTAAAATGGACGGACATAGTAATGATAATCAAGATAATTAAACAGGAACTCAATGGAGCCTATAATCATTATAAACAATATGTGCAATAAAATAAGAAGAATGACAAAGACACTGTATCTACTACAGTCCCACAAGTTCAGCAACGAGAACATTCAAGCAACCTTAGCGTGTCCAAAATGTGAAGAGATTTTCAAAAAAGAATTCCCTTTAGATCTCGAAGGACAGATAACAGAATTCAAATGTCCCGTATGTAATTCTGCTAGCGAGGCCGATCTTCCTTCCAAGGGCATAGAGCAACAAGAGGAATTCGAAGGTGATCTCTACGAGGTGGGAGAGGAGAATATCGAAGAAGAATTCGATGAAAGTTATTGAAGTAAACTAACTGATTCTTTGATATCCATAAAGTAAAATTTTTTGTATCATTTTTACGAAATTAATATAGCCAATTCAACTGATGGGAGGGCTTTTTCTATTGGTATGGAATACTTGTAAACGAATTGTTTGAATTGTTCCCTTCTGTCAGATTTTAACTTTTTAATATTTTATTGTTCATAATTCTTTAACTTCAGACATCTACCACTCCGGGCCGACTTATCAAGTATCACGGCCCATCGGTATACTCTAACTCTTATTTAATTTGAGACCCACAATAAAATATGGAGTTGGTGATAGCCGTGTTTGTCCGTTGTGGGCAGCAGTAGGTCTATTCGGCATGCTGCTATCACATAAACTTAATACCTATCAAGAACTTAAAGAAAGTGCGGTATGCTACTGATCGTTTTTTTTCTATGAAACATATTTACTAATTTAAGGTTCAATGATCCCAATTGTTATTTTCCAACCCAACAAATGTACCAATTCCAGTAACAATTAAATCTGCAGCCAACGTAACTATTCCCAAAACCTGTATTTTATTCATCCTCGCTCAATAACTACGTAAGTTGTACGTATTTATAACAAAAACTAGTAGAATTTTATTATGATCCTTGCTATCAGAAACATAAAACTGAATGTAATTGCCATACAAAATAATGAGGTCCAATATTAAAAACTATCATCCCATAGAATCAACATCCGTGGTACCGCCAGGGCCACGTCCAAAATGCCGTTTATGGGATGCTTGGCTTACCAAATGGCTTTGTCAAAATCCTGAATGTCATAATTTTAGAAAAGGATGGTAAAGTCTTCTGAAAATAACATAAGTGTTAAAAAGATAATAAAATAGAAATTATTTACTTCATCATTTTCAACTAAGTTTATTGGTTAGCCGATCCTTTTTGATTTACACTAATAAATGCGTAGAATATGAGGAAACTTATTTACTGACCCATAAGTAAACTTACTCTATGGCCATGCAGGTGATTAAGTGCAAAAACAAAAATTGTATGAATGAATTGAAGGTTAGATACAAAAATATTTCCACCGAGCCAATATTGTTTTGCAGTGAGTTGTGTCTCAGTTTGTTTGAAAATGAAAAATTTAATTTTACTCTAAAAGATGAAGATCCGAAAGACGTTAGAACGTTAGTCCAAAATCTCGTAAGCCAGACTAAACAGTTACAAAGTGAGTTGGAAAACCTCAAGAAATTAAGGAGAACATACTTTGGACTCTTTAAGGGAATTGATCTGAAGGATGAAACTTATAAGCGAGACTGGTCTTTTGAAAAGAAGGTGGACTAAATAAGTGCCAATATTCATGGATACTCACAAGGTTCCTTTTACTAAACAACAACTTCAAGAATTATGTGCATCACCTAGGGATGAATTTGGTGTCGCGCATGTAGATCTTCTTTTCAATAAGGATGCAAATGTCTGCTTCTGTGTACTAGATGCACCAGACGAAGAAGCAATTAGAAAGCATCATGAAAAGGCTAATGTTAAGTGCGAATGGATCATACAGGTTGAAACCGCCAAAACATAGACAATTATCCATATAACATTAGGTTATTTTTATTAGTTCTCTTGTTTTAGCATTCTCTCTATGTTTGCCTTGAATAAACTTGCCTTGCTTTTCATCCCAGTCATCTTCTATCACTACATGTCCGGCCATTGCTTTCAAATACATCCGTTTTAATTCCCCCATTTCATTTTTAATTGATCGATTTCATTAACCCTTTCTTGCAACTTGGATTCAAAAAGTTATTACTCCTATAACTAATCTCAGGAGACATGAGAATAAACAGAAATCCTTATTTTATACATATTTGACTACCAATCATGCTAAAACCATTTGGTGCTTTTAGTTTTGGTTTCTTGATTGTTAGTGGAATTCTATCAATGCTGTTGGCTCAGGTTTCTGCAAATGAAATAGTTGATCAAAATGTACTTAGAATTCAAATGGTAGGCGAAGACAATAGTTTCAATACCACAAGTGGGATCTTAGCGAATAACACGATAATACTGAATGCCGCCGAACATGAGGAAAATGAAGCGGGGGAAAATGAAACGACCGAAGCGGAGGAACAGTATAGATGGGTCGATAGTTCAGGAATGGAGAACCCTGACCTAAGTATCGAATCAAATACCGAGTATACAATAAAAATTGATAATCCGACAGATGAAGAGCATGAATTAATAATTGATTCTGAATTTGCCGGAAACACTTCTGCAATAGCAGGAAGCGGAGATATAGAGCCGGGAAAAAATGTTGAATTCAAGTTCACGGCTAATCAAGAAGGAAAATTGGGTTATCATTGTGAGTATCACCCAGACATGATGAACGGAACCATCAATGTATCCTAGACAATCCCTATTTATAAAAATTCAACTCAACTAGTTATCGTTAGTAACAGAAAAAAATTGGAGTTTTCACGCTTCAATTTCTTGATCTGTTCGGAGCAAATCTGCTAATCAAACGGCTAGTTGGAATGCAATACTTCTAAATACTAAATACTACAAATTATAAAAAAATTAAAACCTGATGGGTCGTGGCTTATTGTTAGGATTCCTGAATTGTTTCCATGAGTTCAACGCGCCCCCTTAACTGAATTGTATAAAGGATTTCTCTGGGTAGTAACATAGGGTTGAAAATTCATGACGCCGCAATCTTTGACGGCGCATGTTTTTTCCGTCATGAAAGTAAAAATATGTCGCGCTATGATATCATTTATCAAAACTTGATATTGAGTCTGTTTCTCAACTTTGGTATTATATACAGGCCGAAAGCAATTAGTGTTCCTATTATGAGAATCACAATTAGCAATCGGGGAATATCAATCACTGGCTGACCTAAAGTCTGTACTATTTTATCAAAATCTTTCAATAATATTTGAGCCTGTTTTATCGAACCAGCATTCTCGGTTCTGGTTAACTCATCCAACTTTGAAACCGAGTTATTAAAATTTAAAATATGATCATTTTGATTTCTTGATTCAAGTTCCTTTCTTATATTAAACCAATAATCTCCTGATTGTATCTCATTAATCTGTTCTCTTGCCAGTGTATAGTTGTTCTTATCCAGCGCGCGGGGAATGCCTTCTATATTTTCTTTTAGTTGTGGAATTTCTTCTATTAGCAATCTATCCCAATGTTGAGAGCCCTCGTTGGTTGCCAGCCCATCCTGATTATACCCTTGGCCAGTGAGAAAAAAAATCAAGAAAAATATTAACGTCTTACATGTGCGTGCATTTATGCTGTTAGATATCATTACTGCCAGTTAGG
>DATFBL010000090.1:0-17936 GCA_035253865.1 Nitrososphaeraceae archaeon | reverse complement strand
CCATTATTATAAGTACCCGGAGAAGTAACATACTGATCCGATCCTGAACTTGTTTCAAAACCAGCTTTTATTTGCTCCCCACTGTTCATCCATATGCCATAGTTCAAATTCTGGCCTGAACTGTCGCTACCCACACCTCCTTTATTCACTATAAAGGCATCTGATCCAAAGTTACTTGATGTCTTAAACCAAACTGCGACACTGAATTGAGACGGTCTAAGTGCAGTAGAGCTTGCAGTATCCTGGTAATTTGAACCTGTCAATGATAGGCCAGGACTATAATTGTAACTTCCAGTCGGTGTCGTTTGTTGCACGGTTATGCTTACTGTAGCTGTATTACTATCTACAGTTCCATCATTTACTTTAAATGTAAAAGAGTCTGATCCCACATAATCTGTTGCAGGAGTATAGGTACGACTCGCTGTTGTACCTCCAGTGATTGTACCATGAGCTGGTTGAGTTACGACTGTATAACTAAGAGGGTCTCCATTAGGATCCGTGGCAGTAAGGGTAATGGCTTGCGGAGTATTCTTATTTACAGTAACGTCCTGGTTATTCGCCATTGGTGGGGAATTAGATAATCCTTCTACAGTTATGCTTACTGTAGCTGTATTACTATCTACAGTTCCATCATTTACTTTAAATGTAAAAGAGTCTGATCCCACATAATCTGTTGCAGGAGTATAGGTACGACTCGCTGTCGTACCTCCAGTGATCGTACCATGAGATGGTTGAGTTACTATTGTATACTGTAAAGGATCGTTATTTGAATCAGTTCCAACAAGGGTAACTGATTTGGCCGTATTCATTGTAACTACAATATTCTGATTGTTTGCTACAGGAGGGGAGTTAGAACCAAATGGTAGATACAGAACTTGTTCACCAGTATTAAAAGAAGTTCCAGCAAATGCATCTGCTACTTGTTGGGTTGTTAGGTCATCATTCCACACTCTTACTTCATCAACTTCTCCAGTAAAGAAGTTTCCTGGGGGAGTAACTCTGGAGTTAGCTCCAACACGTACTGGTTTTGTTCCCGAGGTTTCAGGGGATGCACCTGATGTAGATTTGGTGGCAACTTGAGTACCATCGATGTATAATCTTACCGTTGAACCATCATTTGTTACCACCACATAGTGCCATTGACCATTATTATAAGTACCCGGAGAAGTAACATACTGATCCGATCCTGAACTTGTTTCAAAACCAGCTTTTATTTGCTCCCCACTGTTCATCCATATGCCATAGTTCAAATTCTGGCCTGAACTGTCGCTTCCTATGCCTCCTTTATTCACTATAAAAGCATCTGATCCAAAGTTACTTGATGTCTTAAACCAAACTGCGACACTGAATTGAGACGGTCTAAGTGCAGTAGAGCTTGCAGTATCCTGGTAGTTTGAACCAGTGAGGACAAGCCCTGGTGCATATTGGTATCCTGCTTGGGCATTAGCGTTGTTAATTATTTTTTCATTGCTTATAGAAGCAGAGAAAAATAATACTACCCAGCAAAAAAGCAATAATAATAAATTAAAATTATTCGTGCCTTTGCATGTGGTAAATTTCTCAAAAATCAACTATGAAGGCAATAAAACATTGTATTTAATAAGAATTCTTCTTTTTGCGCTCTTTATATGAAGTCTCAGATGTATCCGAGGCGACAAATACGTATTTTATTCCCATCGTCCTGAGGGACTCATTTAACATTGAATTCATTCGTTCAACGTCATTTTTTACCTTTATCTCCGGATACTTATTCGTACTAGCAACAACATACTGAAAATCATCTTGTTGATATTTGTGAATTTCATAGATTACACCCATATCTGAATTCCTAAATAATTGATTAATCTTATTATGGTCCAAAAATATTTGACAAGGATATAAAACTACGTTGATATTTATTACAACAAGTTATTTCCAGATCAATCTCATTATCTCATAATCAGTATAATCTCATGCAAAAATCCAACAGCTAATTGAGTTGTATATATGGTCCATTTTTTTTTAACCAATATCTACAATCCTTGTACGCTGGAAATGTTTCCTCTACCAGTCTCCAGAAATGTTCTGAATGATTGAATTCAATCAGGTGTATTAACTCATGCACTATTATGTAATCAATAATATGAGAAGGAAGCGCAGATAGCAGCAGGTTAAAATTTAGGTTACTATGTTTAGAACAACTACCCCATCTTAATTTTTGATTTTTTATCCTTACCTTTCCATAAGATATTGACAACTGTTTTCCGAATAAAGGAACTTTAATATCCAATATTTTCTTTGTTTGTTCGTGATACCAATTTTTGATATTTTCCTTGTGTTTCCGCCTATCTTTCACATGAAATGTAATTTTCATAAGGTTTTCAGATAAAACCGAATATTGTGAAGAATCTTTGATAAATTGAATCTTATACTTTTTTCCAAGATATGTAAGTTCGTCTCTTTGAAGTGGACCATGATCTAAACTGCTATTTAGTTTCAAATAATATTTTATTTTTTTCAAAATCCATATATTATTTACACTTACAAAATTTCTTATGGATTCAACCTTTTCATTCATTGATGAGAGAACAGATATCCCTTGGCGATCTACAGTTATACACAAGTGTTTACGTCTTTTACTTCTAATCCACTTGATACATGCAATACTATTATCGGAAAGAGCAACATTTATCCATGATTCGGAATTCAAATTGACTAGTCATTAAATTATCAATGCATTTACTATTTATTTTTTTGATAAAAACAATGGTACTTTCTCCAAAGCCCTTTGGAGTAATACAATACAAAAATGAAATATCAAAAATTCTATGAATCAAGTAATATGGCATTGTAAAACCAATTCTTCATCCAAATGTGAATGTATAAATTCTAAATCCACTTCCACTTACATCAATCTCAATTTTATGGTTTCCATACTCTTGGTTATTTCCAATATTGTATAGTCTTTGTCCATTAATGACTAATTTTCCCTCAGTATCAAGATCATTTCCACTATAGGGATTGCTTGTCTGATTATTATTTCCAAATTCCATGACGCTTAGCTCACCTTCCCCACCTGCAACGATATTAATAGATTTAGCCGAATAACCAAGAACAATTTTGCCCTCATTACCAACTAATTCCATGCTGTCTGCATTATTTTTCCACTTTCCTTCAAGGTAGATTATATTGGGCTTGATTTTTGAGGAAGGAAGTGTATAATTCACAACTTTATCTGGATTGAATCCTTCACTGTTTCCAAGTTCAGATCTGGCATATTGGTACCCAAAGTATAATTCAGGAGTTTTGATTTGGTTGAAATCAACTGATTGTGAGTCCGGGAGACTTAGATTTGTTTCATTAACACTGGTTAGAGAAATCCTTTGTTGACCTGCGCTTTCTGCCAACAAATTCCTTATAGCATTTTCAGTTTCCACATATCCTCCCTCTCCAATATGGTCATATCGAATATATCCTTCCGAATCAATTAGATATTTCCGTGGCCAGTAACTGTTCTGAAAAGCGTTCCAAGTACCCTTATCATTATCCAACAACACAGGATACTCTATTCCAAATCTCGTTACGGCTTGCTTAACATTATCTATGTCCTTTTCAAACTCAAATTCGGGAGAATGAATTCCTACAATAACAAGTCCCTTGTCAGAGTATTTTTGATTCCAATCAACAAGGTATGGTATTGTTCTTATGCAGTTTATACAACTATAGGTCCAAAAATCGACCAAAACTACTTTCCCCTTTAAATCTGATAATTTGGTCTCATTCGAGTTGATATATAATGTAACACCCTGAAATTCGGGGGCTTTTTTGTATTGTGATTTATCAATAGGTAATAGTGGACTTGATACCCCACTCTTGCTATCTTGATTTATACTTACAACTGATTGTTGATTTAGTTCAGAACTATTGAAATAAACTGCAAATCCCACGATAAGAGCCACAACCGCCACTCCAGTCAATAATGCACTAATGTTATCCTTATTCAATCATGTTCCCCTTTCAATACTAATAATCTCATTAGCGAGAGGGAAATTACCCAGGACGCTGAGATTATTGGTAAATACTAATATTCCAAGTATTATGAGCATGATCCCCATTGCCGGATTAAAGTATTTCAAATGTTTTACCATTTTCCTAATAATCGTTGTAGCCTGTGAAAAGAACAAACTTGTTACTAAAAATGGAATACCAAGACCTAAGGAGTATGCCAATAATGAATTGTATGCAGCTCCAGGG
The DNA here is from genome assembly GCA_035253865.1 of Nitrososphaeraceae archaeon. Classification (GTDB taxonomy): domain Archaea; phylum Thermoproteota; class Nitrososphaeria; order Nitrososphaerales; family Nitrososphaeraceae; genus TA-21. The sequence goes on along the minus strand of DATFBL010000090.1, from coordinate 13,703 downwards.
GCAGTAGCAGCCAATGTAAGTGTACTCCCCAGGATAGGACCAACACATGGAGTCCAGCCTGCCGCAAATGCACATCCGAATACAAATGAAGTAATGTAACTGGTCTTAAATTTGGGAATAGAAGAAATCTTTTTTTCAAAATTTAGACCTCTTAACCTTGTAGAAAGTATCAGATAGACACCAAATCCAATTATGACTAACCCTCCGACGGAAGTCAAAACATTTTGAAAGCCTATTCCAACATTCATTAAAACACTATTTAGAAATACCCCTAATACTGCAAACACAAGCGAAAAACCCAGAACAAAATAAACTGTATTTAGAAAAATGTTTAATCTGGTTGCTCTTCTTAATCTGAGTGATTGTCCTGATGAATCTTGAACCTCATTAAGTGTGGTTCCCGATAGATACGAAATGAATGCAGGTAAGATTGGTAAAATACATGGTGAAAAAAAAGATCCTGCACCTGCTAGGGCAGAAATTAGGATGCCAGAATCGACCATGTAAATAGTGACTTTATTTTGAATTAATACTTTTGTCCATATTGGGACCAGATCTATTACAAATTAAAACCAGGATGTTATCTATCTAGATGCAATCAAAAAAAACTTTTATATAAAAATATTGAGGATTGAAAATGATATAGTTTATTTCTTTATCTCGCTAAGTCTAAGGGCATCTAGATCTTGCTGTGTCTCCATGGCATTCTTGTTTCCATAGACAATCAATATTCTGTCATCTTCATTAAAGACATAATTTGCAATCGAGTTTGTTTTATTACCATTAATATAAAATTCGAGATTTGAATTCCCATCACTACAATAGCTTGTTTTATTTTCAAGAGTAAAGCAATTGTCAGTGACATTCATGCCCAGGCTATTGAAGAATTCGCTAACTGGAACACCGGTCGCATGTCTGTGTAACGTATTTCCATCATTGTTTTCGACATGCATGTACTGGGACCTCACCTGGTATTTTTCTTGACTAAAATCCCATTTTTCACCGTTGATCTTTAATGCAAATGCTGCATGTACATGATCAGAACCAAGTTCACCAAAATTTTGACCAGGTCTTTCCATTTGACCCGAATATACAGTTACCGCATAAGCCATTATTCCGATAAGCACTATAACAGCAGGTATTACTATCATCAAATTCCTGTTTCTTCGCTTGCGAGTTACCGCAAAGTAGCTTCTGTCATCTCGTTCCTTCCTTGGATTGAGAGATTTGTCTTTTTTCGTATTATTGTCCTTCTTCTTATTGCGCTTCATTCTTAACCACTAATCAACGATTTATTCATAAAGACTTTGATGGATAATTTAAAGAAATCTTTATCAGAATTCCTTAGAACATGTGAAATTGGGGAATCCTGTGATTAAACCACTTATTGACTGGTACTGATCTTTTTGAATTTCTCTGGTAATTCCGGGTTCCCGTAATCATTAGAATATGCAGAATAGACGTTTATTTTTTCGCCATGTTTGATTTCATATGATCCTATTAATTTGATATTATTCCTGTATTCTTCGTACAGTGGCTTTAGCTGCATGGCAAAATTTTCAGTAATGAGGATGTGCCAGCTATCGCCAAGGTCCATGACCCTTCTTGCCATTATTATTCCAGGGCCCCAAACATTCAGTCTGTTTGATATATCATAAACAGTGAAGACTGGTCCAGAGCTTAATCCTATCCTAACTTTGATTTGGTTATCATGGACCATTCGTTTGTTATATTTACGTAGAAATCCATGGAGTTCTACACTTAGTTTGTATGGTAATTCAGGATTATTCTCATAACCTATTGCCATGCCGTCTCCGGCAGGAAGAATTATCTTCAGCTCGTCAGAGATCTTTCTAAATGAATTACACGAACTGATAAATTCGTTAAGTCTTACAATTTTCTCCTTTTGCCTATGAACTGCCAGCTCCGGATTTGACAACCCCACTATATCAATAAAACAAAAATTATAGTTCAAAACTTCGTATTTTGGATCAAGATCCTTAAAAACAGACATGAATTTTCTATACGTTATCGCGCAATCTTCTGAATGAAAGGGTAGATCCAGATAATAAACGGGAACATGTTGGATGACTCTTCCATCTAAAGTGCATTTAAGCAGGTCATCTGCAAATGTGAATCTTCCATTTTTGTCAATACTGAATTGTATCCACGTTGGTTTTGTCATTGCATGACCTGCCATAGAAAGTAATCTAATTTTCCTTATCAAGGAGTCATTTGATTCTTCAAATTTCATTTCCACTATGCCATCACAAAAGGAAATTATGGATTGGTATTCCGTTGATACGGGCGAGTCAATAGTAAAGATTCCAATAGTTTTACTTTTCCTCAGTTGGAGAACTAGACTTGCCAAAAACTTCTTGAATGCACTTACCTCATAAATGTCACAAAAATGATTCAATGAATCCATGACAAAATAAATGAAATCGCCATCGTCTTCAATCGGAGAACCACTGATATATTCATGCATTTCCTGCGATTTCGCAGTTGGAATATCTGAAAGATATGAAGTTATCTTTTTCAAAGTCTCTCGTAGCGATTTTTCATCAGGAGTATCGTACAAGAGAACAGGATTTACAAATAGAGGTTTGAATTTTGTGTCCATCATGTTAAGTAGTTCAATTTTTTCTTTATCTGTAATTTTGGAAGAAATAAGAATACATCTTTTATGAGTTGCCAATCCCTCCTCAAGAAATTCTCTACAATAATCTCTCTTTCCTATTCCTGGCGGACCAGACAGAAGAAACAAAGTTGGTGAAATGTGTTCATCCCCATCTATGAGTTCTGCAAGTCCTGGAATTGCCATTTTGGATACTATATCAATTAGGATTAACATATCAATATTTATATTTCAACGGAAAATTCCGTCTATTTTATTAAATTACAATATTAGTCACTTTGAAATTTTGTCTATTGAGTTAGGTGAAGGATAGAATTAGAATCCCTCAAGTTTTACGGTTCCTTACCTTTAAATTTTGCTTAGTTAATTTGATACAATTTCATTAATCAATTTTTAGAGATTTACTTTTTCTCTTAGCATTTGATTTCTTGTTAAATGTTATTTCAAGCAATCCGTTTATAAAAGTAGATTTCACATTATCAGAATCTACTTCATAGGGCAAATCTATAACCTCATGGTATTTCCTTTTTGGATCTTCTGTTTTTACTTCCACCTGATTATCATTTACATCTATCTTAATTTGTTCCTTAGAAATCCCTGGTAATTCTACCGCAACTTTAATTTCTTTATCAGTAGTGGAGACCTCGGATAATGGCTGCCGTTCTGACAAAATATTTGGTGTTGCTCCTCGCATTCGTGGTCTAATGTTCCCAAACTCCCTTACAATGGGCTTCCCATCGGATCCAATAGTCGTCGTAGAACCATAAACTAATGGACCAATTTCTCTCACTTTCGTGCCGTCTTCCGTTTCGTATTCTCTGATCAAGTCTTTGGGAACTTTATTTTCAATATCTCTAAGATTTTCTTCAAATTCTCTTTCCATCTCTCTTCTCATTTCGTCAAATCCTTCAAAGAGACTACTTCGTCGACCAAAAGGCCTATTACCGAAGAATCGGTTAAACCAGTCGAAAGGCTCGATACTCATATTAATAATAGGACAAAATTATATTTAAAAATTGAATCTGATGATCAAGATTTTATCAATGAGTATAAGAAAATTTTATATCATTTTTACGATAATATAGCCAATTTAACTGATAGGATGGCTTTTTCTATTGGTGTCGTGGGAACTTGTAAACGAATCTGTTTGCAATTGTTCCCTCCTGTCAGCACTAGGCCGTAGTCCATCAAGCGGACTTATCGTCGTCTAGAAAAACGGGATCTGATTAGCCAGAGCACTATAAATGGTAGTAATTTCCATAGAATCCGCTTCCAACTAATCATTATAAATTAATAGGTAATTTATGATATAAATGGCTACAGACCTGTCGAAGTGGACCGTATTATCGTTAATTTTAACAACAGCAACATTAATCATTGGACTAATTATTTTGGTGACTAGGTAGTTTAAGAAGATTAAAGTTTTTTTGTTATTAATTGAGCATAAGATGTCAACCAAAACATCAATTGCCACCATACATCCTGGTGGGCCTACTTATCAACTTCTTGTCATGGCCCATCAACCGTTCTCTAATTGTTATAACTTTTGTAACTTATATTATAACATGGAATCAACGACATTAGTGTTTATTGTCGTCGGAGCCTCGCTTAGTCTATTTGGTATAGTTCTGTTACATATGATTAGGACGTTCCAAGAGACCAAAGAAAGAACGCAATTTTCTTGAATTTTTTATAATTTGTTTGCTCATATGTAAATACGCAAACGAATTTTCAACCATCATATATTCGCCGGTGGGGCTTCATAGAATTCGATTAGACCAAAACCTCATCGGTGTATATATTATCATAACTTATTGTGCATTGTAATTACAGTCTGTCTAGGTCTCATTAGGTGGGCGTTTGTCCCTGCCACTGGATTAATTCGCACCTCTCTTGTATCAATTTAAAATTTATCAAAAAATCATTGTTTACTAATGCACTTATTAAATACCGTTTGGGTTCAATTAAAAAGACATAATATAATCAGTACTTATTTATTTTCTAATGTCGGATATTGAAAAAGAATTAGGTCCTATACTTGAGGACTTGAATAGAAGTGTGGAAGCGGAAGAAGCAAAAAAACTGAGAGAGTCATTTATAGCTAGACATGAAAGATTCAAAACTTTGGTTTCTGAAGTCATTAATCCGACAATGAGTGAGTATGCTAGATATCTAAACCAAAGGGGTCAAACGGCACGTATAAATGTTCATTGGCGTTTTTTTGATATTACATTTGAAATTCATGGTAACGATTCACGTACGCATGGTTACATCGGCACACTTGAATTCTCACATGCTAATGATAAGGTAAAAGTTGTTGAACAAATACGAGGTGATCCAATCGACAAAACCTACAATGAGGATCAGATTACTACGGAATTAGTAAAAAATAGAGTAGTTGACTTTATAAAAGATTTCTACAAAATTTACGTTTAAGCAATAATTTATTGACCTAGCAAGGGTCATCATCTCTCAACTGTTTAATATTTTGTTGAATATAATGAAATACGGTTCCTAGGATTGGTAAGAAGTTTTACACTTTTTGCCAATTCTTTAAACCGGTGAAATGAAAATTGTTTAATATTTTGTTGCGGATTTATCTAACATGAATGAGGATATGAGTAAAAACGAAGTCAAAGCGGATAATGACAGTGGAAGTTTAACGTGTGATGTATGCGAACAAACATTCGATTCAATGGAATCATATAAAGAGCACAAAACAGCAGAAATTAAGGATGAAGAAATGGCACACAGAGGCGTAGATTAAACATTCTACCCCTAGATTGTTGCTTGTAAATATGGAATTGATATCTTCTTGTATGTACATTAAAATGTATAATGTCTAGTACCAGATAATCAGATTCTAAGGGAAGAAACAATAAGTGTGAAATATGCGGTTTAATAGTCGGGGATTCTTATGCTTTAAGTTATCATGAGCCAATTGAGCCTAGTCAGGATAAAAGGTGACCGGCGGGCGTAACTTAAGCGAAATTTGTATAAAAATATGATTCCGTTCGATTATAAGTGAATTTGTTGCCAAACTCTAGCCGTTATATTGTTTGTAGACCACTTTATACTATGACCAAATTGAGCAAGAAAGCTAGTGTTGAAAAAATAAAAGATGAAAATGATAGACTAGTTATGAAGAGTTTAGGTCTCGATTACGAGAAAGTGCTTGTTCAAGAGCATCAATGCGATAAATAATTTTTGTAATATCTGATTGAATACAATACTGTGCGGCTAATAATCCCATATCACTCATTATAACTGATTTTTTCGCATCAATAATTGCCTTAACTATCGGATCGTCCTGTTTTTCGGCACATTCTTTATACAAATTGACTCGCATAGCAAAAATGTCTAATATCTTTTTGTGATTATCCTTAGCATCATCTAATTCCTTCAAAATTTTATTATCTGCGAGAGATAACTCTTCAAACACGTCCTGCCCCATATGTAGAAATAGAAATTTCTAATTATTAAATGTAAAACTATATAGTCGACTGGTGCCTAGTGCCTAGTGCCTAATTGGTGAAGAAAATTATTTATTATCTGTCGATTCAAAATATTACGTTCCTTATCATTCTGATGGGAGAATTGGTTTATCTGCTGCATAACTCGGTAAAACAACCTCCCACCAGAAATTTAACTTTCAAATAGTTTATTGCCTATAAGATATCCAGCCCTCGTCAAAAAATAGGGAGTTTTAATTCGCAAGAATTTTAATGAAACTATTGAAGCCAGGGCTACTAGATAATTACAGATTTGACCGGATAGGAATAGGTTTTCACTACTGTTCTTTTCCTATGCTCGCCCAATTAACTTTTTTATAATTTACTGGCTAGAGTATGGCACCGCAAATACGGGGATACCTCTGGTGGGCCTAGTAATATCCAACCTTGTCGCATTGGCCCATCAGTCTTTAACTATAATACAACACTCTACAAATCCATTAATTCAAGTTTATCAATAACTTTGTCATTTCCAGTCTATTTTGTAATTTGGACAAATGTTCGTGCATTTCTAATTACGATCCACTAGGCGATGACATTTCAAACATAGTGGACCTGGTGGACCATCTGTAGGAGAGAATGATCTTGAACATAGTAGAATTGAGAGTATCGTCTAGATAAAGATTTTAAGAATGTTTTCAATTTCTTTCTTTTCTCTACCCTCCTGCCCTAATCAGTCTCTGTGATCTTAAATGACAATTGGCCTAATTGAAATTTTGGGCCGAACTGTTCCATCCTATTGACTCGCATTAGATGGAATAGACAAAAGCGAAAGAAAGGTATTTGATGAAATGATGGATATTTCGTGATTGTATAATGTTGTTGGAGTAGGTTCTTGCAAACCTGTTTTGTTGCATCCGATCCTAATGTCTATTATCTTTGAACGCTCTAAGCAATTGAACAAAATGCATCATCAGAATTTCTATACCTATTTTTGTAATCTTATGCAGACTGAAATAATCTGTTGTTTTTAATTTTCTATCAGCGATTTTAAATTGTGTATTTGTTGTGAGAAAGGATGATCAGGGTATCCAAGAACCGTCAGAAATTCCTTTTGCGCAAATTGAATGTCACAATAACAGGGGATGGATGTCATAACATCTATTCCCGTATCTACACTCAATTTCTTTATAAAATCATCTGCCACTGGTGTCAGTGTCATAAAATTTTCTTTAGAATGATCGGTGTGACTTTCTCCAATTTGATGGTATGGTATACAGTAACCTGCTATTCTGTTAAGTAGAAGATAATATTTAGTATTACCCTGTTCCTTAAATTGAGCCAATATTTCATTAGCAATCATCTTTGTGCCACCGATATCCATATCTCCCATCTTTAATGTTAGAAACACAATATCCGATAACGCTAAAGCATTTATTGCCCAAAACCTTATTCCGGGACTTGAATCCATGATAATATAATCAATATCGTTTTTTTCAATTAACTCTTCCCTAAAATTAATGAATCTCTTTAGCATATTCATCCTGTTCTTGTCCTCTTTAACTCCTTCTATCTTCAGTATATCCTCTCTTTTTGGACTTGAAAAACAACCAATAATCTTTCCACTCAAAGTACCCTTGTCCGAAAACTGGGATATTGGGGTAACCTGAACCAACAGGTCATCTACCCCGCAAGCACCAACAATGTAATCATTAATAGTATTTTTGATTCTATTTTGGACGATATCACCGAAATAAGCGTGAAGGCTAGGCGCATAAACATCAATGTCTACAATACATACGTTGTTCCCTTTCTTAGCTAACAATGCAGCCAAGTTAACAGCTAGAGTTGTTTTTCCAGTACCTCCCTTATATGAGTGAAAAGTGATGACCTGCTTCAAAGTACATCAAAAGAATGATAAATACATGTTTTTAAGTATATGCTAAATACTTTTTTTAATTGAAATGCAAATATATCATTGAAATTTGTCTAAGAAAGTTTATTTGAATATTTTTTTCCGTAGTATCTCGATAACATGAAATATTGTCGAAAAAAAATCATTGTTGAAACACAATTTGAATTCTCATTAAACCTTATGACAATAATGAATTGAAATGTCTTTGATGCGAAGTGCGGGATTTGAACCCGCGATCCCGAGCTTGGGAAGCTCGTACCTTAACCAGTCTGGGCTAACTTCGCTTCAATCTGCAATACATTCTACAATCAATAAATTCCTATCTTAGATTTAGATCAGAATTCAATCGTATCTGCTCTTATTAACCACAATCTGATTCTGTCTTGACATTTTCTACTTAAATTAATGAAAGAAAAGGAACTTAAAATTAGTAACAATGTAATGGAAAATATATTAAAGAATTGTGTTTGTAATATTAATTCAAAATTTGCAAAAGATATCTATGAACATAAAAATTCAAAAAGAATTCAAAAACACGGGGGAGAGAAGATGTCAGTCTACAAAATATTTTACCCTTTCTTTTTTGAATTCTCTTGAGCTGAAAAGAATCCTGTACTCGTTAATTCCCACAAAGTTTGATAGTTCTAGCGCTATCTTGTTGGCGGCTTCTTCTGTTCTCGCATGTATCATGCTAAATAGACTAAATGGCCAATCTGGATATACTGGCCTCCTATAGCAATGACTAACTTGCGGAAATGATGCTAACTTGTAGCCTGCTTCATCAATCTTATCGTCTGACACCTTCCAAACTATCATGCCATTAGCGGTAAATCCTGCATCTCTGTGACGTAGAATTGCTGCAAACCTCCTGATTACCCCAAGTGACTCGTACTCCTCTGCCTTCTTGAATAATTCATCGACCGTGATACCAAGGTTCTTGGCAGAATTGTCAAACGGTCTAATTGACACCTCTAAATCCTTTTGTAACTCTCTTATGAAATCCTTGTCCCTAGATGTGAGCTCAAATTTCTTTTGATCCAAATTCTTTACATTATCTTCTGGTGTCAATTTACTAGGATCTGTATTTACCATGTCAAGTTTTACTCCTATTTTATATAATTTGAGAGTAGGTAAGAGTCGAAACTTGATTACACCCTCAAGTGATGCCATGCGTTCAAGATCTCTTTTCAAATCTCCATCCGGAGGAACGGCCAGAGTAAACCACATGTTGAATTCATGATCTCTCTCATAATTGTGACTGACACCAGGATGTTTATTGACTTCGTCAGCTACTGCATCTAGCTTGTCTTTTTCTACAGCAAATGCAACCAACGCACTCTTGTAACCTAACTTTCTCGTATCAAAAATTGCATTAATTTGTCTTATCAAACCACTTTGTTTCATTACAGAAATTCTTCTCATCACGTCCTCTTCACTCAGCCCATGTTTTGCCGCTATATCGAGATATGGTCTTTCAGAAAGTGGAAAGGTCCATTGAATATCATTTAGAAGTTGTTTGTCTAAAGGATCAATGTACTGCTGATCTAGCTGCATTTACCTTGAATTCCAGTGTTAAGCATTAAATACTTTATCATAATTTGAGTAAGCTCATTTGACCTTAACATTCCAAATCATCGCAATTTTTCTATATTGCGACATAAAAATATATGAATTATTAATTTTAAAGTAACATAACTTGAAGGGAAAGAAAGTCGCTTTTCAAGGCGAGCATGGAGCATATAGTGAGATTGCCGCCACAAAATTCTTTCCCAATTCTGAACTTATCCCTATGAGATTGTTCCAAGATATCTTTGATGCGTTACGAAGTGATAGTATTGATTGTGCCGTAGTTCCAATTGAAAATTCTATAGAGGGATCTGTAAATGAAATCTATGACTTGTTGTTAGATGCTGATAAAAAAATAACTGGAGAAATATTTCTAAAGATTGATCATTGTCTGATTGCATTACCAAATAGCAGCACTATAACGAAAGTTCTTTCCCATCCTCAGGCACTGGCTCAATGCAGAAATTACATCAAGAAAAAGAATCTGGATGCTATACCAACATACGATACTGCTGGTTCGGTTAGACTTATTAAAGAAAAGAAAATTCTTGACACTGCAGCCATTGCAAGCAAGAATGCCGCAGAATTCTATGATATGAAAATTCTTGATCAAAATATAGAGGACAGAAAAAATAATTTAACTAGATTCTTAGTCCTCTCTGATCATCAAACTGCTCCTTCAAAGTCTGATAGAACTTCTATGATATTTGGGCTAAAACATACACCAGGAACGTTATACTCAGTTATGCAAGAATTTGATTATAATAAAATTAACCTTACAAAAATAGAATCAAGACCGACTAAAGAAAAACCATGGGAGTACAATTTTTACGTAGACTTCGAGGGTCACATTGAAGAGGACAATGTTGAGAGTGCCATTAAGAAAATCAAAATGAAATGTACCTTTGTTAAAATATTAGGTTCCTATAGAAGAGGAACAATAAACTAGATCGATATTTCATGCAAGTCTTGCTTTAATTCCAATTCCCAAAACTATGATTCCTGTTATAAGTAACATCATCTGACCTCCAAATGCTAATGGAGAGGCCTTAGTTTCAACTTCTCCTTCAATTTTCACTACTGAATTTCCAATATTTCTTGTTTCCATTTTATATTGACCGTCATTTTTGGCAACCAAATCGTATTCATAGTGAGATTGATTAGCGACTGAAACAATAATGGATTTGTCGGGGTCTTCAACCTTAAAATCGAATTTTGACCCTTCAATTATGATTTTTCCAATACTTCCATTATTCATTATCGGTGTTATAACATCTGTTAGGTTTGCATCTAATGTACTTGCCAATGAAACTTTTCGAGGAATGTTTGAATCGATTATAGAGATTCCTCCAATCAATATGAATACAATACCACTTATCATCAGAATATAAAAGGTCTTTTTTCTACTCATGTCAAAAATTAATGTATGGGACATTAATTAACGATATGATTCTTACCATAGCATTTAGATGGCAAATTGCACTCATTGTTTCAGACTATATCGTAACCGTGTACTGAGAGCATAAATCTGTGACGTTTCAGATACAATGATTGAACCAACTGTTTTATTATGGAAAAATATGATTTACTTTAATCCTCGATTTTCAGAATCAATTTTTCCATATCATTTAGAATATGGGTTGAATAATTTTCAGTACTATTTCCACCTACGACAAGACTTACTTTCTTTCCTTCAAGAGGAAATCCCCAAATACTAAGGAAATCTCCTAGAGTATAATTCTTGTATTCAATTGATTCAACATGAATAATGCCACTTGAATCATGAGTATGTAATGGAGACATCGCCGGTGTTACCATTCCGAATATTGAAGTTTCTCGCGCTGTACCATATTCATCTAATGAATGGTCATTCCATAACGTTGAATTTATTCCTACTCCGTTTGGTACAAGTATAGAATTTCCATTAACAGTAACGTTGAGGCTGGAATGTGTATGCATTATGATCTTGTTACCAACATTATTATCAGCAGGTGCTTGAGCATTCAATTCAGGGACAGTTTCCAATATCGCCGAAAAGTACAATACAAAAGTAATTCCCACAAGCGACGACATTAGAACAAAACGGTTCTGTGATTTCATTTCCTGAGTACATCGTAGAACTATCTAGATAATTTATAGATATAGGATATATGATATCCTTTCATTGACTTCGTTGCTTATGAAAACAATGTGCCTTATGGGTGAATTAGGATAACAAGAGGCCATACGATCTGAGCATAAATATTAGAATTTATCCTACGCTACCTAATTTGGAGGATGTTTTTCTCGATGTGCGATTTGCTTAATTTATGAACAGCAAATGCTAAATTAGAGTACATTTTAAAATTGATCGATGTCGATTGAAGATTCCTTTATTTCTTATGATAGAGTAGTGCATCAGAGTGGATCTGCGAGTTTACTTGCATTAGGGATAGCAATAGCATTGCTTGGTATGGTATTTGGTTGGTTTTACAATAACTTGACAGTTGTCACAATTACAGCGATTATAGCAGTGGTATCAATCACAGCATCGTTCCTTTTTATAATAAAACAATATGAACGATCGGTAATTCTTAGACTCGGAAAATACAATAGACAAATTGGTCCTGGCTTGCGTACCAGAATTCCCTATATTGAAAATGTCCTGGTTGTTGATATCCGAGAAAAGGTAAGAGAGTTCACAGCAGAAAGAATGCTTACCAAGGACAATGTGCCAGTTACAATTGACGCAATATTGAGGTATAAAGTTGTTGAAGATAGAGCAAAAGATGCAATATTAAATGTTGAAAACTTTAATGAAATGATAAAACAGGTCTCTCAGACAACTCTGAGAAATAATATTGGCTCTTCATTATTTCAGGATATCTTGTCAAAGAGAGAAGAAATCAATAATCACATCAAATCAATTATTTCACAAGAATCTGGGAATTGGGGTATAGAAGTCACGGGAGTCGAAGTACGACAAGTGATCATTCCGCAGGATCTTGAAAGAGCAATGTCTATGCAAGCTCAGGCCGAACGTGAAAAAAGTGCAAGAGTAACTTATGGTGAATCTGAAATTCTAGTTGCAAAGAAATTTGAACAAGCATCAGCAGTATACTCAGATAATCCCATCGCATATGCTTTAAGACAATCTAATATGCTTTACGAATCAATTAAGGTCCAGGGCAACACTATAGTTATGATACCTTCTGAGAGTTTAAATTCAATGGGATTTGGAAACCTTGCAATGACCGTAGCATATCTTGAGAATACCAAAAGGGCTGCAAAGAGCAGTCAAAGACATTCAGACAAGTCTTCTGAAATTGATTCGAGTAAAACCGATTCCTCTTAGTATCCGATGTTAAATTGGATGTTGAATAACACCGGATAGCAGATTACAACCTTAGATAGCATATTTAAGGGAATCTAGATTACAAATTATACAATTTTTTATATGGTCATGTTGAACTATATGTATTGAGCAGACAAAAACCGGTACTGACATTCTTCATAATAATGCTTGTTCTTGAAGCATTCTTTTTCGTTGGCAATATAATTCCATTAGAGGCCTTGTCTAAACAAGGACAACTTTTGAATAATGATTATCCTCAACGAAGCATTCCTATCATTAAAATTTCTACAACCAGTCAAGGGACATTTACAGCTACAAGCAATACAGAAATAGACGCCTTCAATTCTACGTCATCAGCAAATAATGAACAAAGTAAATTGATAGACGATCTTGTGAATACAGGTAAACTAACAGAAGATGAAGCCAAAGAAATTATCACTAGAGTGATGTTGATTAATGAACTTGTACAAACAGGTAAATTCACAGAGGAAGAAGCCAAGGAATTTGTAACAAATGTTATGAATAATGAAACTGACGACGTTAATATTACCAATGGAGGGACTGTTCCTGAAGTTCCCGAAACAAACATGACTACCACTGTTCCCGAAGTCCCTGAAGTTCCTGAAACAAACATTACTGAAGTTCCTGAAACAAACATGACTACCACTGTTCCCGAAGTCCCTGAAGTTCCTGAAACAAACATTACTGAAGTTCCTGAAACAAACATTACTGAAGTTCCTGAAACAAACATTACTGAAGTTCCTGAAACAAACATTACTGAAGTTCCTGAAACAAACA
>DATFBL010000089.1:0-2080 GCA_035253865.1 Nitrososphaeraceae archaeon | reverse complement strand
ACAACTACTTATTGAAGATATAAATTATACCATCTGCGAAGCCCTTGCAGAAAAGCCTTATTTCGGATATTAAACTTGATACGCCACATAATAGCTTAGGATCAAATGCGACTTTAAGCCTGGATTTGGGTTTTAGTATAGGCGGCCTGATAAGAGAAATTTTTTCTCAAAAAAATTGGGAAAGGGCGTATGACAAACATGATAACGCTTTTCGACTCAGTGTTTTTCTAGATGTACGCGTAGGTGGAAGGTCAATTGATAAGATAAAATTCGTAAGAAAAGCAGTATTATTCTGGACACGAAATCCCAAATTATCGTATAGAGTCTGGATTTCCATAATAAAAGATGAGACACCATATTATCCATTGACTATTGAGGAAGCTAAAGCCTTGTTGTTTGATGTAACTAAAAATATACAACTTCAAGGCGATCACTTAGAAAAGGGAGAAAATGAAATTAAGATAGATATCAAGGTCTCATGGGGAAAACATCTATACACAGAGCCAACTGAGTTGCATGCACAGTCAGAAACCATCAAAGTCAATAAAGTTTAGGAAATCTATTTTCCTTAATAATTCATGTTCATCTTACTATAAATATAGTTTAATTTGAGATATGTTCAATGGCGAAGTTTGATGGTATCAAGGGACAAGAGTTGTTGGATGTGGAAGAACAAAAGGACGAACTCACTTTGATTTTCAAGGATAATCGATATTTGTTTATCAAAATAGAGAATGGCAAGTTGGTCTCTGATTCAGTACCAGAGTAGTCTAGCAATTATTCAACTCACTTCCAGCAATGTTGTGGATTAATAGTATGCTTAGATGAAACGTTTGGTTACTGTAGATAGTATAAACAGAGAAATAATAAGTTGCTCGCTCTGTAAAAGGTTAGTAACTTACACTCATCACGTTGGTCAGAACAAGGTTAGAAGATATTCAGATCAAATATATTGGGCAAAACCAGTTACTGGTTTTGGAGATATTAACTCAAGACTCTTAATTATAGGCTTGGCTCCCGGGGCCCATGGTGCTAATAGAACTGGCAGACTGTTCACAGGAGATCATTCCGGACAATGGCTAATGAGAGCACTATATGAAACTGGTTTCTCAAATATTCCAACTAGTATAGCTGCAAATGATGGATTAATTCTTAAGGATGTATTCATTACTTCTTCTCTAAGATGTGCTCCTCCTTCAAATAAGCCACTCAATTCAGAATTGCTGAATTGTTCAAAATATCTTGTGAAAGAACTTGAATTATTAAGAAATGTGAGAGTTGTGATATGCTTGGGATTAATTGCATTCCAAAGTTATTGCAAAATTAACAATCTGAAAAAACTTCAATTTTATCATCTGGCTAACTACAAAGTGAATGACAATCATTTGATAGCATCATATCATCCCAGTCGGCAAAATACAAATACGAATAGGTTAACATGGCCAATGTGGATGAGAGTCTTCGACAAAGCTAAAACTATACTTTCGAGTAATATCTAAAGTCTAATCAAAATTGTACTATTGTATCGATAATCAAACCCATTTTGTTTTTGATACGTATTTTATTAATAATTTTTTTAATTAAGATAAATATTTCATTTACAAGCCGACTAAATTGAATTTCTGCAAACCATTAAAAGACAGTATTTCTTTTACACTGATATGATTAGTAAAGGATATTTGTCAGTACTGTTCATGGTGACCACTATTGTTTTGCTTTCAAATTTGAGTGTAAATGCTCAAACTGTTCCGTCAACGCCTACAATTCCAAACACAATTAATGCAACAGGCGAAGCAATGAATTCAACGATTAATGCAACAGGCGAAGCAATGAACACTCTCTCAAACGCTACATCTAATGCGACCGAAGAGGCAATGGAAACAGAATCAGCTTTAAGCACTACCACTAATGAAACTGCTAACGCTACAGGCGAAGCAATGGACGCTACTGCTAACGCTACAGGCGAAGCAATGGACGCTACTGCTAACGCTACAGGCGAAGCAATGGACGCTACTGCTAACGCTACCGAAGAAGTAATTACCGAAGCTCAAGATACACTTGTTGGCGCTGCAAATGCTAC
>DATFBL010000088.1:0-9589 GCA_035253865.1 Nitrososphaeraceae archaeon | reverse complement strand
AAACCAGTGGATTAGGGGAATGCTATTTTTTGAACACAGAAAAATTAATGCACTCATTCCTCATAGCGAGGATCTTCGATTTAAAGGTCAGGCATCAACTGAGGCAATAATAAAAGAAAAAAAGTATAGAGGAGGTCTTGTCGTAGAACCTACTCCAGGGATCCACTTCAATGTCTCTGTAGTTGATTTTGCCAGTCTGTATCCAAGTATCATCAAGGTACATAATCTGTCATACGAAACAGTAAACTGTCCTCACGATTCATGCCGTCAGGACCCAGAGCAAAAAATTCCAGACACAACCTACTGGACTTGCAAGGAGAAAAAAGGAATAACTTCGTTATTGATAGGATCGCTGCGGGATCTCAGAGTAAACTACTACAAACATTTATCAAAAGACAAAACAATCTCCCCTGAAGAACGGCAACTCTATACTGTAGTAAGTCAGGCAATTAAAGTAATTCTTAATGCAAGCTATGGAGTAATGGGAGCTGAGATATTTCCACTATATTGCCTTCCTGTGGCAGATGCTACTGCAGCTATTGGAAGAAATATCATCACAAAAACTATAGACAAATGCAGAGAGTCAGGTATTGCTGTTGTCTACGGTGATACTGATTCATTATTTCTACGAAATCCTTCAGAAGGTAATGTAGATGAAATTTCAAAATGGGCAAAAAATAATCAAGGGGTAGACCTAGAACTGGACAAGGAATATCGTTATGTTGTTTTTAATAATCTCAAGAAAAATTATCTCGGGGTTCTTAAAGATGGTACTGTTGATGTAAAGGGCCTAACGGGTAAGAAATCTCACACTCCCCCATTCATTAGAAAAACCTTCTACAGCATGTTAGATATACTTGGTAAGGTTAATACTGAAAACGATTTTGATACTGCTAGAGAGAAAATTAAAGAACTTATTAAGGATAGTGCCAAAAAATTAGAGTCAGATAAATATCCTCTGGAAGACCTTTCTTTTAACGTGATGATAAACAAATCTCCAGAAAAGTATGGCAAGAGGACGTCTGAAAACTTGAAGATCTCATCCATCGATGGACATGGTTCTACAACTAATGCTATGAAGGGTATTCCTCAGCATATAAAGGCCGCAATGCAATTCTCAGATAATGGAAAGCAGATAAAGGCTGGAGACATAATCTCATATGTAAAGACAAAGACCGCTGAGGGAGTCAAACCAGTAGAATTAGCAAATCACAAGGACATAGATACCGAAAAATACCTAGAGGCAATGGAATCTACTTTTGATCAGATGCTAACAGCGCTGGATGTTAATTTCAAGTCCATAATCGGCAAGCCAAGACAGAGTAACCTGGATGAATTATTTTGGTCAAATTAGTAAACTCGTCTAATTTAGCAATAACTATAAAGAGGGATCTGACTAAGGATTGACAAAGATTTTAGATCTTTTAGATAATTATTTCATTACCCCAGAAAGAACCAAAGCTGGTTGTTCTTTTGGTGACATTGACAAGCAAATTACATTTAACGAAGCTGACATTGTGTTTTTTGGTATTCCATTGGAACTAACAACTTCTTTTGGAAAAGGGACAAGCAGGGGTCCTGAAGCAATTAGAAGTGCTTCTGGACGTCAAATAGAGACCTATGTTTATGATGAAAAAAAAGACATCAAAGAAATAGCAAAGATTTTTGACCTGGGTGATATCAAATTGCCACAGAATAATGATGACAAGAAAATTGAACCTGTCTTTTCTTTCTTGAATGAAAATGTTCCTCCCCTAATTGAGGAACTTTCCAGAACAAAAAAGAAGCCATTTATTCTTGGTGGAGAGCACACCATCTCGTACTTTTGTTTCAAGGAACTCTCAACAACTCGGCCGCTTCTGATTCATTTTGATGCGCATCGAGATCTAAAACCTGAATATGAAGGATTGAAGCTATGTCATACCACTCCATTTTATAGATTGATAGATGAAGGCTATATCCAGGGTGAGGATATCATACAAATAGGTATCCGACAGGCAGATAAGGAGGAAAATGGTATTGCAGAAAAAAACGGTATAGTAACATTTGATCCCTGGGAAATAAAAAATAATATGGAAAATATAACTGAATATCTACATAAAGTTACTAACAATAGAAATATTTACATTTCATTTGACATTGATGTTTATGATATGCCTTATGTTCCTTGCACAGGAACACCAGAGCCTTTTGGCCTGGATCCATTTGAAATATTGAAAATAATAAAAAGTATTAACGATTCTTCAAATCTGGTAGGAATGGACATTGTAGAGGTGTCGCTCAAAAATGACGATTACAGGGAAGGAGCACTTGCAACGCAAACACTTCTAAGGATAATTCCAAGAAAGTACGTCTAGACAGACTAATAATTTGACTTTTAACTATTACAACTTGCTGTAATTTTTGATGGACGATTAGCCCCATCTTGCTCTTTCATTTTCTCTATCTTCCTTGGTTGCTTTTTTCCATTCTTTATAATGCTGTCTGCACAGGTATACTCTCTTGTTTGAAGTATTAACTTCTAAATCTGAAGCCATACTAGCTTTACTTCCACTAATGGATCTTTGCGCAGGTTCTGGACATCCGCTTACACCACAGCTTTCTCCCTTCTCAACTCTACCCATTTGAATGGGATCTAAGTTACGAAATATAAAAACATTAAAGAATGAAGATTCATCCCTAGATTTGTAATTGTTTTTTCTTACATTATGCCATTATTATCGGTCGTTTTGACAGATAGACTGGCAGATTAAGTGGCAAGTACGGCTTGTCAGAAATTTCTTGTTTTATATTTTTTATCAGATTATCTAGGGCTATTCCATATTGTAATTTAGTTAACCTTTCTCTAACTACCAGTTCATTTCCGTCTACTTCCTTGTCACCAATCACCAGAATGAAATGAATCCATTCAGATTCTGCTTCTCTAATTTTTTTTGCAACGGACAGTTCTCTGTCATCAATGTCGGCCCTGATAGTATTCTTGCTCAATTGTTCTAAAATTTTCTCACTGAATTCTGTATGTTTTGAGGCTACAGGAATTATCCTTACTTGGGTATGTGATAGCCATAATGGTAATGCTGGAGTCTTTCCAGTACTACCATTTTTATCAGCTTTTTCTAACAGGGCAAAAATCACTCGCTCTATTGCCCCACTAGGAGAGTTATGTAAAATAATTGGATATTTTTTCTCACCATCGGTATCAACAAATTCAATGTTGTATCTCTCCCCATTTTCAACATCTATCTGGTCGGTTGATAATGCTGCAGCTTTTCCCAAACTGTCAATGAAATTAAATTCCCATTTTACAATGAAATAAAAGAACCTCTCATTCCACATTTCGACAAGTATTGGTTTCTTTAATTTGGCTGCAAAAGTCTTGATGAATTCTTTATTTTGTTCATAAAAATCTGATGTAAATCTAATAACCATATCCACATCATCATTTGGTGACAGACCAAGACCATCTATTACTCTTAATGATAACTCAAACCGTTTGACAAATTCTTCTTTTGCCTGTTCTATGTCTTTACAAAAAGCATGGCAGTCGGGCATACTGAAGGCCCTTAGTCTTCTAAGGCCAACTAATTCGCCGCTCTTTTCTCTTCTAAATGAATACCTTGTTAATTCATAAAGTTTCAATGGCAATTGCTTATATGAGATTTGAAAATCTTTGGCCATCAGAAACTGACCAAAACAAGCAGCAAACCTCAAGAAAAGTTGTTTGTTATCAGATTGAATACTATACTGCCTTGCTGGAAATCTGTTAAAATAACTATGTATTGAAGGATGGTTGGAATCATACATTACCGGTGTTTCAACTTCAATTCCGCCATATTCGTGTACCATTTTAGTAACATAGGTTTCGATTAGTGATTTCATTAAACGTCCCTTCGGATAGTATCTCATATTACCGCCGTCAGATGAAGGCTCATAATCAGCAATTGCCAGTCTCTTCATTAATTTCACATGTGGAGGCACTTCAACTACTGTTCTTTTTTTAGATAATTCATAATCAGCTAACTTTCTAAATGAACTGTTTTTCTCAAAAGTATATTCATCTATTGGAATAAGACTTCCTTCTACTGTTTGGACATACCATGTGGATTTTAGTTCTTCTTCTGATTTTAAAGCAGTTGATTCACCACTCGATTCTGACTTGGATTTGGTAGCATCATCTGACTTTTTCTGAATGGTTTTGGCCTGCTCTGCTAACGGATGTCCTTTTATTTTTATGTTAAAAGACTTTGTCCAACCAAACGGAGCTCTATTTACAGTCTTGAACAGGTTTTTTAATTTTTCTTCAATGGAATTTAGTAGAGATTGTGCCGTTCTAGGGCTGGCTAGGTCCGAGCTTAGATGGGCATACGGGTAGATTAACAGGTTATCACATTTTATCGTCTGGCCATAATCTTTTAATTCAGTTCCAACTTCATTGATTAGGGATTCATCATCATCTTTTTCGACGGCAACAAGTGCCACAATAACTTCGTCTATTTTTCTACTGGATGTGGATGAAATATCCTCTGCTGTCTGTATTTCTTTGGAAATAGGTTGGTATTCAATAAAATCTGCATGTAGCAAAAGAATGCGCATTTAATGACGAGAACTAAACCTAGAAGGTCAAATTAAATGGTTTTGATATAATTGTCATTTCTGCAACTAGTAATTGGATCTGAGTTCAATAAACCTGGTTTCAGGGCTCAGTCTCAAGTTTGTAAATGGATACTTGTTAATATCCGTCCCGCCCGTAATATTCTGCTCAAACCTGGCCAAATTATGGGTTGCATTATATGCCAGATTCAGTCTGGAGGAATTATCTCCATTTAGAATTCTAACAAATCCACTGTCTATAATCATCATGTATTTGTCTGTCTTAAACGGAGTCTTGCTGTAAAAGTTCTTTGAATCAAATGTCTTGTTAAAAACAAATTCTGGAATCCAAAAGTATTGAGGATTTCCAATCAGAGTTACTTTGTCGGCAGGATTGATACTTGTTGTATTTGAGTTACTATCCGGTAGATTGGCAAGCACGAAAGCAAGTGCCTGATAATAGGTTGAATTCATGTTCAAGGTAATTAGCATGGTAATGCTGGCTATGCCAAATACTCCGATAACTGCAATCCTGATGTAGGGCAGCATATTTCTCAACCTGACATTGGCAATGTTGTTTCCTATCTTCTCAATCATAGTGGCCCCGGCAATGCAAAACGGCGGCAGCAATAGTATAAGATGGAATGAAGATACATAGCCAATTGCTTGCAGGAAGACAAAAATGGGGATTGTCCACAGCAAAAGGAAATAATCCTTCTTTACGGCTGCATAAATAAGCCCACCCATTCCAAGAATAAATAAGACCGGGTCTATCTGGAAGAACGTGTTTATTGTATTTATCAAAGGTCTATCTCTGCTAACTTGGTAACGCACACCGTCTATCCAATCGTTCATGTCACCACTTAATGTTGCATGGATAGGCCACAACATTGGGACCAAAAGAACCGGAATTAACCAGACTACCACATATTTCTTTTTTCTGGTAACCATGTATACCATAATGATACCTAAAGGAATTATTGTAAATGCAGGTATCTTGGTAAATATCGCAAGACCCAGGAAAATCCCCGAAATTATCAAAGTCAGCTTTGCATATTCACTCTGAAATGCATTTTGTAGTTGACTTGGTTGTTGTTCAATGTCGTTTTGCTGTGGTTTTGACTGTGTTTGTGAGGTTAAAGGTGATTGCATTTGGTGACCCTTGGTTAAATTTAGAATTAGGAGTATCGATGTCAGGATGAAGGGTAGCTGTATTGTTTCTAGGAATATTCTCCTAATCATCCATGTAAATGGCATGACTGCAAATAATATTGAGGCAATGATTGCAACATTTCTGCCGTACCTGTATTCTGTGATCCTATATAATAGAAAAGTGTCAAACACAGCCAAGATTCCCATAATCACGCGAGGTACCAAATACAACTGCTCAACGGGATTTTTCTCGCCAAGGGTTTCGACATTTGGATAACCAATTATGTTAAAGATGCCTGCCAGGAAAATTTGTCCAAAATAAGGAGCTCGATATCTATCCTGTGGCTGAAGTCCCTGACCAATTTCTGTGGAAATTGCCTTTCTGAGGTAATGTCCCTCATCTGTATGAATCGATGGAAAGCCTGTTGGATTCCATAGGTGAGTATAAGCAGAAAGGATTAGCGGAATAAGAATAAATACTAAGGATCGCCGCCTGGTTCCGTCTTTCAATTGTAGTCGGAGATTCAATTAGCTTCTTTATCCATTAACTATGACATTTATACATGAATTAAACCTTGTGGAGTCGCTAACTATGCCGTATATTGCGAAATACTAATCCACGTTACCATGCAGAAGAGTTTACCCTCACTTTTATTCTATTAAGGAGCCTTGCTAACTTCTTGCTTACTTTATTGATTGAACTGCATTTTTGAGGATATCAAAGTACTTTGTGGGAACCAGATTTCCGGCTGCATCACTTGTAACTAGATTAAAATTCTCCACTCTGTGTGGTCTAAAATTCCAGTACCAAAACGCCCAGCCATAGGGATCTATTTCATTAAATTTCTTTAAAATCGCATTTGTATCTTCCGGAGTGATATTACTTGCTTCTGGGTCTATTTCATAGACAAAGTCTCCTTCTTCGTTTATTACCTTGTCCCTGGCTACGTTATTCCATTCTCCAATATACATAGGGACTCCTGATAGATTGCCAGTGGCCAAAAAAATGTTCAGTCTATCCTCTTGGTAGCTGCCAGGAGAAGGCAATCCGTATATGCTAAACTTGAATATCGTATCTGTCTTATTTGCCGGTGTCATCTTTGCTAAATTCGTTGCATTGACTCCAATGTTACTATCAAGATCAACAGGAATGCTCATGCTATACACAATGTCTTTTTTTGTTACATTTCTTAATTCATTTGTCATAAATGTATTGAATTTTCCAATCTTATCCCACTGATCTGCACTATGTACTTGCGGTTCGCTCAATATTTCATATCCCGCAGTGCTTGCGTGGCCGTCAACCGTACCGACTACTTTTTTTAAGAATTCAGATTGTAGAGTCCACCCGTCAGTACCATTTGCATCTGTCACCTCCCTATTCCACCATTGAGTCCACCATGCGGCTGCTGAAGGATACAAAGGACTACCTCCACTACCGTAGGCGTAAGCTGAATTATTTTGGAATAAGAAACTAGGAAATCCTGTTCCTCTTTGAGGATTAAGCCAGGATGATGTATGAAATTGATGATTATCATAAATTATTTTTATTCCATATTTGTCTGCAAGAGTTGCTGCAAACTTTAATTCATTTATGAAGGCTACAGGATTCTTCACATAAGATTCCCAATAGTATACATATCGCACATGATTCATTCCTCCATCTTTAATTATCTTAAAACTCTGATCATAGTAGTTATCGGGAAATGGATTTTTAAATTCTCGAGATTGAGGTAAGGTGGTATAGTAACCTAACATGTTTACCCCAATAAGCTGGGATTTTGCTTCTTGAGCATATAGATTAGGTATCAGTGAAATATTTAGAATTAATAAGAAAGCAAATATAATTCCAAAAACAGGCAAATTCATTAGGTAAATAAAAATTTATCTCCCAATATATAATTATGGAAGATTTTTGATTTTAAGAATGAGATTCTCTTGCACCGGGTACAAGTTGTTTAGTTGTTGTAAGGTCCTCAATTTTCTTGTTGATGTTGAGAACTATTTCTAGTAAATCAGGTTCAATTCTGTTTTGTTTTATGAATGAAGCCAATGCTTGAGTGTCCTTTGGCAGGCACATTCCATCAAATGGTCTTCCAAATTCAGTACCATATTTACCAATTCTTTTATCCAACGATACACCCAAACTCACAACCTTGTCGTCTATTCCCAGATGTTTACAAATCAATCCTATTTCATTGAAGAATGAAATTTTTAATGATAAAAAGCAGTTTGATGCATACTTGATTAGTTCCGCAGCTTCAAATGAGGTGGTGATAATATTTTTTGTCAAAGGCTTGTATATATCTACTAGCATATTTGACAATTCACTACTACCCTCGTCTCCAATTATTGCTCGGTCTGGCTTGAAGAAATCTTCCAACGCAGAAATCTGTCTCAGAAATTCTGGATTGTAAGCAACTTCATAGTCAACTCCTCTCTTTTTGATACAGTTTTTCTCGAGATAGTTTAACACTACACTGCGCATAGTACCAGGCAACATAGTGCTCCTGAATACCAACATGTGACGTTTATCAGTTGAATTCAAAAAGTTTGCTAGTTGATATAGCGCAGAAAGTATTTGTGAAAGGTCTTGCTGCGAATTATGAGTTGGAGTATTAACACAGACAAATGAAATATCTGTTTGTGACATTGCATCACTCAGACTCTCTGCAACCTTGTATCCATTATTCTTTAGAGTTCTAAGCCTTTCCTTTGAAATATCATAAAAAATTACATCATGACCTAGCTTATGAAATCCCTGACCCGTTGCACTTCCTACTACACCAGAACCAATAATGCTTATCTTACTCGTGCAAAATCCCTCTTTATTATAGGGGGGTTATAATTAATCATATTTATATAATTCCTTTTCATTTTCGAGTAAGAAATATAGTAAGAATTAACACTAACCATGTTACGTCTTTAACTTCTATTTCACAGGAAAAGTTACTAATAAATAATCTGGAAATGAATCTTAATCAGTGAAAACTTACAGTCACCAAACGCTTCAAAACCATGGCGGAATTTTTGGCAATATAGTTTTTGACTTACTACTTGTTGCTTTTGCCGTTTCACTGGTTGTTTCGCCAATCTGGTTTGACATTAACGATATCATTTATCAGTTCAATGGGCTGAAAGATTACATTTTTAGAAATTTCATTCCAAGTTCATTCTACAATTACTGGCTAATTATTCCTCTAGGTATAGTTGGAATTTGGAGATGGACAATATGGTTAATCAAGAAAATAGTCGCAACCCTTTATTCTCCAATAACGCCTGGTTCACCTAAAGATGCTTCTGTAGCGACAGATCAGCTTAGTGTCTCAGTAATCATACCAGTGTACAAAGAAGACAATAAAATTTTCAAGAGATCTTTAGAATCCTGGTGGAAAAATAACCCTGCAGAAATAATTGCAATTATTGACAAATCCGATCCAGAATGTATAGCTGAATTTAAGGAATTTCAACAAGGAAAGAGAAACTTAAAGTTGATAGTCACGTCAAAACCTGGAAAGAGGGCAGCCTTAGCCGATGGAATATCAGAGTCAAAAGGTAGGATTCTTGCACTAACAGATAGCGATACAATGTGGGATTCAAATTTTTTGGAAAATGCCCTACGACCTTTTCAAGTTGATCCAAAAATTGGTGGTGTTACTCCTAGATATCACCCCATTGAAACAAGAACAATCTGGCAAAAGATGACTGATATCTTTTGGGATATGCGAAACTATTATGATATGCCGGCACAAACAGCAGGTGGAAAAGCTCTTTCATGCTTGAGCGGTAAGACTGCATTATATCGAAGAGAAATTTTGTTGCCCAAAATGAATTTGTTTTTGAATGA
>DATFBL010000087.1:0-10293 GCA_035253865.1 Nitrososphaeraceae archaeon | reverse complement strand
ATCAACCATTGCCATTCGGGAAATGGCATACACGGGGTTGGAATGGAATAAAAGTGGAATGGAGCGAGTTTAATATCAAAACAGAACAGGACATCTCTTCCAATATCTACAATCTATATCTGGTTGCTATGCATAATTTTTAGGAAATTGGACGGTATTGTACCAATTTTTTTAATTAGCAATACAATTACTTGCAATTGTAACCTTTATTTTCTAAGAATAGAAGGACTTGTATCATGAACTATCTGTAGTTTCTATCAACCTTTCTATTTTTCTTATCGGTGTTACTTTATGCAGTATCCAGATTTTATATACAACTATTGAGACAATAATTTATTGCCAGATATATAGATTTGATCGTGAAGCTATCATTTGTCATTCTGTATGGCAAAATCAACAAATTTTCCCTTATATTGTAAATAGTCTATTTTTAGGTCATCTACTCTAGAATTCTCGGGACCTTTTTTACTCCACTCTATGACCTTATCAACATCATTCTTATTTCCTTCAAGTAAGGCCTCTACACGTCCATCAGCTAAGTTTCGCACCCACCCAAAAACAGAATTTTTTTTTGCTACCTGTTGCATATTAAACCGAAAATATACACCCTGAACCTTGCCATTGACCAACAATCGAACTGAAGTCTTTTTGTCATTTTCTTGTGCTGAATTTTTAGAATCTCTGAAATTCACATTCTTCTTCTGCATAATGCTATTTTATATATATTCAAACAAAATTATTCTCAGCCGATTCTAATCTTCTACTAGATTTGACAAGTAGTTATCCTAATCCAAAATCATCCAAACCTTATATACTCATATGGATGCATAATTCCATTATAAAATGAGAACTAAATTTGGCTTTACCCAAGGATTAAATATTGCCAGACTAGGTCTGGATGAAGTCCAAATAATGACGGCATGTCAAATTGCGGACAGGCTTGATTTTGATTCTATATGGTCTATGGACCACTCAAACGTGCCGCAGTGGAAAAATGCGGTTGTAAATGATGCATGGTTATTGCTTGCGGCAATAGGTGCGGTCACAAGAAATGTAGAATTAGGAACCTGCGTGACAGATGCAATTAGAAGGCATCCTTCCACTATCGCTCTTTCGTCTATTACGTTAGATAGGCTTACCAACGGACGAGCAATACTGGGTATCGGTGCAGGAGAAGCACAAAATGTAGTTGATTTTGGAATAGAATTCAAAAAGCCTGTAACTAAATTCAGGGAACAGTTAGAAGTCATTGAAGCTCTATTTGATTCTGATCCTGACAATAGAGTAAATTATGATGGAGAATATTATAAGTTAATCAACGCATGTTTACAGGCAAAGAGTATCAGGAAACCAAGACCGCCGGTGTATATTGCAGCTGGTGCACCAAAAACACTAGAGTTGTGCGCTATTTATGGAGATGGGTGGATACCAATTGGCTATACTCCCGCGTTGTTCAAACATCATGCAGACGTCATAAAGGATCATGCAAAGAAAAATAGTAGAGATATTTCTAATTTTCAATTCGCTAATGATGTAGATGTTTACTTTACCGAAGATGGAGAGGAAGCATGGAATAAGATGAAAAACGCTGTGAAGGTTAGTTTGTACAAACCTGAATTATTGAAGGTACATGATATTCAACAGGACTCGGAGTTTGATTTCCGTAAATACTTTACAGAATATGCAATGAATAAGCCAGAATTGATGGAACAGATGAAACGAGCTGCGATGCAAATACCTGATGATGTTGCGAGGAGTGCAATAGGAGTGGGCAAGCCAGACGATGTAATAGAGATGTTAGAAAGGTTTATCGAAGCAGGAACGAATCACTTTATTATCAGATTTTGGGGAGATGGCTATTTCAAAAATATTGAGCAATTTGGTAAGAAGGTAATTCCCTATTTTAGAGAACAAGAAAGAAAGTGATTCAGTGTATAGATTGTAATACTGTAATCAAGACGTATTTTACCCAGATTATTTAAGTGTTTGATTTTCCAAAAAAGGAATCAAGTTTCAGCGGTGCTTTACGGGTCTTGGCCTTACCTTTAGAGTAAACAAGTGGATCTGCATCAAATCCAATCAAACGCAGATCTTGTGCAAATCCATCTGCAAATCCGTGAAATGTGTATACCTTTTCAGGATTGCATTTCTTTACTACTGCGATCAAATCGTTGTAATCGCAATGGTCGCTAAGGGGTAAACAATGATCTAACCCCATTGCATATTTGTAATATGGCTTTACAGACCATCCACTAAATCCAATAGACAATGCACCATATTTTGTCTTGATATATTTTAGAAATCCATTTCTGCATGACTCAATAGGAGCAATCATTAACCAAGGACTATGACATGACAACATGTTGTCTTTTTCTGCCTCAGAGAAGGTAACATAGTTATCCATATTGATACCAAATTCTGAATAAATCCTGTTCATTTCATGTATCGAATCGTGAATGATCAGTGGCTTCCAATGTCTAAACACATTAGTTAAAACTTGAGCTTTTCCTAGCGTATAACCCAGCAAGATAACTGGTATGCCTTGATGGTACATTTCAGAAATTATTAGATTGGCCTTATGTATTGTGCTTTCAAATCTTGGAAAAATATAATCTTGATGGCCAAAGGTAGACTCTATTATCAGGGTTTTTGCCTTTGGAATAATGGCAGGATTCATAAATGCTCTTTTTCGTATCGATATATCACCCGTGTAGTATAACTCATCTTCTATTAGGAGTCCATTTGATCCAAGTATGTGTCCTGAATCGAGTAATTTGAAACCATCTTCCTCGAATGTATCGCTATACTTGTATCCCCGATGATTTGCTATCTTGTGAGTTATTCTCGAGGTGATAATCTTATTACCGTTCTCTTTAACGCTCTTGTGCAAATGATCGGCATGTGCGTGGGAAATGAAAATGAAATCAGAATTAGGTTGCTTATTCGGATCAAGATATATAGTTTTATCTTCGACGCCCACCGTTATCCCACAATTGTCAACTGAGACTTGGAACATCAGTCTCTTTGATTTTGGGATAGTATATTAATTTTAATATTTCACAGTGTACTAGTTCTTATTTTTGTAATTACTAGAATTAACTTATGATCCCTTCCAACAAACATTGATTAAATCTGCTAAGGATGCATCTGACGTAGGATTTCTGGAGGACAATAGTTGGCCGATACATAATTAGGTAAATTATGCATCTACAGAAGTATGATAATAAACCTTGGAAATTAATTCATGATAACATCTCTCACATACATAAATGTCCATAAATAGATTAGGCGAGTCTATGTTTTCTTTACAGCACGCACACTTCATATTATTGTTATTTGAATCAACAAATTCCTCATATAAAAGCGTTGTATGAAATTATGGAATATTCTTACATGTAAGTTTTCTATAAGAAATAACAATCCTCAGAAAATAAACAGCTTACCTTGTTTGGTTCAAAATCCAGAAACAATCCACCAGGAGTACAGTCTAAGTCAATTTTTAGTTTCAACTTCTTGTTTCCCTTCGAAAGTCAAAAGTATTTTGTATAGATTACTCATATTTAGAACTAGCGACACTAATGCGTAGGTTTGTCCAACCGGAATCCAACGATAAGAACTATAATCAAATATTAATTACGTACTATAAGAAATTTGCTACCAACTTATCAGTTACTATAAGTATGTACTGATGACAAAACGTATTCAAAAACTATAAAATGGTTTTAGGAGATTCCACTGGATGAGTCTGGATCCAAACATGAAAATAAATAGAGACTATCAAAGTATGATAACTTTAACCATGATACTGTTTTTCGTAATTACTACCATCATTTCTTATAATTCAAGTAATGCTCACTTAACTCATTCCTATAATACTCAAGTTTGGAATAGCATTAGAGATAACATTAGGATTGAATTCGGATACTCGCCTGAGAAACCAATTATCGACGCTTTCACAAATTTGGCATTTAGTGTTACGAACTTGCAAACAGGTCATCACATGCCAGAAGGTATTGCTCAGGTTACAGTCACCAACGGTCAGCGACTCTTCAAATTTCAAAATGTGTCTATACAAAACGGAGACTTTTATGTCGATTATTTGTTCCCTGATGATGGAACTCATCAAGTGTTGCTGCGGCTCGACAGAAGCGATTCTATCAACTTGGCGTCGTTTCAGGTATTTATTCCACACCAGACTCCTCCGAATCCGTTAAGTGATACTCACAATTCTATCATAGCATTGGCCTTACTTGGGGGTGTTGCGTTAATTACGATATTCATGATAAGGAAAAAATAAGATAGATAAAGTCTATTTGCTAGTAACTTTACATCAGGATTGAGGCATACATGAAATTGCTTGTCAAATGTTCAGTTACTACAAAGTAAGATGAGAGATACGATTTAGCCCTGAATTATGCTGGTTTTAAATTGTTCGTAAAAAAGTTAGTTTAAATCAGAAGAAAAAAATATGGAAGTGAGTGGCACACTAGTACCTAATTTTGTACATTTGATATGTCAAGATATTGGTGCAAAGATGTCTTCATTCTCACAAGGGCCAAGTGTATCGAATGGATGGTTATTTAAGTGACTGTCTGCGGAATTTTGAGACAGACTCAATGTTTGCTCTTGCGTTGGATTGCCACTTGGTCTGTGACAAATCACGACGTCCCCTGGTTCGTTAGTAACGTTGTCTTCCTCACTCACTGTAGATATATTGCAAATTACGTCGCCGTTAACAATTTCACCGTTTATATTTTCGTCGCTGCGATCTTCATTTTCAATTTCATTCACTATCTTACACTCGTTTTCCAGTTTTGTCTTTTGAGTTTGCTCGTTACAACTGTCATCGCCGTTGTCTTCACATTCATCTTCCTCAGCGAATACCGGTACAACATTTGACATACCTGTTCCTGTAATCACTGTCAACAAACCTGCCGACAGCATCACAAGCATTAACACTTTTTTTGTGTTCAACATTGTTGCCCTATGTTGATACTAAACTAAGTATATGTAAATTGGGAAAGATGAGATGGTAAAAAAAGGAGAGAGTCTTTATTACTACGTTAAATCTGAATTTATAGATAGAATATTTTTCGAAAGATAAGTAGAATGAAACAGCTTCATTCAGCCTTTCGTAATCATTAAAAGTTAAGAGACATGAAAAATTCAATATATGCTGAGAACAATTCACTGGATATCGCACTCGATTAATTTAATATTCCATCGACAATTTTGGCTTTTTGAAATTTGGACTCTAATATTGGCGTTTAGAGAATAAATGCTCTTGTTTTATTTATCTTATCACTAGGATTAAGAATATCTAAATAATTAGTACATTAGAAATGTAAAATTTAAGTTATGTTAAATTTCTAATTTTGACTCATGATATCGAGTCGCAACTGGCTTATTAGTTCAATTATTGGCTTAATCTGGTTTGTGATTTATCTTCAGATCTTTATCGCTAATGAATATGATTATGCTAATTCAAATATCTATGGACAGACTTCGACAAATATATCAGATCTTGCTTATCAATATTCAAATTCGTCTTTCAATGCGGAAGGAACGGTTAATACTATTCTGTTTATGCAGGATTCCCCGAATAATACAATACCCATTGTCAAGGACATCAATACCAATTCATCCGCTAAATATCTTCTGGGAGGAAAATGGAGGATTGACGTCTTAAAGGATAATGTGACTTATTTCAAAAGCAACTTTACAATGATCGAGGTTGATGGAAGAGGTATTCATTTTCATACAATTGTTTACAAGCCGGTATCAAATGAGTCAGCTGATCACAACCTTCAAGACAGACTTGGGATTTTGTATAAAAAAAGTGACAATTCTTCGGGCTTTAAATGCTATGTTGATATCTATACTAATGGGGTATTAGAATGGAAAGATGTTCCTATCACAGTATCACTTGTGAATGAAAAAGTAATAGCTATGGATATTAATGATAAGAAAAGCTTAGAGCATTTTTTGAAAAACCCAATATATGGCTTGATAAATTCAATAGATATAATTCAACAATGAATCAATTAGTTATCTAACGCGAATATTAGATTCCTATGTGAGCACTTTATCAAGTTTCCTTTTGTTTATTGCGTTTTTTATTTCTAATGCAATCCTTCTTCCCATACTCATATTATTCTGAAACAGAAAATCCGAATATGGGGAACCAGACACGTATAGATTAGTCCCGGCTACAATTCTTGCAGAAAATTCAAATGAAATGAATTTTGCATCCTTATTATATACTCCTTCCAAGCAAAATGGTCCTGGGATCCCTGGGGGAATGAGCCTTTCAGAAGCCTCAACAAAATTTTCGCCCATTTGGTATACTGCCTCTAATAGGGACTCCCTTAAAACTAACGGGATGTTTCCTACAACATTGTACGTAGGTTCTGTAGGAACATTAAGCTGATCTTTTGCGGGAATTCGCGAGATACCGTCTATATCCGATTCGTACCTTCTATCTACACCCATAAATTCTATTTCTCCGGAGATTGGAGAATAAAAGAAATGTAGAAATACAGGAACTCCTTTCACATATTCTTGAATATATAGATCCTTTTCGTTAGCAACTACATTATCATTCAAAAGTCTGTGGAACCCCTCTTCGAAACCCTTTTGATCTGATGTAAGAAAGTATCCTTTACCTCCCGCAGCTCCGTGTAACTTCACAATGCAAAGATCTTTAATTTCACTTTTTGAATTTATTTCTCCTGGAACTTGCAACTTTGATTCTAACATAAGTTTTTGTTTAAGGTTTCGATCTGCTTCCCATCTTAAAATGAATTTATTACCAAAAAAAGGTACGTTAATACTTTCTATTTCGTCAGGAGTTAACGTAGAAACAAGAGTACCGTGAGGTATTATGATACAATTCAATTGGTTTAATCTGTTTTGAATATCCGACTTTAGAATATCTCTAAAATTGTCAACCAGTATTACGTGGTCAATAAAGCTAAATCTCTGATATACGCGATACCTCTTCTTTTCAGTTATCAAAAGAGTCTTAAATCCTTCATCCTTTGCACCCTTTAAGACCTGAAGCGAACAGTGAGAACCAAGAGTTCCTATAATTTTTTTCAATTTAGCTACTGTTAAGGACTACTACGACTAGTAAATTAATATTATTCGGAATTAGTTTTGTTGACTGAATATAGTACTCTACTGTCCATTCTGTCCATTAAAGGTTAGAAATTCTGCAATCAATTTAATTACAAAAGCAATTCCACCGACTATGCCAATTCCTAGTAGTACTAGTCGAAGATGAGTCATATAGTCGTCCTTGCTAGTTTTTTTTGCAAGTTTCAGAGTTTGGATTATTTCCAATACTTTTTGTTGTACAAAAGACAAAAATTCACATTTTATCGCATGAGTGGAATATTTGAATCTATCGATATTACGAGCAAAATTGGTATTTATCTGAAAATAATTATGGGCTGGATAACATAGACTAAAGCATCCAATTCTCGGAATTACTAAGCATTGAAGATACTCTTGCACTCAGATATCTAGTTGGTGCTGGACTGGACATTCAAGTAGCCCACATCCATATTAAACTTGCTCAAGTGCAACCTAGTAAAGGAATTTTTTTGAAATGGTTATACATCAAAATCAATTTACTGCGTTACTATCTAAAGGCATTAAAATTTCAAATGCCTGAGATTTTCTGCCAATCAAGAGGTATGAGTGAGATAATTATGCTGTAAAAATTCTTTCTTTCTCCGTTCTCTGCATTTCTACAAAGGTTTCTGTATTCTGAACTCCCTCAATCTTCCCAATCTGCTTGATGACAACATTGTGGAGTTCTTCCAGAGTAGTTGCACTGATAGTCACCAGTATATCAAATCTTCCTGTTACTTCAGAAATTGATATTATCTGAAATACCTTCAATAACGCTGCATGAATTTCTTCTTTTAATTTTGGATCTCTGTTTATTCCAACCACGGCTTTTACATTGATTCCTAAAAGAGGTTCATTCACAACAATAGTGGATTTCTGAATCAAATTTCTCTTATATAATCGCTTAATTCTACTATAAAGTACTGACGAATTAGTGGATAATAATTTACTCAATCTTGGCACAGAAATATTAGCATTCTTACAAAGTTCTGACAATATTTTCATGTCTAAATCGTCGAATTTTTGCAATTTCTATTCAATAATATTCTTGAGTATTAATAAATGTAATTTTTGATCAAGATTTCTTGTTTTTACCACTTTCCAAAAATTCTACGACTTAAATAAGCTTCCAAATTGAATTCAATCAAAAATATCTTATGACAAAATTAACTTGATAGTTGAAACTGAAATAATACTTCATAGTCCTATATTGCAGACGAATGAAAGAAACTATATATATTTAAAAAGCGCAATTTAGGCACACCTAATGCTACTTCCATCAGAAATTGAGTCCAAATTACTAATCCCTGCTGTAAGAGCAATATTGTCAAAAGAGCTCGTTATCGAAAAGGGGTTAAAGGAGGAAGAAGTAGCTAGAATGTTAGGGATTACCCAGGCAGCAGTAAGTAATTATCTTAGAGGTACTCGTGGAGATAATGAGTTAATTTCAAAACTCATGTCTCTCAGTGAAATCATGAGTATGATTAAAGAAATCGGTAATGATCTTTCGACTAACAGGGCTTATACAGCGAAAACTTTGTCAAAATTCATTGCATTGTGTAATTATATGAGATATTCACTTATCATATGCGATGCACATCATAGTCTTGAGAGAAATATTGATGAAAAGGTATGCGAACAGTGCAAGGTGACCCTGACTGGAACACAGCAATAGATGACTTGCGAGAATACTTTTCTAATCGTTATTTTGCGTATTGATCATTTTCAATACATATGAAATTACTTCCGAGCCTTTCAAAGTACCTATGGAACCTTTACCTGCCCAAGATTCTGTAAAGCGTTGACTCCCATCACTTTTGATACCATTTCCCGATACCAATAATGGGATTGGGTCGTCTGAATGAGATTTCTTTATGCAAGGGGTAGAATGATCGCCTGAAATTACCACTACATGGTCTCTAGTTACTGATTGTAAGAATACTCCGAAAAAATTTTCATCAATTGATTCAATATTAGACTTTTTACCCAGCGCATCGCCATCATGTCCATATTCATCAGGTCCTTTTATGTGAACATACACCAGGTTATAAGAATCAAGGATTTTTGCAACTTCAATTCCCTTTTGCTTGTAATCATCGATTTTTTGAGAACAAAATAAATCCATACCAATTATCTTCGCGATTCCGATTTCTACGGGCATATCAACAAGGCACGAAGTAGAAATCCCATATTTTTCAGTTATCGGTTGAAGCTGAGGAACACTGTTTCCAGCATCTCTCAATAATATTACGCTCATTGGTTTCTTGTTATTTGCAACTCTGTCAAGATTTATTTGATGATCATTCAATAAAGCAATAGATTTCGTAGTAAATTCATTAACAATTTTTGATGATAATATTGAGGACTCAGAATTGTCTTCTGAGATAGATTTCTGTACAATCATATTGTCAACGTCAGTTTTAGCAATCCCGATACCGTTTAGTTTACCATATGCAGGATCGGTATTAGTTATTCTATCAGATAGGGATTTCTTGTTATGTCTAAATTTAATTATTGCTCGATGAGCTATTGTAGGAGTTATTCGGACAGTGACATCTGGATCATCAAATACAACATTGTCTTCAAGAAATGAGCAAATAGTACTTGCTTCTTGCTTGGTGATATCTCGACCTGCACGTCTGTCTATTATTTTACTGTTATCTAGCGTTGCAAAGTTACCTCTTAGAGCCAAGTCTCCATCACGGAAGTCAACTCCGGATCCAATTATTTCAACAATTCCCCTTCCTGCATATTTTTGTCCACGAAAATCGTAGCCTAGCATATTAAATACAGCAATATCGGATTGGGGTGATATTCCCTTTCCAACACTTATTACCTGACCCATTTTCCCCTTTCTTGCCAAACCATCAATGTTGGGAGTATTAGCTGCTTCTAATGGAGTCTTACCGTCTAAATTAGGATTTGGCAAGTCACCTATTCCATCTAATAGAACATATAATATTCTAAGATCATTGTTCTCAGACAACATTGAAAAGAGATAAAAAACCATGATTTATCTGTAATGTCATCTGAATTCGAAGATTCCCTATCGGTAATTTTTCATACAAAGAATTAAAAAGCACTACGGGATTAGGAGACTAAGATAAATTGAAAATTATGGCTATTGGAAGTAGAATTTTTGTAACAAGCTTTCAA